>JBFYZZ010000270.1:0-14635 GCA_041309225.1 Deltaproteobacteria bacterium | reverse complement strand
CCGCCGCGGCCTGGGCGCGGGCGGCCGCGGGCAGCGGCTCCACCGCGCCCCACCACGCCAACCAGCCCAGGACGACGCCCACCAGCCCCGCACCCAAGCCGGGAACGGCCTGCGCGGCGAGGGAACCGATCGCCACGCGCTCGAGGTAGACGGGCGCGGCGAGGGCCAGGCCGGCCAGGGCGACGAAGAGCACGAGCCCGGTCAGCACCACGCGGAGGCGCGAGGCGGTCCCCCCCCAGGCGTGCCGGGCGAGCGAGGCGGCGAGGAAGCCGAGGCCCAGGCCCGGGAGGATCACGACCGGGAGGGAGCGGTCCACGGACAGGGCCACGCCCCAGCCGAGGCTCCAGGCGCACACCACGGCGATGCTGGCCAGCAGGGCCCCGATGCCCCGGCCGGCGTACTCGTGGGTGGGGGGGTGGTCGGGAACCTGCTCCACGATCCCGGAGCCCGCCGGCGGCTCGGGCAGGAGGTAGACGAGCTCGCCGGCCACGATGCCGAGGTCGCCGAGCTTCTCGTCGTCTCCCAGGAGCCGTCCCCGCGCCCGCAGCCAGTAGAGCCGCCGCCGCCCGTCCGGCCAGTGGGACTCGAGCCCCGCGTCCCGCGCGATGCGATGCGTGAGATCCCGGGCCGGCAGGTAGGTCGGCACCACGAGGTCGAGCGTGAAGGAACGCAGGTCCACGACCTGCACCCGGACCTGGACGGTCTGGCGGGATTCGGTTTCGGGCATGGGGCGCTACCGCTGGGCCTCCACGGTGCGATCCAGCTCCTCCACGATCTTGGAGAGCGGCTGGAGCAGGCGTTCGAACTTCTCGAACCACCTGAGCCACACCTCGTCCCCCTGGTCGGCGCCCGGGACCTCGGCGTTCACGCGGCGGACGAACTCCTTGTACTTGTCGATCCGGTCCGTCGTGGCGGGCAGCGGGTCGAAGAAGTCGTGCCCGTACGCGATGAGCGAGCCGGCCGTCCGGTACAGGACCCGATCGGACGTCCCCTCCTCGATGAGGAGGAGCTCGGAGCCCACCAGTGCCGAGTAGAAGCCCAGAGAGGCGAGGCCCAGCTCCTTGAGCAGCGCCGTGCGGAACAGGCTCTGCAGGATCTTCTTGTTGAGCCGGATGTACTCGATGACGCGCGGCTTCAGGTAGGACTCGGCGGCCCGCGCGTGGCTGCCGGCGCGGGGGACCGGGAGCTGTACCTGGACCATCCGGCCCAGGCGTACGTTGATGCGGCAGAGTGCCACCGCGTCCGGCTGCTCCTCCCCCAGCACGTGCAGGCGGGGGGCGCTCCGCTCCTGGACGCGCGCCGGCTGCTCCTCGGTGGTGTCGAACACCGGTCGCATCTCCCCCTCGTCCGGGTACTCGACGTGGAACAGCCAGAGCACGTACTCGCCGTCCTGCTTGGGGACCTCGAGCGGCACCGCGGCGGCGTCTGGGAGGAGGACGCCCTGACCCATGGCGGTGAGCCCGAGGCCCGCCTGGATGATGGCGACGTACTTCTCCTTCCGCTGCTGGAGCTCCACCTGGAGGCCCTGCACGATGCCGTTGCCGTGGAGGAAGAAGTGGTGCCGGCGGAGCGCGCGGCGGTGGTACTCCTGGTCGTCCCGGAGGTCCTGCGCGGTGAGGCACAGGCCCTCGAAGGGGTGGAGCCGGGTCAGCTGGAAGGGGTTCTGCATCGGCCGGTTCTCCGACGCCGCGGGCGGCGTCGCTGAGGGGGTCAGGTCTCGTCGAAGCGGATGGTGAAGAGCACGTGCGCGGGTTTCTCCGCCGTGACGATGCGCGCGATGCGGCGGAGCACCTCCACCGCCCGCTCGCCGAACCGGCGCTCGAAGCGGCCCCGGGACTCGAGGGCCAGGGCGAAGTAGCGCGTGTGCTGGCGGTGGAGGGGGATCAGGAAGTGGACCCGAGGCTCGCCCTTGAGGTAGCGGGCGGCGAGATCCCGCCCGCCGGACAGGTACATCCTGCCCAGCGTCGCGGGGGGTGGCTTCTCCCGCTCGAGGACCTGCACGGGGGCCGACGTCAGCACCCGGACCATGTCCTCCATGCCCTCGCGGGTGCCCCGGTTGCGGTAGAGGCGGATGGCCCGACGCACCAGCTCCCGCTGCTGGTGGACCGGGAGCGAGGCGTCCAGCTCGAAGTGGACCCAAGAGGCGATCCAGGGCAGGAACTGCGGATCGGCCGTGATGGGATTCGTGAGCGAGGAGATCCGGTCCACCTTGTCCAGCACGGTGGTCATGAGGTGTTGGAAGACGAAGAGGAAGCGACGGAAGACCTCGCTGTCGTCGGGCTCGGCCTCGATCGCGACCGGTGCGCGCGGCCCGAGTCGCCGGGCAGCGGTCTCGTCGAGCTGGACCACGTCCCGCCGGCTGACGAGCGGTTGCCCCTGGTAGATGGCGGGGAGGTAGCGCGTGTACCCCCGGACGGGCACCTGGAGCAGGATCACGTCCCGCGGGGACGGCGTGAAGCGGATCCCGCCCGGCGCCTCGACCGTGGTGGTCACGGTGACCTGCTCCTCGGGGGTGTAGAACGAGGCGGGGGAGCCGTCGGGGAGCGTGCGGACCGCACGGACGATCATGGGCGCCCCACCCCCGGCGGGCAGGATCTCGGCCGCCCGCACGTGCCCCAGGCGTTCGCCGCGGATCGCCTCCACGAGCCGGACCTGGATCTCGTTGCCGAGGTGCCGCCTCAGGTGGATGCGCGCGGCCTGCACGGGGAAGCTCACGCGCACCACCTCCTCGATGGCCTGCAGATCGCTCCTGGGTGGGCCGAGGGCACCCGTGCGACGGACGGCGAGGCGGCCCGCGCGGGTCATGCGCCGGCCTCCTCGGCCAGGACCCGGATGCGCCGGACGAGGAAGAGATCGTGGCCTTCCTGCTGGAGGCTCTCGACGCCCTCGCCCTGCTCCCAGCCCGGACCCTCGCGCTGCCGCGCCGGATCCGCCATGTCGTAGAGGCGGACCTGCGCCACGTGACGGACGTCGGGCAGGTCCGCGACGAGGCGGGCCAGGTCCTGGGCGTAGAGGGTGCCGCCGAACGGCCAACCGTCCTTGTCGAAGCCGCCGTCGTAGGCGTCCAGGAACCGCCGGATCCAGGCGATGGCCTGCTCCCGGACCACCAGGATGTTGGCGTTGGGCCTGAGCCTTAGGAGGACCGAGACGTCGATGGGGCGGAAGCAGGCGAGGCGGACCACCGGGTCCACGTTGATGAGGCTGCGACGCTTGAGGTAGGCGCGGACGTGGTCCCGCAGGCCCGAGGAGAGGAAGGGGTCGGGGACCTCCTCGCCCTCACGGCGGCGGGGCAGGATCACCACCTCCACGGAGCCGTCGTCCCGCATCTCGCCGCTGCAGGCGGCTCGTGCCACCTCGCCCGACGCCTCCCGGGCGATGACCTCGAAGTCCGAGCGGGTGACGGCCCGGTCGCGGCTGGTGAGCAGGCTGGGCGCCCGGCGGACGATCTCCTCGATGGTCTCGGCGTCGCGGCCGCCCGTGGCCGGCAGGAGGTTGGTCACCCGGACGGACTCGGTGCGCCCCTCGGGCACCTCGATGGTACCGGAGGCGACGTTGCCCACCGCCCCGGGGATCGCGTGGTACACCTCCACCTGCACGTTGCCGTTGCCCACCGGCAGGATGCGGCCGCGGATGCCGTTGCCGAACGTGAGGGTGCCTTCCACCGGATCGACCACGAAGAGCCGGTCGTCCTTGGTGGCGGTGAGCAGGTTGCCCTGCCGGGCGGGGAACCACTCCTCCCGGGTCCCGTCCTCGCCCTGCACCCAGACCCGGATGTCGGTGAACGCCTCGGGCCGGGGGAACGGTACGCGCTCCGACTCGCCGTGGTGCACGTAGATGGGCTTGCGCCTCAGCTGGAGGACCTGGTGGGGCACCCCGAAGCCCGAGAACCGTTCGATGTTGAGCGTCACCAGGTTGACCGCGTCCACCGTGTTCAGGAGGAGGTGGGTCAGGGGAGGGACAGCCGGGAACCGATCGGCCGCCAGGCCCTCGGGGAGGACGAACCGGGCCCGCATCCAGAACCCCTCGTCCGGTACGGGGGGCGGATCCGGGAAGGCGAAGGCGAATTCCCCAGTCCCGGTGAAGTCGTACACCGGCTGGTCCCCTCCGGCCTGCGGCGTGGAGGAGGAGCGGATGCGCTGCCAGGACGTCCGCCCGAAGTCGCGCTTTTCGAGGACCTCCCAGTCCACCTGCGTGCCGGAGGGCAGGAACGCCTCGCCACGGCAGCGGAACTGGATGGCGTGCCGGCTGGCCCGGGGGAGGGGCTTGTCGAACTCCATGTAGAAGGCGAGGTTCTCCTGGTCCAGCTCGATGAACGGGTAGAAGGGGTAGAACTCGGCCAGGCGCCCGGTCGCCCGCGTGAGGATCCGCGTGAGCCGCCGGTTCAGGGGCCGGTAGTCGAGCTCGCTCATCTTGGGGCCGGGCATCGGCTGCTCGAAGGTCCCGTCCCCCAGCGTCTTGTCGGCCCCCAGGCGGACCGCGTGGATGCGCGGCACCACGGGATGCCGCGTCTTGTCCTTCTCGGTGTGGGTGAGGTTGCTCTTCACCAGTTCGAAGCGGATCCAGGTGCTCTCCCGGCCGCCGACGTCGTGGCGGGCGAGTCCCTTGAGCTGGGTCTTGGGATCGAGCACGATTCGGATGTGGCGGCGCCCCGCCTTCTTCGCACCCTCCTCGTCGAACGCGGAGAAGGTGAATCCCGCGAACCGCTTGTCCTCGCTCCAGACCACGCGCCAGTTGTCCTGCGCCTTGTAGGTGAGCTGCAGGACGTAGTCGTCCACCGGCTCCACCACGGGCTCGCCGTTCACCTCGAAGGCCAGCTCCAGTTCGACGAGGACGGGAGCCTGGCGCCGGTTCTCGAAGAGGTCGCTGCCGACGTACCACTTGCGCCCGATGGTGGGCGAGATGGTCGGACTCATCTGGAACGGGGACCAGGGCGCCTCGTCCGGCAGCATGGCCTCCAGACGGCGGGGGTCGTCGCCCGCGAACATGGAGACCTCCACCGGCCGGATCCAGGTGAGGTCCAGGTCGAGATCCGGGCAGATCCCGCGGAGGTGGACCGTCTCGATGCGCTCGGCCCGGAGGTTGAAGCCGTCGGTGGCCATGTCGGTCATGGGGCCCGTGAGCACGACGACGGCGTTCTCCATCCGGACGCGCTCGGACGGGATGGGCTCCCAGGTGTCCCCGCGGCGGTAGGACCAGCGGTAGGCGGGGAGGTATCCGTTCCGGCCCGCGGGGAGCCCGCGGTCCACCAGGGCGAGGCGCACGGTCCAGCCGCCCCGGATGGGGGGGACGTCCTGGAGGGCGAACAGCATGGTGCGTCCCGAGGCGCTCACCTCCCAGTTGTTGATCGGCCGGGGGGCACCCCCCCGGTCGTCGCGCCACGACACCTCGAGGTCCTCCTGCATCCGGTCCGCCAGCCACCGCTCGTAGGCCAGCCGGCCGCGGATCCACCAGCGCTCCTCCTTCACC
Source organism: Deltaproteobacteria bacterium (assembly GCA_041309225.1). Lineage (GTDB taxonomy): Bacteria > Myxococcota_A > UBA796 > UBA796 > JAFGLY01 > JAFGLY01. Next base: position 9,169 of record JBFYZZ010000270.1, on the reverse strand, counting down.
GTCTCGGGGAGCTGGATGGGGGTCTCGGACAGGTGGAAGTCCTCGAGGGGCCGGATGCCGGGCATGGCACCGCGGATCGTCATCACCGGCATGCCGAGCACCTCCTCGGGCTCGGTGTCCAGCACGATGGGCGCCCAGCCCTCGGCCGTCGGGTACTCCCAGTCGAACATCCCCACGACCGAGAGCGCGTCGTCCGAGGTGCGCCGGACGTGGACGCACCCGTACGGGCGCCCCTCCTCCTCGGGATCGAAGTCCATGAGGCGGAAGTCGTCGTGGTTGACGTAGAGGTACTGGTGGGGGGTGTAGGACTCGGGACCCGCCTCCACGGGGTCGAGATCGAAGACCTGGACCCCGCGGGCGGTGCCGAAGACGAGCGCGGACGGGTGGTTCTCGATCGGGGTGAACGGGATCTCCCGGACCGCGGGCCGGCGTCCGCCGCGCACCGCCATCACTCGCTTGACGGTGGCGCCGTGCACCGTGATCGGCGAGACCGTGAGGAACGGGAGGGAGGGCTGGTCCGGGTGCTGTCGGGTGGCCACGCGCGTGAAGGCTGCGAGGTCCACCGGCTGGTCCGTCCGGGCGCTGAACGTCACGGGGGCCAAGGCGGGCAGGGCGGGCCGGCGCTCCTCACCGATGAAGTTGAGGAAGTGGATGTAGGTCTTGTCCGGCACGCGGTTCAGCCGGTAGACGATCATCTCCGTCATCCAGGCGAACAGCTGGACGAGGGTCATGCCGGGATCGGCATCGTTGAGGTTCGTCCACTCCGGGCAGTACTGGGGGATGAGGGTGCGCGCCTCGGCAATGAGGTCCACGTACCTGCGGTCATCCAGGTTGGGAGGCTTGATGGGCATCAGCGGCGGCTTCCGTTGGAGAGGACGTAGACGAGGTTCTGGGGACTGTTGGTGGAGATGATGCGGTAGTCCACCTCCACCTGGAGCTCACCGGCATCGCCGGGTCGGGCGTGGACCGCGGTGACCTGGATGCGCGGCTCCCAGCGCTTGAGGGCCTGTTCCACGTGGTAGGCCACCATGGCGGCGGTGGCCCGCGTGTTGGGGGCGAAGAGCAGCTCGTGGATGCGGCACCCGAACTCGGGCAGCGTGAGGCGTTCCCCCGGCCGGGTCCCGAGGATGACCGTGATGGCCTGCCGGATGTTCTCCTCGTACTCGGACAGGGCGACCCCCCCCCTCGCCGCGTCGAAGCGGAACGGGAAGGCCCATCCGCGTCCCAGGAATTCCTTGCGCACCGTCATGGGGTGGGCCTCTGTACCCGGGTCGTCACGCCGAGGACCCGAAGGAGTTGCTGCAGAAGGTGAACTCGGTGGTGTAGGCCGTCTGCGCGCTGATCACGTGTCGCGAGGCCATGACGTAGTACTTGCCGTTCCAGGGGGTGCCGAAGCCCTCGAGGACGACGTTGGCGCCGGCCCGTACGCGGTCGTCGCCGTAGATGGTGCCGGTGCCCCGCACGAACTGGCGCGCGATCCGCTCCAGCTCGGCCTCGGCGATCGCGGTGGCGAGGCTGGCGGTCGTGACCGGGACGTCCGTGACGTAGGTCCAGTGGTCGCCGAACTTCTCCCTGGCGAGGGTGATGCCGATGGAGCCCGCCCCGATGCCGGGCACGGACGAGGCGCTCCCCTCGACCTTGTCCTTGGCCGCCGGGTCCCACCCCAGCACCACGACCTTGTCGGCCAGGTCCGCGGTGTTGGCCGAGATCCTGAGGGCCTGGACGTTCTGGCCGAGCGTGAGGGTGATCTCCTCGCCGCTGTACTCGTTCTTCTTGAAGACCAGGGATCCCTGCTCGAGCCTGAGGTGGCAGTTGTTGCGGGCCGCGAGACGCTTCAGGAAGGCGATGTCGCTCTCGTTGCGCTGCAGCACGTACTTGTGCGTCTCGGAGGTGGAGTCCGCGTCCACGCTCAGGTCGCATTCGGACGCGACGGCGCTCACGATGGCGGAGTCGGTCATGTCCAGGAAGGTTCTGGTCTTGCGGCCCCGTCCGAGCTTGTGGAGCGGATCGAGGGCCCGGATCACGAGGCGAGCGCCGCCGGCGGCGTCCCACGCGGGCTCGAGGGCGGTCACGTGGCCCTTGAAGAGGGTGGAGGTCTTGCCCCCTACCTTCGCCTCGATTTCCTGCCCGATCTCGACGTTCCAGGCTGGCTGTCCCTCTGCGCCGCCGATCTCCAGCGTGAGCATGGCCACCATGTCCACGTGGTCCTCGATCACCAGGGCCTGGACGCCCTGGGTCTCGGCCTGCGTGTAGGTCTGGTCCTGGATCTTGATCTCGAAGGACGTCGCGTTTCGTGACTGGGTGTCCTGGGTCGGCATGCGCTACCTCGCCGCGGGTCGGGCCGGCTACTTCTTCCGGACCACGACCTCGGTCCCCGGGGTGAACTCCTCCATGGGATCGTCCACGTTGTTGTCCCTGGCGATGTTCCGCCACGGGGTTCGGGCCTTCCAGGCCACGTTGGCCGGGAGGCTGCCGGCCTTGGCCTCCACCAGCTGGATCGCGTTCCCAGCCCACCGTCCTCCGCCGGTCGCCTCATCGAAGCTGGTCTCGGTCCACTCCTTGAGTTGGACCGTACACTTGGCCCTGAGCGGCGTGCCGTCGCCGGCGAAGAGAAGGTACTGGGTACGGATCGACTCGATCACGCATGTGAGCTCGAAGGAGCCCCAGGAGAAGAGGATCTTGGGCGGTCGGAGCTTCTCCCCCTCCTCCTCCTGCTCCCCGCTCTCGGCCTGGACCTGCGGGTTCGTCATGGCCAGGAGCCCGTTGACCCACGCGGTGCGGACGTCCTTGACCGCCGACTCGTTGGTGGTGTCGAAGACGAGCTCCATGGTCACGGCCAGGGACTCGCCCTTCTGGAACTCGAGGGCGCCCTGGCCCTGGCCGCTCTCCTCGTGCTCCCCCCAGGTGACCGTGCGGTCGACCTGGAGGTCCTTGGGATTGTACTGGACCTGGAAGGGTGCCTGGTTCTCCCCCTCGAGGGCCTGGAAGGTGGCCTTGGCCGGGCTACCACTGAACGTCGCGGACATCGGGCTCCTCCTGCCGCCGCTGTTGGCGGGATTCGAGGATGCGGGTCATCGCCTCGAGGACCTGCCGGCCCAGGGCCTCCAGGTCGGGCGGCTCCTCCCCGGCGGCGGCCTCCGCCCCGGCCCTGGGTGCGGCCTCCTGGACGGCCTCCTGGCTGGCCTCGGCCATCCGGACCCGGCGGCGGGCCTCGTGGCGCCGGCGATCGGTCTCGGCGAGGTGCACCAGCTGGACGAGGCGGCGGACGAGACGCTCCATGCGCTCGTCCGGTACGGGGCCGGCCACCTCGGGGGACCCGGCGGCCGGTCGTTCCTGCGCCCCCCGTGGCCCGGCCGACCGGCGGCGCCGGGTGGTGGCGCGCGCCCAGCGATCGGTTTCCCGCTGGATGCGCTCCACCAGGTCGCGGATGGGGACGGGCAGCTCGCCGGCGCCGGGCCGGGCGACGGCGGCGAGCACCGCCTCGGGGGTGTCCGCCCGGCCGAGTTCACCGAGCGGATCGGCGGCCGGCGCGGCCTCCGCGTCGCCGGAGGGTGCCTCCGGGCGGGGGTGGCGCTCGGGACGCTCGGCGAGCCGGCCGGTGAGCCGGTCGGCCAGGCGCTCCCCGGGACGCGAACGGGGCATCGTCACTTGACCTCGATGCCATGGTGGGCGATCTCGAGCATCTCGATGGCCAGCTCGGCGCCGCCCGAGTTGAAGGCGGGGCCCTCCCAGGCCACGGGCCAGGCGTTCTTGAAGGAGTAGCGGCGCACCTCTTCGTTCGCGAGGTTCTTCAGCACGATGGCGCCGTTCCTCCGGGCGGCGAACTGGTCCTGCAGGACCTCGTTCCGCCACTGGAGCAGCGTGGTGTCGGCGGTGACGCCGTAGCGCAGGACGATATTCTCCCAGCGGGACTGGCCGGGGAGCTTGTGGACGTACTGGTTGAGGCCGCCCTCCTGGATCTCGAAGACCTCGGTGGAGGTCCTCAAGCCGCTGCACTCCATGAAGGCCGCGATCTCGACCTGATCGATCTCGAGCCGGAAGAGCATGTTGCCCTCGGGGTCGAGGAGCAGCTTCGCGGCAGCGTCCGTCCGGGTCTTGGACTCGTCCATGTCGGCCTCCATCAGGTCGTCGGGGCGCCCAGGCGGAGATCTATGGTGATGTGCTCCGTCGTGCCGATGGGGCGCAGGCGGACCTGTACGTTCAGTCTACCGGTCTCCCGCTCGGACCGGGGGTTGGTCTCGGCGTCGCACTTGACCTCGTACTCGCCGTTCTGCGCGTCGCCCGCGATGAGGCCGGCCCGCCAGAACTCCTCGAGGCGCACCCCGGTGTCGCGCTCGACGACCTGCCAGGTGGGGGGAGCGTTCTGCTCGAACACCGCCCACTCGGTGTCCCGGCGGAGCTGCTCGGACACCATGGAGACGATGCGACGGCTGTTGATGTGGACGAACGCCGGATCGCGGGACAGCGTGCGGGCGCCCCACACCACCACGCCCCGGCCCACCTGGATGACGATCGGGTTCACGTGGTGCTCGGCCAGGGAGGCCACCTCCCGCCAGTCCAGGTCCACCTCGGTGTGGGTGGCCCCCCGGATCGGGACGTTCGCCGGGGGCCAGGCGACGCCGAAGGGCTCGTGCTCGCGCTCCAGGCGGGCGTAGATGCCGGCCATCGCCCCCGACGTCGCGTAGCACTCGTCCCCGTGCTGGAGCCAGGGGTAGTACACGGCGCCGTAGGAGCGGGTCTGGGGGGATTCCTCCGACATGCGGCGGATCCACCGGAACAACCGCTCCTCGTGCAGACCCCGGGGCGTGTCGAGCACGAGGAAACGGTTGGACATCTGCCGGCAGTGCTCGAGGAGGTGCCCCCAGAGGGGCTCCCCCGCGCACCGGACGTCGCCGGTCGCGTGCCCGGTGACGGGGAGCGTGGCGGCATCGGGCGCGATGAGCAGCCCGAGGTCGTCCTCGGTCCGCAGACGCTGGAAGAGGTGGGTGAGGGGGCCGTCTTCCACGGACGGGGCGGCGATCTGGTCCAGGGTCTCGAGGCACACGCCGAAGACCTGGAGCACCTCTCCGCCGTTCTCGAAGAAGGAGGCCGCCGCTCTCGCGGCGACGGGGGTAATCCGCGCCTGCAGCGGATCCTCCCAGAGATCGTCCGAGCGCTGGAAGCGGGCCTCGATCACGTCGCCCGTGGCGGCGCCCGGGGGCCAGTGGTCCCGGAGGACGGCCGCCACGAGACCCGTGATGTCGCACCGCACCAGCCCCAGGCGCCGCTGGGGGAGGCTCGCGTGCTGTACCGTGATGCCGGGTCGCATGGATGTCCAGGGCGGGGAAGCCCCGCCACCCTGGGGAGGTGGCGGGGTCTTCTCATCGGGTAGCGTTGATCTTCTCGTTGATCGCCGAGATCTCCTTCACCCAGGAATGACGTTCCTTGTGCGACATCGACAGGAGGGTCTCCTGGTCCCAGTGGAAATGGTAGGCGATGAAAGCTACCTCCTTGAAAAGGTCGTTCAAGGGGTAGCTGACGATTCCCCCAGGCGGCCGAACTCCTTCTCGAAGCTCGCGCCGCACTCGGGGCAGGTCACCTTCACAACCGCCTCGTCCTCGTTGATGCGGTTGTACATCTCCTCCAGGAACCTGAGGTCGCCGGCGAAGAGGCTCTCGATCACGCCCGTGTTCACCTCGGGCAGGTCACCGAGCTTCGTGATCACCCGACTCAGCAGCACGATGATGAGATACGCCCGGTTCCGCTGGACCCTGAGATCGTTGAGGGGTGCGATCTCGTCCCTTGCGTTCGCGAGGCGCATCACGCCATGCCGATGGACGGTGCCGTCCTTGTCGACGTAGCCACGGGGGAGGATGAACTCGTACTCGGTCTTCAGGTCCATCAGGCGCGCTCGATCTTCTCGACGGCGATCTCCATCTTCTCGATGGCCATGGAGGACTTGTCGGAGTCCATGTCAGGCACGTACCACTTGCACGGCCAGCCCTCGAAGAAGTTGTACCGGGCGACCTCGCTCTGGCCGTCCTGGTCGAGGATGATGACCGATCCGGCGCGCCGGTCGATCTTGCCGTCCTCGATGTTCTTGCGCCAGTTCCAGAGGTCGTCCGTCGCGGTGTAGCCGCGCTCGAGGACGATGTTGGCGTACGTGGTGCGGCCGGGCTTCTTGCGCACGACCATGTCGTTGCCCTGCTTGAACTCGATGACCTCGGTCTCGGAGTCCATGCCGGAAACGGTCTTGAAACCGCCGACGATGACCTTGGTGTCGCTGGTGACACCCTCGATCTCGAGCAGGAAGTGGTAGGATCCGAAGAGTTCTTCGGTGGGCATGGGTGGATCTCTCCTTGGGGTGTACCGGAACGCGGTGGCCTGCGGGCCGGCGTGGGGTCAACAGTCTGTGGGGCTAGTCCTCGATGAGGGCGCCACCGTCCCACTGACCGATGCTGAAGATGACGAACTCGGCGGGCTTCACGGGGCACATGCCGATCTGCACGTTCACCTGGCCGGCGTCGATGAGGTACCGGGGGTTGGTCTCATCGTCGCACTTGACGTAGAACGCCTCCTCGGCGGTCTTGCCGAAGAGCGCGCCCGACCGCCAGATGCGGAGGAGGTACGCGCGGACGTCCCGGGTGAGCTTCTTCCAGAGGGCGTAGTCGTTGGGCTCGAACACGGACCACTGGCTGCCGATCATGATGGACTGCTCGACCATGATGAACAGCCGGCGGACGTTGATGTACTTCCACGACGCGTCGCTCATGGTGCCCAGGGTGCGCGCGCCCCAGACCCGCGTGCCGCGGTCCTTGAAGATCCGGATGACGTTGATGCCGCGGTCGTTGTACTGGCCCTGCTCGATCCGGTTGATGTTCTGGGACAGCGAGGTGATGCCGAGGACCAGCTCGTTGGCCGGCGCCTTGTGGACGCCGCGCTCGCCGTCCACGCGGGCGAAGAGGCCCGCGATGTGGCCGGACGGCGGGACGTAGGCCTCGTTCGCGCTGGTCTTGATCAGCTTGCGGCGGTTGGGGCCCGTGACCTTGATGTGGTCCTGCGCCGCGGTGTACCAGGACGGGCGGGTGATCTTGAGCCACGGCACGTACATGGCGCCGTAGCCCTTGTTGGAGGCGGGCATGTCCATGCCGCCGTCGGACACGATCGGGCCGTCGAGGATGGCGAAGCGGTCCTTGCGGACCTCGCACATCTCCAGCATCTCCTTCTGCTGCTGCGGGGAGAGGCCGGGCGCCGCCATGAGCGCGATGTCGTCGATGTCGTCGAAGGCGTAGAGGCCCAGCTTGTCGGCCTGGTTCTCCCGGATGGAGCAGTCCAGGTTCCCGACGCCCATGAGGTAGACGTACGCCTTGCCGCCGCCGTTGTCGAAGAAGCCGTTGACCGAGGCGACGAAGTTGAAGGCGTGCGGATGGGAGAGCCAGTCCTTGAACATGGCCTTGAGCGCCTCGTCGCGGCCGAGGGCCTCGAACACGGCGTCGGCCGCCTCGTCCACGTCCGCGAACGAGCGCCCGACCAGCTCCTCGACGGATTTGGTCTGGAGCAGGTACTCGGCGAAGAACGACTGGAGCCAGCGGAAGAACTCGGCCTTGTTGGTGACCGCCACGGGCGGGACCGAGTACTCGGTCCGCATGGCCGTGCCGGTGGCGGCCTTGAAGGCGTAGCCGTAGACGCTGAGCACGTCGGCCGCGGACTTGGGCTTGGGCCCGACCTTCTCGAGTTCGAAGGCGACGTGGACCTGGTTGAGGAGGTCCTCCACGGCCTTGTCGTTGTCGGAGACGACCTTGCCCTCGAGGCTCACCACCGTTTCGGGGAGCTCCACGGATCGGGTATCCCAGGTGATCTTGACCGTGCCCTTCTTGCTGCCGGCCTCGAAGCGCGGCGCTTCCTTGCCGGCCTTGGGGGCTCCGTACAGCTCGAGGAGGGCCTTGACGTCCTTGACCTGGGTGCGCTTGAATCGGAACGCCTCGACGAGGGCGGTGGTGACCTCCGCACCCTCGCCCTTGACGCCGCCCTTGGTGTCCACCAGCTGGGGCACGACGCGGCCGGAGATCTCCTTCGAGCCGTCGAAGCCCGTGATGGCCACGGCGTCCACGCCGGGCTCGTACTTGAAGAGCCCGAGGAAGCCCGGCACGGACGTGGGAACCGAGGCGATCGGCTTGGGACCGCTGTCGACCTCGCGGATGAAGACGCCTGGGGTGTGGTATTCCATCGCTGACCTCACTCCTCGTGTTCTGCTTCAGCGTCGGTGACCCGACGGATGCGGTGGGCGGGTGGCCCCGGTGGTGTCCGGGCGGGCGGAGGAACGCCCTTCGGGCCCTTGATCCGCCCGGACGGTGACTCGGCGTTGGTCCTGGAGTCCCCCTGGCCCCGGGCTTCCAGGGGTGGGAAGCGGACGGTGGTCCCACCCCGGCTCGCCAGGATGGGACCATCGAGCGCCACCCGCGCCCGGTAGCACAGGAAAGGGCGGTAGGGTGCCTCGAGGAGCGTGAAGAGGTTGATGCCGTCTCCCACGGTGAGATCATCGATCAGCGCGAGCGAGACCTTCTCCAACCAGAGTTCCTCGCCGCCGTCTCTGACGTGGGCATCGTACGGCCGCCCGAGGGAGTCCACCTCGCGGCCGTCGGGGAGGATAAAGCGCCTCGGCCGGTAGATCAAGTGGGTGGCCTCGTTCAGGCGGAGAATCACCCATCCGAGCAGGCGTTCGGCGTCCGACCGGAACTTGGCGTGCACCATCACCAGGTAGAAGAGGTCGAGGATGAGGGGCGGCCGGTGGTAGAACACCGGCGCGCCGTCCTCCGGGTCGCCCATGAGGATGGGGGCCACGCGCAGGCGCTTGCGGTTCTGGAGCGAGGTGTTCTGGGCCGCCCGGTACATGTAGACGTAGACGACCTCCTCGCGGTCCTTCGGGACGAAGGAGAGGTCCTCCTCCATGCGCGGCGGCTGGTCGGACAGGTCGTAGCCCTCGAGCAGAAAGCGGTGGAGGGCCTCGGTCACCTCGCCGATGATGGAGCGCCCGCTCATCGGGCCCGTGAGCGGACCCTCGGGATTGGGGAGATTGGTGAGGTCGGGCGTCACGCCGACACCTCGAGGAGGAGATCCACCAGGCCACGCGGCGGCCGGGGCGCGGCGGGGCGGGGGCGGGGGAGCGGCCCGGGCACGCCCGCCACGGCCC
>JBFYZZ010000269.1:0-9294 GCA_041309225.1 Deltaproteobacteria bacterium | reverse complement strand
GTGCGCCCGTCGCGCCTCGGCGGTCAGGACCTCGGCCGCGAGCCGGCCGGCCCGCTCCGCGAGGTCGCCGGCCTCGCGATCCTGGTAGAGCCGGGCGGACTCGTGCTCACGACGCGAGGCCTCCAGCTCGGCCAGCTCGTCGCGGATGCCGCCCACGACCCGCTCCTGGACCTCGACGGCCTCGCGGTCCCGGGCCAGGTCGCCCTCGCGGCGCGCGAGGTCCCGCCCGGAGGTCTCCAGCGCGGCGGCCGCCGCCTGCTGGTCGCGGGCCAGGGCCCGGCGATCGGCGAGGAGCCCCGTGGCGCGGGCGAGCGCGAGCACCAGCGCCCCCTGCCGGGCGATGGCCCGGTAGCGGCGGTAGCGCGCGGCCTGCTCCACCTGCCGGCCCAGGCGTTCCAGCCGGGTCTCCAGGTCCTCGAGCACGTGGGCCGAGCGCTGGAGGTTGTCGAGCGTGGTGTCCAGCCGGGCGAGCGTCTCGGCCCGCCGGGCCTTGAACCGGGAGATGCCGGCCGCCTCCTCGAGCAGCGCCCGGCGCTGCTCGGGCGTGGACTCCACGATCCCACCGATCCGGCCCTGCTCGATGAACGCGTAGAACCTCGCGCCCGCGCCGGTGTCGAGCAGGAGGTCGTGGACGTCGCGGAGGCGGACCCGCTCCTGGTTGAGGAGGTAGTCCGAGGCGCCCCCCCGGCTCATGCGCCGCGTGACCTCGACCTCCTCGAACCGCGCCCAGTCGCCCGGGAACGGCCGGTCGCCCGCCACCAGCGTGAGACGGACCTCGGCCAGGGTCATGGCGGGCCGGCCCTCGGCCCCGTGGAAGACCACGTCCTCCATGACCTGCCCCCGGAGCGCTCGCGGCGACTGCTCCCCGATGCACCACTTCACGGCGTCAACGACGTTGGACTTGCCGCACCCGTTGGGGCCCACCACCCCCGAGATGCCGGGCCCGAAGTGGAACACGGTCCGGTCCGGGAACGACTTGAAGCCGTGGATCTCCAGCTTCCGGATGTGCATGGGCGAGGGCGGCGGGCTCGGGGTGGAGGGCTCCTAACCCCCCCCAGCCGCGTCACCCCTTCAGCAGGCCCACGTTCCGACCCACGGCCTCCATGATCTCCAGCGCGGTCTCGAGGTGGTGCCGCTCGTGGGTGGCCATGACGCTGGTCCGCAGCATGGCCTTCTCGCGCGGCACGGCCGGGTAGACGACGGGATTCACGTACACGCCGGCGTCGAGCAGGGCCTTGCCCACCAGGATGCAGGTGAAGTCGTCGCCCACCGCGACCGGCACGATCGGGGAGACGCTGTCACCCACGTCGAAGCCGGCCCGCTTCAGCCCCTCGCGCCAGAACCGGCCGTTCTCGTTCACCTTGGCCACCCGCCACGGCTCGGCCTGGAGGAGGTCGAGGGCGGTGCTCGCCGCCGCGAGCTGGGCCGGGGGGGTCGAGGCCGAGAAGACCATGGACCGCCCGAAGAACCGCATCCAGTCGATGACCCGCGCATCGCCGGCGACCCAGCCGCCGATGGACGCGAGCGACTTCGAGAAGGTGCCGGTCAGGAGGTCGGCCAGGCCCGGACAGCCGAAGTGCTCCTCGGTGCCGTGGCCCGTGGCGCCCAGCACGCCCAGCGAGTGGGCCTCGTCCACCACGAAGCGGACGCCGTGACGCCGGCAGCTCTCGGCGAGCGCGGGCAGGGGCGCGATGTCCCCCTCCATGGAGTACAGGCCGTCCACCATGACGATGCAGGGACCCTCCTCGGCGACCCGGTCCAGGATCGTCTCGAGATCCGCGACGTCGTTGTGCTGGAAGCACTCGATCCGGGCACGGGCCGCGCGGGCGCCGTCCTGGATGGAGGCGTGGCAGTGGCGGTCCAGGACCACCGTCGTCTCCTGGGTCGCGAAGGCCGTCATCACCCCGACGTTGGCCTGGTACCCCGTGGTGAAGACGAGGGCGTCCTCCCGGCCGAAGAACCTGGCGATCTTGCGCTCCAGCGCGATGTGGGCGGTCGTGGTGCCGTTGAGCAGGCGGGAGCCGGTCAGGCTCGGCCCGTCCTCCAGGACCGCTCGGGAGGCGGCCTCCCGGACGGCCGGGTGCGTGGTGAGCCCGAGGTAGTTGTTGGAGCCCAGCATGATGGCCTGCCGGCCATCGATCAGGCAGACCGGCCCCTCGTTCCGCGTGAGCTCCCGGTAGTACGGCATCATGCCCATCGCCCGGACCTGCGTGGGCAGGTCGAACGAGAAGGCCCGTTCGAAGACGTCCCGGCTCGCCCGGCGCAGCATGTCGTGACGGGCGTTCATGGCCGCCGACATCTCGGCCACGCCGGTGGCGCCGGCAGAACCACAGGAGGTACTCATGTCCGGTTCCTCCGCACGGTCCCAGGTCTACACCCGGAGGGCCCCTCGGGTCAAGTGCGACGCGGCAGCGAAAAACCCGCCTGCTTCGTGGATTTTAGACTGACCGGTCGGTCGGTTTGTCACGCCGGCTCGCCGATCGGGCCCTCAGTGGGCGTCGCTCGCGGATCCCGGGGGCGGTTCGACGACCTCGAGGACGAGGGGCCGAGGGGGGGGTGGCGCGTCTCCCACGACGCAGGCGGCCCGCACGTGGGCGATCGCCTCGTCGAGGGCCCTCCCGGCGTGGTGGATCCGCGCGAGGACGTCCCCGGCGGCCACGGGGTCGCCCCGCTTGCGATCCAGCACCACCCCCACACCCCGGTGGATCCGGTCCGCAGCTCGCGAGCGGCCCGCCCCGAGCGCGAAGGCCGCCTGGGCGATCCCCAGGGCGTCGCACCGCTCGAGGACCCCGCTCCGCTCGGCCCGGACCTCCACCACGTCCACGGCCCCGAGGAGGCGTCGCGGATCGTCGAGGGCCTCCGGGTCACCCCCCTGGGCCGCCACCATGCGGCGGAACCGCTCCAGGACCAGGCCCGAGCGGAGCAGCGACGCCGCACGCTCGTCGCCCGCCAGCGCGATCGTGCAGGCTGAGAGGTCGGGCGGGCCGCCCCCCCGGAGCGCCTCGACGGCCTCCAGCACCTCCAGCCCGTTGCCCACCGCCCGGCCGAGGGGCTGGTCCATGTCGGTGAGGATCGCCCGGGTACGGAGGCCGGCCTCCCGCCCCACCCGCACGAGGCTCACAGCCAGCGCGCGTGCCGAAGCGAGGTCGGGCATGAAGGCGCCCGAGCCCACCTTGACGTCGAGCACCAGGTCCGAGATGCCCTCGGCCAGCTTCTTGGAGAGGATGGAGGCGGTGACGAGGGGGATGGACGGGACGGTGCAGGTCTCGTTGCGGAGCGCGTACAGGATGCGGTCGGCGGGAGCCAGGCGGGCCGTCTGTCCGTGGATGAAGCAGCCCGTCTCCCCGAGGATCCGGCGGAGGTGCGCCGGTTCCAGGTCGGTACAGCGGAACCCCGGGATGGCCTCGAGCTTGTCGAGGGTGCCCCCGGTGTGCCCGAGGCCGCGTCCGCTCACCATCGGGACCCGGCGCCCGAGCTCGGCCCAGAGCGGTGCCAGGACGAGGGAGACCTTGTCGCCCACCCCCCCGGTCGAGTGCTTGTCCACGAAGGGCCCGGACAGGCCCTCCCAGGAGAGGCGCAGGCCGCTGGCCGTCATGGCCCGGGTGAGCGCCGTGGTCTCGACGTCGTCGAGGCCCCGGACCAGGACGAAGGCCAGCCAGGCGGCGGCCTGGGGGCGGGTGACGCGACCGGCCACGACGCCGCGGACGAAGGCCTCGATCTCGGCGTCGTCGTGGCGGCCGCCGTCGCGCTTGCGCTCGAGGAAGGCGTGGATGGAGGAGGTCACGCGCCGGCCGCTCCGGGGGGGGCGAAGAGGTCGCGCCCGGGGCCCGGCCAGGTCACGCCCAGGAACGTGGCCACGGTCGCGCCCACGTCGGCCAGCGTGTCGCGGCGCCCGAGCGGGCCGGGCGGCCGGTCCGCCCGCCAGGCCAGGACCGGGACGTGCTCGCGGGTGTGATCGGAGCCCGTGTGGGTGGGATCGTTGCCGTGGTCGGCCGTGACCACGAGGAGGTCGCCCGGCCGGATCCGGGCTCGGATCTCGGGCAGGCGCCGGTCGAACGCCTCGAGGGCCCGCGCGTAGCCCACCGGGTCCCGGCGGTGGCCGTAGACCATGTCGAAGTCCACGAGGTTGGCGAGCACGAGCCCCCCCCCCTGGTCCTCGAGGGCTGCGAGGAGCCGGTCCACCACGGCCTCGTTTCCGGCCGCCCGGACCGTGCGGGTAAAGCCCCGCCCGCCGTAGAGGTCGGGGACCTTGCCCACCCCCGTGACCTCGAGGCCGGCGTCGAGGAGGCGGTCGAGGACGGTGTCGCGGTCGGGCTGCAGGGCGAAGTCCCTCCGGTTCGCGGTACGGGCGAAGGTGCCGGGCTCGCCGGCGAAGGGCCGCGCGATGACCCGGGCCACCCGGTACGGCGTGCAGATCCGAAACGCGGTCTCGCACAGGGCGTACAGGCGCGCGAGCGGGATCACGCGCTCGTGGGCCGCCACCTGGAACACGGAGTCGGCCGAGGTGTACACGATGGGCCGGCCGGTGCGGACGTGCTCGGCCCCCAGCTCCGCGAGGATCTCCGTCCCCGAGGCGGCCCGGTTGCCCAGCACGGGCAGGCCGGCGGCCGCCTCGAACGGATCGAGGATCTCCCGCGGGAAGCCCAGGGGAAACACGCCGAAGGCCACGGGGACCGGGCAGCCCATCAGCTCCCAGTGGCCCGCCACCGAGTCCTTGCCCCGGGAGGCCAGCGCCGCGACGCCCCATGAGGCCTCGGGCGGCGCTGCCGGGGCCATCCCCGGGAGGGGGTGGGCATGGAGGAGGCCGAGGGCGGCGAGGTTCGGCAGGACGAGGCCCCCGGCCGCCGCCGCGGTGTGGCCGAGCGTGTCGGTCCCGGCGTCGCCCCAGGCGGCGGCGTCGGGCATCGCGCCCACGCCGAGCGAGTCCAGCACGACGACGACCGCACGCATCAGGGCGGGCCCTTCCCCTCCCCGCCCGTCACGATGGCCACGCTGGCTGAGGCGCCGATCCGGTCGGCCCCGGCCGCCACCATCTCGGCGGCGTCCCTCGAGGTCTTCACGCCACCCGACGCCTTGATCCCCATCTCGGGTCCCACCACGGCCCGGAGGAGCCGCACGTCCTCGACCGTGGCGCCGCCCCCGGCGAACCCCGTGGACGTCTTCACGAAGGCCGCACCCGCCGCCTTGGAGAGGGCGCTGCCGGCGATCTTCTCCTCCCGCGTGAGGAGGGAGGTCTCCAGGATGACCTTGACCGGTCGGCCCTGCGCCGCCCGCACCACCGCCCGGGCGTCCTCCAGCACCGCGTCGTACTCGCCCCCCTTGAGCTTGCCGATGTTGACGACCATGTCGATCTCGGCGGCGCCCGATCGGACGGCGTCGAGGGTCTCGGCCACCTTGGCCTGGGTGCTGGCCGCGCCGAGCGGGAATCCCACCACGGCGATGGCCCGAACCCCGGAGCCCTCGAGGAGACGCACGACGAGGGGGATCCACGTGGTGTTGACACACACCGAGTAGAACCGGTGGCGCCGCGCCTCCTCGCACAGCGCCTCGATGTCGCGGCGCGTGGCCGTGGGCTTGAGGAGCGTGTGGTCGATGAGGCCCGCGAGATCGGACGCGAGGGGGCCCGCCGGCCCGTGCGCGGCGGTGCCCAGGCGATCCGCCCCGTGCGCCACGCCGAGCCTCAGGGCGGACTCGTCCTGCCAGGTGCCGGTCACGGCGGGCAGCGGACGGGCGCCCTCCGCCTCGAGCCGGGCGCGCACCCGCGCCACGATCCGCTCGACCAGGGCGTCCAGTTCGTCGGCCATGGGGGCCTCCGGGAGCACGGAAGTCTATTGCGGACCGCCCCTCGCAGCACATTGCGATCGTTTCGGGGTTTCCTCCCCGCCCGCGCGGGTGCTAAGATGCGCACTGCACGGTGTCGGTCGGACGCCCACCCGGTCCCTGGAGCTCCCCATGCGCCCTGCGCCCGTCTTGATCCTCGTTCTGTCGTTCGTGCCGTCGCAGGCGCTCGCGCTGTCGGGCGCGGACGACACCTACCTCTACACCAGCGTGTCCGAAGCCGACGGCGCCCCGTACTCCTGGGCGAACATCGGGAGCCTCGACGGCACCGACCTCGAGCTGGGCACCGACGAGGACGTCACCCTCACGCTGCCGTTCGACTTCCCCTTCTACGGCACGAGCTACTCCGAGATCACCGTCCACGCCTACGGCGTCATCTCCATGGGCGACGGCAGCGACGCGCCCGGGGCGTTCTCCTCGGGCGACTGCGTGGGCGACGGCACCGCCTCCGGCACCTTCATCGCCCCGTTGTGGTCCACGTGGGACTTCTCCCGCTCCGAGGCCGTCTACTACGACGAGTTCGTGGACGCCGTCTACGTCGAGTGGGCGGCCGTGTACATGGACAGCACGTCCACCGGCACCCACTACTTCGGCGTCTGGCTCCACGAGAGCGGCGAGATCGAGATGGAGTACTACCGGACGTGGACCGGCAGCAACACCACGTCCTACGGTCGGGCCGGCGCCATCGGCATCCAGGACGGCACCACGGGCATCACGATCGGCTGCGAGGATCGCGTGCTCGCCCTCTCGGCCGACGGCGTCACCTTCACCCCCTGGGGCGAGCGCCACCTCGCCGGCACCATGGCCCAGGACGACTGGGCGGACGCCACCCTCCAGGGCGCCGCCGCATCGGATCGCTTCGGGTGGGCGCTGGCCTCCGCGGGCGACGCCAGCGGCGACGGCGTGGCCGACCTCCTGGTGGGCGCCCCCTACGCGGACGGCGGCGGATCCAGCTCCGGCGCCGCCTACCTGTTCGCCGGCGGATCCACCCTCACGGGCACGCTCGCCACCACGAGCGCCACCGCGTCCATCACCGGCGCCTCCGCGGGCGACGAGGCCGGCTACGCCGTGGGCGGCGGGGGCGACCTCGACGCCGACGGGCTCGACGATTTCGTCGTGGGCGCCCGCTACGACGACGGCGGCGGCCGCGACGCGGGCAGCGCCGCGGTGTTCCTGGGCGGCACATCGGGCAGCCTGTCGTACGATTCCGCCGATGCCATCCTCGACGGCGAGAACGACGGCGACCAGGCGGGCGCCGCCGTGGCCGTCGTCGGCGACGTCGATGGCGACGGCTATGCCGACGTCCTCATCGGCGCCCCGGCCAACGACCGCAACGGCACCGACGCCGGTGCCGCCTACGTGGTGCTCGGAAGCGCGGCCTGGACCGACCTCGACCTGTCCGCTGCCGATTTCATCCTCGAGGGGGTCGCGGCCGGCGACGCCGCCGGTTGGAGCGTCGGGGGCGGCGGCGACGTCGACCGCGACGGGCTCGCGGACATCATGGTCGGCGCGCCGGCCGAGGACACCGGCGGCTCCGGGGCCGGGATGGCCTACCTGATCTTCGGGGACGAGCTCTCCGACGGCGATCTCGACGAGTTCTACGACATGCCCGGCGATTCCTCCTCCGACGCCGCCGGCTGCGCCGTGGCCATCCCGGGCGACGTCAACTCCGTGGGCGGCCTCGACGACATTTTCATCGGCGCCTACACCGCGGGCACCGCGCAGAACGGCGCGGTCTACTTCGTGCGCGGCAGCACCTCCTCGTTCCCGTCCGACCTGGGCAGCGCCAACGCCGTCATCAGCGGCGCCTCCTCCGACCGCCTCGGCTACGCGGTCACGGGCATCGAGCTGGCCGGCGACACGCTCCACTCCCTCGTGGCCGGCGCCTACGGCAACACCGACGCCGGCAGCTCCGCGGGCGCCGTGTTCCTCTTCGACGCGGCCACGATGTCCGGCGAGGGCGCCTTCGACACCGGCGACGCCTGGGGTCAGATCGTGGCCTCCGCCGCGAGCTCCTACCTCGGCTTCTCGGTGGCCGCCGACGACTTCGACGGCGACGGCTGGGAGGACGTGGCGGCCGGCGCCTACGGGGCCACCGGCGGTGCCTCCGCCTCCGGCGAGGTGATCGTGGTGATGGGGCGGCCGGGCTACCCCGACGCCGACGACGACGGCTTCATGGGCTCCGCCTGGAACGGCGTGGACTGTGACGACTCCGACGCCGACATCAACCCCACCGCGACCGAGGACTGCGACGGGGTGGACCAGGACTGCGACGGCGTCGCCGA
Organism: Deltaproteobacteria bacterium; assembly: GCA_041309225.1. Lineage (GTDB taxonomy): Bacteria > Myxococcota_A > UBA796 > UBA796 > JAFGLY01 > JAFGLY01. Next base: position 1,171 of record JBFYZZ010000269.1, on the reverse strand, counting down.
CGACGGCTACACCGACACCGACGGCGACGGCACCGCCGACTGCGTGGACGTCGAGGAGTGCGACGGCCTCGACAACGACGGCGACGGCGACGTCGACGAGGGCTTCCCCGACACCGACGGCGACGGCGTCTGCGACGGCATCGATCCCGAGGAGTGCGACGGCCTCGACAACGACGGCGACGGCGAGGTGGACGAGGACTTCCCCGACACCGACGGCGACGGCACCGCCGACTGCCTCGACGTGGAGGAGTGCGACGGCCTCGACAACGACGGCGATGGCCGCGTGGACGAGGGCTTCCCCGACACCGACCGCGACGGCACCGCCGACTGCGTGGACCACGAGGTGTGCGACGGCCTCGACAACGACGGCGACGGCCTCGTCGACGAGGGCTACCCCGACACCGACGGCGACGGCACCGCCGACTGCGTGGACCGGGAGACCTGCGACGGGCGCGACAACGACGGCGACGGCCAGATCGACGAGGACATGCGCGACACCGACGGTGACGGCCTGTGCGACGGCATGGAGACCGAGGACTGCGACGGCGTCGACAACGACGGTGACGGCCACATCGACGAGGGATTCCTGGACCGGGACGGCGACGGCATCGCAGACTGCGTCGACGGCGAGGACTGCGACGGCATCGACAACAACGGCAACGGAGAGGTGGACGAGGGCTACCCGGACACCGACATGGACGGCATGGCCGACTGCGTCGAGATCGAGGAGTGCGACGGCCTCGACAACGACGGCGACGGTCTGGTGGACGAGGGGAGCCTCGACACGGACCTCGACGGCATCAAGGACTGCCTGGACGTCGAGGAGTGCGACGGCCTCGACAACAACGGCGACGGACAGGTCGACGAGGGCTTCGCCGACACCGACGGCGACGGCGCGTCCGACTGCATCGACGTCGAGACCTGCGACGGCGAGGACAACGACGGCGACGGGCAGGTCGACGAGGACTTCGCCGACAGCGACGAGGACGGGGTCGCCGACTGCATCGACACCGACGACGGCATGCCCGACGACGACACCGGCGTCGAGGATGACGGCGGCTGCGGCGACGGCTGCGCGTCCAGCACGGGGCCGCGGGGCGCCGCGTGGCTGCTCGCGCTCGTCGGCCTCGCGCTCAGGAGGCGCCGCCGCGCGTAGCGCGACGCCGGGTGA
>JBFYZZ010000268.1:0-40844 GCA_041309225.1 Deltaproteobacteria bacterium | reverse complement strand
GTGCGCTACCCCTGAGGCGAATCGAGTCGCCCCACCGCGGCCTCCCACGAGGGCGGCGGCGGTGCGACGGGGCTCTCCCACCCGGGCCCGGAGTCCGAGACGTGGTGGAGGAGGAATGGGGGGGAAGAATCGGCGAGCACGGCGAGGACGCCGGGCGGGAAGGGATGTCCGCCGTAGGGGCGGTCGCCCAGGAGGGCGAGGCCGACCCAGGCGGCGTGGAGCCGGACCTGGTGCGTGACGCCCGTCCGGATGCGGGCCTCCCACGTCCACGGGCCCGACCGCCGGAAGAGGGTCTCGGCCTCGTACCAGCGCCCCCGGTGCGGCGTCCGTTCCCCCCGCCGCGGCACCATGCGCCCCTTCCGGCGCCGATCGTGCCCGATGGCCACGGCCGCGACGTGCGTGTCCCAGGCGACGGTGCGGTCCGTCACGAACCGGTAGGTCTTCTCGATGCGCCGGGCGGCGAGGTCCGCCCGGACGCCCGCCAGGGTGTCCGGGTCCCGCGCGACCACCACCAGGCCGGACGTGCCGTTGTCGAGCCGATGGGCGATGCCCCCCTCGTATCCGGGGGGCCAGGGTGCCCTGCCCTGCTCCGGCGCCAGCGTGAGGAGCGCCTCGAGCAGGCTGGGACCGGCGCCCTGCGCTCCCCGCGAGGGAAACACGGTCATCCCCGGAGGTTTCCATAGGAACAGCAGGCCGGCGGCCTCTCCGAGGACGCGAGGGGTCACGTTGCCTCCTGGATGCGTCGGGTAACCCAGCCCCGAATTCCAGGGGGCACGGGGCAGCGGGTCCGTCGCTGACGGGGCGCAGGCCCACCCGCCACCGGGTGTGCTATGACGCCGTTTCCGGGCCGATGCCCGCCCCGTCGCACCACCGAGGTTCCCCATGCCCCGCATCCCCACCGACTTCCTGCCCCAGGGCGACGACGCCCGGATCGCAGCCGAGCGCGCCCTCTCACCCATGGCCCGCGGCCTCGAGGACTCCATGATCCGCCACGTCGCGGCCGAGGTGTGGGCGCTCCAGGCCCGGGGGACGGACGTCTGCAACCTCACCATCGGGGACTTCGCCCCGGCCGAGTTCCCGGTTCCGCCGGCGTACCTCGAACGCCTGGAGCAGGAGCTCCGGGCCGGCCAGACCAACTACACCCCCAGCGACGGTATCCCCGAGCTCAAGAGGGCCGTGGTGGAGCTGTACCGCCGAGAGCTCGGGCTGGAGTTCGTACCCGACGCCGTCGTGATCGGCGGCGGCGCCCGGCCCGTCATGTTCGCCATCTTTGCGTGCTTCCTCTCCCCCGGCGACGGGTTCGCCTACGGCGTTCCGTCCTGGAACACCCAGTACTACGTCTACCTCATGGGCTGCCGCGACCTGGCCGTGCAGACCGGGGCCGCCACACGGTTCCTGCCCGACGCGGCCCAGCTGGCCCGGGTCCTCCCCGAGGCCCGCCTGCTCATCCTCAACTCGCCCCTCAACCCGACCGGCACCGCCTACCGGGCCGACGAACTGGAGGCGGTGTGCCGGGCCGTGCTGGCCGAGAACCGCCGTCGAGAGGCCGAGGGTCGACCGCCCATGATCCTGGTCTACGACATGGTCTACTGGACCCTCACCGGCCCGGATCGCGTACACGTGCATCCGCTCGGGCTCGTCCCGGAGCTGTCCCCGTACACCCTCTACGTGGACGCCATCTCCAAGTCGCTCTCTGCCACGGGCCTCCGGGTGGGCTGGTGCGTGGCCCCGCCCCACCTCCAACCGGCCCTCAAGTACTACGTCGGCCACACCGGCGGGTTCGCCCCGCGCGCAGAGCAGCGCGCGACCGCCTGGTACTTCGGGCAGCCGGACGTCGTGGCCCGGGACCGTGCCGTCCTCAACGGCCGGATCCGGGAGCGTCTGGCTCTGCTGGTGGAGGCGATGTCCGGGTGGAGGGCCGAGGGCCTGCCCGTGGACTTCATCCCTCCCGAGGGAGGCATCTACCTGTCCGCCCGGTTCGCGCTCCATGGGCGCGCGGTCGACGGCGTGCGACTCGGGACCAACGAGGACGTCCGGCGCCTCCTCCTCCAGAAGGCGGGCATGGCGCTGGTGCCGTTCCAGGCCTTCGGGCTCGCCGAGGAGTCCGGTTGGTTCCGGCTCTCCGTGGGTGGGGTGAGCCGGGCCTCCCTCGAGCGGGGTCTGGGCCGCCTGCAGGATCTGCTGCGCTCCCTGGGGTCCTGATCCGCGGCTTCCCCCCCGGGTGCCCTCGACCACGGATGCGATAGGGAAGCACGTCTCGTCGCGCGTCGAGGTTCCCATGCCCGAGAAGAAGCACGTCGTCGTCGTCGGTGCCGGTCCCGGTGGTCTCACGTCCGCCATGCTGCTGGCCCACCGCGGGTTCCGCGTCACGGTCCTGGAGCGGGAGGCCGAGGTGGGTGGCCGGAACGGGGAGATCCGGCTCGGGGATTACCGGTTCGACATCGGACCCACGTTCCTGATGATGAAGTTCCTCCTCGACGAGATCTTCGAGGCCACGGGCCGCCGCTCGAGCGACTACGTCGAGTTCCTGCGCCTCGATCCCATGTACGAGCTCAAGTTCGCCTCCGGCTCCGTCTTCCCGCGCGCCCGGCCCGAGGACATGCGGGCCGAGGTCGGCCGCGCGTTCCCCGGCCAGGAGGCGGGCTTCGATCGCTTCATGGAGCGGGAGCACGTCCGGTTCGGCCGGATGTACGGCTGTCTCCAGAGAGACTACTCCACCTTCGCCAGCCTCTTCAACGGGGCCCTGTTCTCGGCGGTGCCCCACCTCGCGCTGGGCAGCTCCCTGTACGACGTACTGGCCCGGTACTTCGGCCCCGAGGATCTCCGGCTCTCCTTCACCTTCCAGTCCAAGTACCTGGGCATGTCCCCCTGGATCTGCCCGGGTGCATTCGCGATCATCCCCTACATCGAGTACGCCTACGGCATCTGGCACGTCATGGGCGGCCTCAACCGGATCTCGCTCGCCATGGCGAAGGTGGTCGAGGAGGAAGGGGGCGTCGTGCGGACGGGCACCACCGTGCACCGGATCGTGGTGGAGGGCGGCCGGGCGAGGGGCGTGATCCTGGAGGACGGCACCCGCCTCGACGCCGACGAGGTGGTGGTCAACGCCGACTTCGGCCACGCCATGACCACCCTGTTCGAGCCCGGGATCCTCCGCCGGTACACCGCGCCGGCCCTGGAGCGACGCGACTTCTCCTGCTCCACGTTCATGCTGTACCTCGGCGTCGACCGGACATGGGACTCCCAGGTCCACACCATCTGCTTCGCCCGCGACTACCACCGCAACCTCGAAGAGATCGCGGTGACCAAGGTGCTCTCCGAGGATCCTTCCTTCTACGTCCGCAACGCGAGCGTGGTCGATCCGGCGCTCGCCCCCCCGGGGCACTCCGCCCTCTACGTTTTGGTGCCGGTGGCCAACAACTCCAGTCGCATCGACTGGGCGAAGGAGGCCCCGGCGTTCCGCGAGCGCGTGCTCGACGCGGTCGAGTCCCGCTCTCCGTTCTCCGACCTGAGGGGCCACATCCGGGCCGAGCGCATGATCACGCCCGCAGACTGGGAGGGGCCGCACCACGTCTTCCGTGGCGCCACCTTCAACCTCGCGCACGACCTCGGCCAGATGCTCTACTTCCGGCCGCACAACCGGTTCGAGGAGGTGGATCGCGCCTGGCTCGTGGGCGGCGGCACGCATCCCGGCTCGGGTCTGCCGACCATCTACCAGTCCGGCCTCATCTCCGCGGATCTCATCTGCCGGGACCACGGCATCGCCGTCCCGAGGCCGCGGACCTTCGCCGAGGTGGAGGCGCGACTCCAGGGGACGTGAGCCCTCGGGATCGCGCGCGTCGGGGGCCCGGTCGTCACGCCGCCCGGGGTGCCGGGCGGACCCCCAGAAGGAGCGCGGAGGCCAATCCCGCGAGCCCGGCGCCGAGGCCGAGCGCCGCCCCGGGTCCGATCGATCGCCAGAGCAGGCCCGTGAGGAGGCTCGCCGGGAGGGCCGCGAGACCCACGACGGCGTGGTACACGCCGAAGGCCGCACCGCGCAGCTCCGCGGGTGCCATCTCGGCCACCCAGGCCTTCTCCACCGGCTCGGTGAGGCCGTGGTAGACGCCGTAGGCCAGGAAGGCCGCGACGAACGCGACAGGGTGGACGAGCACCGCGAATCCTGCGTAGCAGGCGGCGTACCAGGCCCATCCGGCGAGCACCACGGGACGGCGTCCGATGCGGTCCGAGAGCCCCCCCCCCAGCCAGGCCGCGACCATCTTCACCCCGTGCAGGCCCGCCCAGGCGAGTGCCACCTCCCCCGGGGCGAGCCCCACCTCGCCCAGGCGGAGGAGGAGGAAGGCGTCGGTGGAGTTGCCGAGGGTGAAGACGCCGAACGCCACGGCTGCCGCCCGGAACGACGGGGGCAGGGCGACGAGGTCGCGCCACCACGGCCGCCCCGTGCCCGGCACCTCCCGTGAAACCTCCCGGATCCCGAGGACGAGGAGCGCCACCACGACCACGGCCGGCACCGCGGCGAGCAGGAACACCTGCCGCGTGGCGAGCCCAAGGCCCAGCAGGCCCGCCGCGATCAGGGGGCCGACCACCGCACCCGCGTGGTCGAGTGCGCGTTGGAAGCCGTAGGCGCGCCCCCGCTGCTCGTGCGGGGTCACATCGGCCACCAGCGCGTCCCGGGGGGAGGTGCGGATGCCCTTCCCCACCCGGTCCGCGAAGCGGACGGCGAGGACCGCGCCCCATCCGGCGGCGAACGCGATGCAGGGCCGGGCGAAGCCGGCGAGGACGTAGCCCGCCAGGATCAGCGGCTTGCGCCGCCGGACGCGATCGGCCCAGAAGCCCGAGGCCAGCTTGAGCAGGGCCGCCGTGGACTCGGCCACCCCCTCGATGGCGCCCAGGGCGGCCGGACCGGCGCCCAGCGTCACCGTCACGAAGACCGGCAGGAGGGGCGCGATCATCTCCGACGAGACGTCGGTGAAGAACGAGACGATCCCGAGCACGACGACGGTGGCGGGAAGACGACGCACGCAACGCTCCGGTGGTCCCATTAGCCCGACGCTCTGCAGGGACGCCCGCTTGCAGCCTCCGGTGGCCGGGGTCACGTTGGACGGGTCCGCCACCGGGAGGTCGCCGTGCACCGTCTGCTCGCCCTGGTCCCGATCCTGCTCCCGGGGTGTGGGACACCCCTGGACTGTCCGGAGGGAACCCGGCCGGTCGGCGGCACCGCCCCCGAGGGGGCGGCCGCCTGGTGGACGATCTCCCCCTCATCCGACGAGGTGGCGGGCCTCACGGAGGCCTGGGCCTTCCCCGCCTGGGACGCCATGGGCGACGGCGACCGGGCTCGTTGGTGCGCGAGCGCCGCCGGTCCCCCGGTCGGTCCCACCGTGCAGGTCCGGGCCGGCCCGGACGGCGGCCCGGGCGGCATCGTCCGAGGCACCTTCGACCCGCTCGGCCGTCCGGACGGGGAGTGGTCGGCCACCTGGACCGAGGCCGGGGGCGCCGGAGACACTGCCCCGGCCCTTCAGGGCACCTACGACCACGGCTGGCGGTCGGGGGTCTGGGTCTTCCAGTCTCCGCGGGGCGTGGAGGTGGCGCGGGGCGCCTTCGAGCGCGGGCGGCCCCACGGCCTGTGGACGATCCGCAAGCCTGCCTCCCGCCTCGAGGTCCGGTACGTGTACGGGGTCCTCCACGGCACGTGGCACGAGACCTTCGACGACGGCCGGGAGGTCAAGGGCCACTACTTCGACGGCACGAAGAACTACGAGTGGGAGTTCCTGGAGCCCGATTCGAGCACACGCACGCTCAGGCTCGTGTCCGAGGAGGCCTGGAAGTACGACACCTTCGTGGCGCGCTGGGCCCCTGGCCGCGACGCCGATCCCCGTCCGAACCTGGACGTGCCCTTCACCGCCATCGGGCCCCAGGGCGAGGGCATGTGCGAGGTGCACGCCCGCTGCGCCTCCAACGCCTACCTGACCGTGATGCTCACCGGCGCGGCCGCAGACCCGGAGCGTCTCTGGCAGAATCCCGTCCTCGTGGACTACGCCGACCCGCGGGCTCGCCCGCCGGACGCCACCCGCGTCGTGATCGTCGATGACTACAGCCTCGGCGAGGTCCGGGTGGACGCGGCCGGCACGTCCGGAGAGGCCGAGATCGTCCTCCCGACCCTGTGCACGGCGGGAGGTCCGGCCGATCCCGTGGAGCGACGGCGGGAGACGGTGCGCCGGACCCTCCGCTGGCGGTACGAGCACGACGTCTGGCGCGTGGTGGAGCCGCTGCCCGAGGTGTACGTGCGGCTCGACGCCTTCCTCGCCCAGGCGCGGGCGCGCGATCCGGCATGGGCGGAACGGATCCTCGCCACCTGCCGCGACGGATGACGACCCTCAGGGTTCCCGGAGCGTGAGCTCGCGCTCGCAGGTCCGCCGCGCGTTGGCCGCGGCGATCTCGGCGGGCGTGAAGGGGTGGGGTCCGTCCTGGACCACCCCGGCCATGAACGCCTCGGTCACGTCCCTGGCCTCCTCGCCCCAGTCGTTGTCGGCCCGGTCCATCCAGAACTGGAGGAGCGCGGCGCGCCGCTCCTCCCAGGTCTCCAGGACCTCGTTCCCCTCGATCGGGATGCCCTCCCCCCAGAGGTCCTGGAGGGCCTGCGGCAGGTCCCCCCCGAAGCGCCGGTTGCGGTTCCGGGCTACGACGGCCTCCTCGTAGCGGTCCAGGGCGGGCTTGACGGCCTCGAGCACCCTCTGCTTCTGCCACCGGAGCTTGCGCTCGCTCACCACGAGACCGCCCACGTGGATGCAGGCGGTGGGTTGGACCACGCAGACCAGATAGCCGAGCGGCCCGCGCCAGACGCCCTCGAGCTCGGGCTTGGAGAACGTGACGGGGGCCCGCTTCAGGATGGCCCAACCGTCGTCGTCCACCACCACCCAGGGCTTCCAGGGCGACTCGTTGGCGTAGTAGTCGCGCCCGTCGCGTGTGTGTCTCCGGTGGTAGCCGAGGTCGCGCAGCACCAGGCCCACCTCCTCCCGCGCCCGCCGGACCGCCTGCTCGTCCACGTAGATCACCTCTCCCGGGGCGTCCTCGTCGGGCGACGGCGCGGCTTCACCGGTGGGCGGTGCGGGCGGTGGGGGGGTTGGCTCCGTGGGAGCCACCGTCGCGGTGGCGAGGAGGAGCGCGAGCCAGCCCGTCACGTCGCCGCTCCACTGAAGGAGACGTCGTCGAACAGGAGGGTGGGCACCCGCCAGGGGCCGAAGGTCCACGGGTCGTCGGCCGCCTCCAGGAACCGGGGCAGGAGATCGAGCAGGTTCCCGGCCACGTTCATCTCGCTGACCGGCTGTACCACCCGACCGTGCGCGATCCAGGAGCCCCGGATGCCGAAGGAGAAGTCGCCCGTGGTGGTGTTGGCGTTGCCCCCCAGGAACGACTCCACGGCGATGGCGCGGGGCAGGTCCGCGGCGATGGCGGCCACGGAGCGGGGCCCTGGGGGCAGCACCACGTTGGACGGCCCCGCGGTGGTGGGCTCGAGGCCGAGGCGGCGCGCGTGGTACTGGCCCAGGAAGAATGTGCGGAGGACGCCGTTCTCGAGGATCGGTCTCCGCACGGTCGGAAAGCCGTCGCCGTCGTGGCGGGTGGAGGCCGCTCCCCGGGGGATCAGCGGATCGTCGACCAGATGGAGTCCGTCCGGGCCGAGGTGCTCTCCGAGCCGGCCCGCGAGGCAGGATCGGCCGTAGTGGAGGGCGATCCCGGACAGGGGCGCGGTGAGGACCCCGAGGAGGCGTCCGGCCACGCGGCGGTCGAGCAGGAGCGGGTAGCGGCCGCTGGGCGCCGGTCGGCTCCCCAACCGCCCGGTCACCCGGTCCCACGCGTCGTTCGCAATCCGGCCTGGCCCGGGGAGATCCTCGAGGTGCGTACAGGCATGGGAGGCCGACGCCTCCGGGATACGGCCGCCCGCGTCCTCCACCGAGAGGGAGACGGCAGCGGCCACGGTGGTCGACGCGTGCAGGCCCTCGAATCCATTGGAGAAGACCGTGGCCGAGGCCGAGGATCCATCGCTCCACCAGGCCGTGCAGGACCTGGGCGGGGCCCGCCCCCGCCCCGAGAGCGCCTCGGCCTCCAGCGCGGCGACGCGCGCCCGCCGGTCGTCGATGGTGAGGGCGGACCGGGCCGCATCCACCAGATCCAGGGCCACACCGTCGGCCATCCCACACGTGGCCGCCGGGGGCAGGGCCCGGTCCGGATCGGGCTCGAGGTAACGGGTGGCGTCCACCGCACGCCGCAGGAACGCATCGAGCGCAGCGGGGCGGAGGTCCGAGGTGCCGTGCGCAGAGTAGCGACCTCCCACGAGGAGCTTCAGGTTGAGGAAGAGCGATCGCGACTCGCTCGCCTGCTCCAGCCGCCCCTCGCGCTGGGCCAGGTCCACCGAGGTCGAGGCGGACAGGGTGACGGCCACCTCCTCCGCGCCGGCGGCCAGGCTGTGATCGCGCACGTCGCGCGCCAGCGGGAGGAGGTCGGAGGCCTGCACGCTATACGCCCCCCACGACCAGGGAGGAGACCAGCACCGTGGGGATGCCGTGGCTGACGGGCACGCCCTGGCCCTCCTTGCCGCACGTCCAGCCGCCACTGTCGAGGGCCAGGTCGTTGCCCACCCGCGTGATGCGCTGGAGCGCCTCGGGGCCGTTGCCCACCAGGTTGGCGTCCTTGATCGGTCGGGTGAGCCGACCGTCCTCCACGAGCCACCCGTGGCGCATGTAGAACGCGAAGTCCCCCGCGCCGATCTGGACCTGCCCGTTGCCGAAGGTGGCGCAGTAGAGGCCGCGCTTCACGCCGGCCAGGATCTCGCGCGGATCGTCCGGACCCGACTCCATGAAAGTCACGCGCATCCGGGGCATGGGCGGGTGGCGGAACCCCTCCCGCCGGCCCGAGCCCGTGGGCGGCACCCCGAAGTGGCGGGCCGAGATCTCGTCGTGGAGGAAGCCGCGGAGCACGCCGCGCTCGACGAGGACGGTGCGCTCGGGGAGGTTGCCCTCGTCGTCCACGCCGATGGCTCCCCGGCTGTGGGGGATGGTACCGTCGTCCACGATGGTGACGTGCTCGCTCGCGATCCGGGTGCCCACGCGGCTGCCGTAGAGGCTCGTGCCCTTGCGCACGAAGTCCGCCTCCATGCCGTGGCCGATGGCCTCGTGGAGCAGGATGCCGCTCGGCCCCGCGGCGAGGATCACGGGCATCTCCCCCGCGGGCGGAGGCCCGGCCGTGAGGAGGAACGTGGTGTGGTCCACGGCCTTCTCGACCAGGAGTCGTCCCGGCGAGGGATCGTCCCAGTATTCCCGTCCCGCCCTGGCCGCGACGTTGAAGCCCGAGGACTCGCGCCGGCCGCCCTCCTCGGCGCTGCAGGAGACCGAGGCCAGTGTCGTGGGCTGGTGGTCCTGCACCACCCGGCCACCGGGACGCACCACGAGCACCACGCGCTCGCCGTCGACGAGCGTGACCTGGACCTTGGCCACCCGAGGATCGCGGGCGAACGCGGCTTCTTCCCAGGCACGCACGAGGGGTACGCGCACCTCGAGCCCTTCGGCGTCCCAGCGCCGTCGCACGGGGTAGAGATCGAGCGGCGCCCGCACGCTGAAGGGCGCCCGGACGCAGGGCCGGGCGGAGACCGCGATGACCGCGGCGGTGTGCGCGGCGGAGCGCATGGCCTCGGGTTCGAGCACCTCGGTGAACGCGTACCCGACCTGGTCGCCGACCACGACCCGAACCCCCAGGCCGAGGTCCACGGTGGTGCTGGCCCGGTTGACGGTGCCGTCGGAGAGCGCGACGGTCGTGGAGACGGCGTGCTCGAAGAAGAGGTCGGCGTCGTCCGCGCCGCGCGAGAGGGCGGCGTCCATGACGTCCGCCAGGACCGCGGCGTCCACGCCGAAGCGCTCGAAGTAGCCCCCCGGCGCGTTCGGGCGGGGGACGGGAACGTCGTGGACGAGGCGTTCCAAGGTCGGCTCGACGCTCCTGGCAGGAGGGAACCTCGGGGGACGTCCCCCTGGTGTAGCACCGGACGGGAATCGCGGAAACCCCGAGTGGCCCCGGGGCATGCCCGATGCGGTCCGGCCGGCTGGCAGCAAGGGTCCGTCAGGCTGGGCGGAGCCGGGCCTCCAGCGCGTCCAGCCGGGCCTCGACCTGGCCGGCCAGCGCCGCCTGTCCCGCGGCCCGGAGGAGGGCGTGCTCGCCCCGTCCCGGCGCCCGGGACGGATCCCAGCCGAAGTACGACTCGTGGAGGGCGTCCGCGCAGAAGCGCGCCGCCAGCTCGAGGGCGATGCGGAGCAGCCCTGCCGGGAGGAGGGTGCGCTCCGCGGGCTCGAGGTCCGGGGTCGCCTCGAGGTACCCCTCGGTGGCGGCGGCGAAGATCGCCTCGTCGAAGGCAGCGCTGGCGGCATCCTCGCCACCCCGGTTGCACCAGGAACGCAGCGCGTCGCCCAGCTCCACGGGCAGGGGCAGGCGACCCAACGTGTCGAGGTCGATGAGGCAGAGGGCCTTTTCGCCCGCCGCATCGAAGCGCACGTTGGAGATTTTCAGATCGCCGTGAGACGGCCGCTCGGGGAGGTCGGGCCAATCGATGCGGGCCCGGAAGCGGCCCCAGGCGGCCAGGATCCCCTCGCCCGTGCACCGGATCCCATCCGCGAGCCGGTGCCCGCCACAGGCGTCTACGGCCTCCCGGAGGCGCGTCATGTGGAGGGCGGTGTCGTGGGCATGGGGGCGCAACGGCGTGAGATCGCAGGGCACGTCGGACAGGGTGGCGTGGAATCGAGCCACGAGGGCAGCCGCCCGCCGGGCGTGGAGGGGCGTCGGCACCCGATCGTACGTGGTCCCCTCCACCCAGGTGAGCAGGCGCCAGGCCGTGCCCTCGGGGCCGCGGACGACGAGGGCCCCATGGGGAGCGCGCACCAGCCGCGGCGTGACGAGGCCCCGGGCGGCGAGGTGATCCGTGACGGCGGCCAGGCGGTCGTGGGTAGCCGCCGGGAAGATGGCGTTCACCTGTTGCAGGGCGTACTGGGGAGGATCCCCGACCACCCACGTGAGGTTGATGAGGCCGGCACCCGGCAGGGGCCTGCACGGCAGGTGCAAGAGGCCATGGACGCACAAGACCTGTTCGGGTGTTGACGCGCTCGAACCGACGGTTACCACAGACATCCTCCCTGGGATCACCACCCGGGCATCCCGCCCGGCACTGGTGTCTCCTAACCCGACCCCGGAGCTCCCATGACCGCCCGCCTGCTCGTCGCCATCGTCCTCACGTGCACCCTCTCCCTCGGGGCCTGCAAGAAGAAGCCACCCGAGAACGTGCAGGTGAGCGAGGTCTCCGCGGGGGGCGTGGAGGGACCCGCCTCGCGGAAGGAGGTTCCCCAGCACGTCCAGGAGATGGCCGAGAACTTCGGTCGGATCTTCTTCGACTTCGACGCCTCGGAGCTCAACGATCCCGGCCGTGCGGCCCTCCACGACAACGCCGGCATCATGGCCAAGCACGCCGACGTGAAGGTGGAGATCCAGGGCCACGCGGACGATCGCGGCACCACCGAGTACAACCTGGCCCTGGGCCAGCGCCGTGCCGACGCGGTCTTCAAGTACATGGTGGCCCAGGGCGTGGCCCCCAACCGCCTCTCCGCCATCTCCTTCGGCGAGGAGCGCCCGCTCGACCGGTCCCGAACCGAGATCGCCTGGGCTCAGAACCGCCGCGCCGAGTTCCGGATCACCTGGGCCCAGTCCGAGGTCAAGGGCACGACGGACTGACCCGGGCGAACCGGTCCTCCGCGGGCCCCGCGCCCGGGTGACGAACGACGCCGCGACCGCCGGCGGCGGCGAGGCGTACGAGGATCCGCCATGCCTCGACGGGGTCTACGCCGGCCCGCGCCGCCAGCTCGGGGGCGGTGTCGGGTGCCTGCCCGAGCACGGGGAGGAGCGCCCGCTGCGCGGCCAGCACGGCGGCGGCGGCGGTCTTGCCCGCCTCCACGCCGGGCTGGTGGTAGGCGTTGACGTCGATGCATTCGGCATAGAGCCCCACGGCCCGCTCGTAGAGCGCGACGAGCGCGCCCAGGGTGCGGGGGGTGAGCTCGTCGAGGAGGAGGGTGACGCTGCGCTTGCGGTCGGCCGAGAGGGCCCGGCGGGTGCCTGCGAGAAAACCGGCGAGGGCGTCACCTGCCGTCTCTTCGCCGTACAGGACGGGATCCTCTCGAGCAGGCTTGAGAACCTGGATGAAGGTTGCGAAGAAGTCGTCCGGGCCGTCTCGAAGCTGTTGGACGAACGCGTGCTGGTCGGTGGACCCCTTGTTGCCGTAGACCGTCAGCCCCGACCGGACCTCGCACCCCTTGCGGTCGAGCCGCTTGCCGAGCGACTCCATGACGAGCTGCTGGAGGTAGCGGGAGAGCGAGGCGAGGCGGTCCGCGTAGGGCAGCACCACCATGGCGCGCGGTCGGTCCACCTGGGTGGCGAGCCAGGCCGCGGCGAGCCAGGCGGCCGGGTTCTCGTCGAGGGGCCTCCGGGTGGCCGTGTCCATGACCGCCGCACCTGCGAGCAGCGCCTCGCCGTCGATGCAGAGGAGGCGGGCCGGCAGGAGCCCGACGGGCCCCGTGATGCTGGTTCGCCCCCCCACCCAGTCCCAGAGGGGGAGGCGTCCGGCCCAGGCCTCGGCCAGGGCCTGCCGGTCGAGCGCCGAGCCCTCACCCGTGATCGCGACCGCGCGCGGAGCGAACGGGACGCCCGCCTCCTCGTACCACCCGCGAACCCGGACCAGCGCATTCCGCGTCTCCACGGTACCGCCCGACTTGCTGGCCACCACGACCACCGCGCTGCCAGGCGTCGCGGCTGAGAGACGGTCGGCAAAGCCGTCGGGATCGGTGTTGTCGAAGAGGAGGTACCGGCTGGCCGGGACACCTCCGGCGGAGGCCGTCGCGGAGAGGGCCTCCGCGAGGAGCTGGGGGCCGAGCGCGCTTCCGCCGATGCCCAGGTGCAGCACGTGGTCGGGCCGGAAGGCCTGGAGGAGGTGGTCGCCCAGGGTCGATGCCGCATCCCGGGCCGCCCGGATGGCCGCGCCGATGTGGGGAGCCGGGGCCAGCTCGGGTGCGCGCAGCCAGTAGTGCCCCACCGGCCGGGCCTCGTCCGGGTTGGCCACGGCCCCGGTTTCGAGGTCGTCCATGGCGCCGAGGGCCCGCTCGAGGGCCTCCCGCCACGGATCGAGGTCGGAAAGGTCCATGGCGGACAGGTCCAGGGTGAGGCCGGTGCCCGCCACGGATCGGGTCCAGCGGCAGAATCGGGTCCAGGGTTCCATGAGGCCTCCGTCGCGCCACCCCGAGGGGTACAGCGCCATCGTGACCCGCTGCAGGGCGGCGTGCATCCTGTCCGGATAGGGCGGGTCGCCATGCACGCGTCCACCCGCGAGATCCTCGCCGTCGCGGCGCCGGGCACCGAGGCGCTGGTGGCGCGCGAGTGCCTGGCGCTCGGCTGGCCCGACCCTCGACCGGTGCCCGGTGGGGTCGTCACCGTGGCCGACCTCTCGGCCGCTCGCCGGGCCTGCCTCCGCTCCCGGACCGCTGCGGGTGTCCGAGTACGGGTAGGGGCCTGCCCCGCCCCCACCCTCGACGCCCTCGCGACGGGAGTCCGCGCGCTCCCGTGGAGGCTCTTCCTTCACCGGGGTCAGGACGTCGACGTGTCGGTCTCCAGCCGGACCTCGCGCCTCCAGCGCCGTGACGCCGTGGCCCGCAAGACGGCACTCGCCATCCACGACGCCCTGCGCGGGCCCCGGCACCCCCTGGAGCGCCCACCCCCGCCCGCCCTCGTCCACCTGCGCCTCGAGGACGACCGGGCGCTCCTCTCGGTGGACGCGTCGGGCACGCCCCTCTACCAGCGGGGCTGGCGGGCCTCCGGCGGGGGGGCTCCGCTCCGCGAGAACCTCGCGGCGGTCGTGCTGGCGGCGGCAGGTTGGACGCCCGGCGAACCCCTGGTGGATCCGTTCTGCGGGAGCGGCACCGTGTTGATCGAGGCCGCCCAGGTCGTGGCAGGCATCCCGCCGGGTGCGGGTCGCGCCTTCGCGTTCGAGACCTGGCCCTGCCACGACGCCCGGACCTGGCGCCGCGAGCAGGCGCAGGCCCGGTCCGGGGCGGTCCCCTCCCCGCCCCTCCTCGGATTCGACCAGGACCCGGACGCGGTCCGCCGCGCGGTTGCCAACGCCCGCCTCGCCGGCGTCCCGGATCGGATCCGGTTCGAGACGGCCCGTGTGGACGAGGCCGTTCCCGGCGATCCGACGGGCCTCGTGGCCACCAACCCGCCCTGGGGCCTGCGCCTCGGCCGCGACGTGGGCGGCGTCTGGACGGCCCTCGGGCGAACCCTCGCGGACCGCTTCGCGGGGTGGCGGGTGGCGCTGCTCTCCCCGGACCGCTCGCTCGTCCGTCTCACAGGTCTGGACCTCCGGCCGGTCCTCCGTTTCCCCCACGGCGGCGTGCTGGTGGCCGTCTGGACCGGCTCCGTGCCCCGGACGGGCCCTACTGCCGGGAGACGCACTCCACGGTCAGACCGAAGGGGGCGGTGATCCCGCCCTTTCCGTCCACCACCACGAAGTACTGGGCGGGGCGCGTCACCGTCTCGAGGTGCACGTGCCCCTTGCCGGTGCGGCCGGTGTCGGCCTCGCACTCGGTGATGGGGTGCCCCATCCCCGGGCATGTCCCCTCGAAGGTCCAGCGGAACGCGAAGAGATCCAGGTCGGCGCAGTCGCCGTCGAGGTAGAGGTCGGCGAGCGTGTACGCGGGAAGGTCGATCAGGTAGATGCGCTCGGGGCCGTCGTAGCCCCCGATGGACGGCGTACAGTACTTGTTCCGGTAGAACGCGTCGCCGTACGTGGACGTCCCGCCTGCGTTGGTGCTCTTCACGGCATCGCCGCAGGAGAGCCGCTTGGTGACGCAGTCCTCCCGGGGGGGTCGCCCATCCACGCCGGAGCAGTCCACGTCGAGGGCCTTCGTCGTGCGCTTGTGCCCCTTGGAGGGCATGTAGTCCCTGACGAACGGGATCCGGTCGCAGGAGGAGAGGACCGAGAGACCCAGAAGGACGAGTAGGGGGCGCATCCGAACCTCCGGCCGTGGGGGATGTCTATGCGGTCCCCTCCCGAGCGGCGAGGGGCAGCCGTCCGGTGGCCGAATGGAGTGCACGGCACCAGGTGAGCGTGGCGGCGTCCGGAAGGGTCGCCCGCCAACGCCAGTTGCCCGTGATCGTGCCGGGCACGTTGATGCGGGCGCGCGCCCCGAGCCCTTGGAGGTCCTGGAGCGGGATCACGGACAGCCGGGCGGACGTCTCGAGCGTGAGGCGGACCAGGGCCTGGGCCGGCGTTTCTCCCGGCGAACGCCCGGATCGGGCGTCGAAGCGGGCACGCACGTCGGGGGCGGCCTCCTCGTACCAGGCGGCCGCGGGCGGCAGGTCGTGGGTGCCGGTACAGGCGCACCAGCGGTCCCCCTCGATGGCGTCGGGGTGGTGGGGGTTGTCCGGGCTGCCGTCGAATCCGAACTGCAGGACCTTGGTGCCCGGAAGGTCCAGGGCATCGCGGAGGGCCAGCACCTCCGCGTCGATGTGGCCGAGATCCTCGACCACCATGGGGAGGTGGTCGGGCGGCCCCTTCCCCTCGGCGCGGGCCGCCTCTCCGAGGTCGCGGGCGAAGGCCTCGAAGAGGGAGGCCCCGGGGCCCGCCAGCCATCGGCCCTCCCTCGGGGAACCGTGCTCTGGAAAGGCGTAGAAGGCCACGAATCCCCGGAAGTGGTCCACCCGGATCACGTCCGTGCACCGGAGGAGGCGACGGAAGCGTTCGCGCCACCACCGGTGATCCGTGGCCGCCGACCACGCCCAGTCGAAGACGGGGTTGTCCCAGCGTTGGCCCTCGGCGTTGAAGGCGTCGGGAGGGCAACCCGCCACCAGGTCCGCCTCCCCCGGGCGATCCACGAGGAAGAGCCGGCGCCAGGTCCAGACGTCGGCCCCGTCGCCATTGACGTAGATGGGCATGTCGCCCATGAGGGAGAGACCCCGCACGCGCATCCGTTCGCGCATGCGGTCCCACTGTCCCTGCACGAGGAGTTGTAGGGCCGCGGCGATCCGCACGTCGGCGGGGTCCGCGTCCAGGAATGCGGCGAGCGCGGACGGATCCCGATCGCGGAGCCCGCCGGGCCAGGCTTGCCAGTTCCCCTGGCCCGAGCGGGCGAGGGCCCACCAGAGTGCCCAGTCGGGCAGCCATCCGCGTTCGGCCTCGAGGTACGCATCCACGTCCGACCGGGCGACGGCGCGGCCCGCCACCTCCAGGAGCGGGCGCTTCCAGGCGTGGACCGCGGGCCAAGGCACCTCGTCCGCCGGGTGGCCGCGGGGCGCCTCCGCGTGGGCGCGCCGGAGCGTGCGGGTGTCGAGGACCCCGTCGGACCCGAGGTCGTCGAGGGAGAGGAGCAGGGGATCGATCGCGAAGGCCGAGGACCCCGCGTAGGGGCAGTCCCCGCGGCTCTCGGGGGGTACCGGCAGGATCTGCCAGGTCCCGAAGCCACCCTCCACGAGCGCATCGAGGAACGGCTCGAGCGTCTCCCGGCCGAGGCACCCCATGGGCTCCGGGCCGGGCAGTGAGGTCAGGGGGAGGAGGACACCGCTCGTTCGCATCGGGATCCCGTGGCCGGTCCGGGGGGCGACCCGGTAACCCCGCCCCCGTCAGCGGGCGACGGTCCGCCCGACCTCCCGGGAACGGCGGATCACCTCGGGCAGGGAGAGCCCGGCCACCAGCAGGAAGACCAGGCCGACGCCGACGGTGAATCCGAACTGCCCGAGGTGGGTGATCACCGCGAGCGCCACGGCGTGGTCGGCCCCCAGTCCCATGAGCCTGAGGGCGGCGGACGAGGCAGCCTCGTAGGGGCCGAAGAAGCCGGGGGTGGGCAACGCCGTCATGGCGGCGAGCGTGAGGCCCCAGTTGACGGTGGCCGCCCGGAATCCGAGGAAGGCGAAGTCCGTGCCGAGATACACCGTCCGGATGCCCGCAATCGTGCAGCCCCACATCGCGGCGGACAGGACGAGGACGAGCAGCGTACGGCCGGGCCGGCGGGCCAGGGTCGCCACGCTCCCTCGGAAGGAGTGGAGCAGGAAGGCCACGCGATCGGCGAGAGGCGGGGCGACCCGGGCCAGCGGCCGCACGATCCACGCGATGGCCGGCGAGCCGGCGACCAGGATCGCGACGGCCCCGAAGGCGCCGGCCACGAGCACGGCCCCCGCCATCCGGAGGCCCCCGCCCAGAACGTCCACGCCGTGCACCCGGACGCCCTCGGGGGGGAGCGGCACCAGCACCCCCACGAGCAGCAGGAGGCCGAAGAGCATCACCATGTCGAGGAGCCGCTCGATGAAGACCGCCGCGAGCGACGCGCCGAACGGGATCCCGTCCTGCTCCAGCAGCAGCCACGGCCGTACGAACTCGCCCAGGCGGAGCGGCACCACGTTGATCGCGAGGAACCCGATGCTGTTGACGACGAGGAGCCGCCAGAGCCCGAGGGGGCGATCGAGCAGGATCCGGAGGCGCCAGCAGCGCAGGAGATGGCTTCCGAAGTAGCAGAAGGACGATGGAATCAGCACGATCCATGCGAAGTCCGCCACGTCGGCGCCCACGGTGGCCAGGTCCAGGTTCCACACGACCAAGGCCAGGCAGCCCGCCGTGACCGCGAGGACGAGCGCGACCTTCCAGTTCACGGGAGGGGCCGGACCAGGGCGATGCGGGCGGACGGGACGGGACCCACGGGACCTCGGGGAGAAGCGCCCGTCCAGGGTAACGTGGCGATCCCCCGGCCGCGCGGCGCCGGCACCCCCAGGGCCCGTCCTCCGCCCCGCGTCCGGCTTGCCCCTCACCGGATGGCGCGGTAGAGGGCCGCGGTTCGCCGATCCCCGACGGTCCCTCCGGATCGCCCACGGCCGGCGCCGGAGTGTCCGATGTTCCGTCCGCTGTCCCTGCTCGCTGCCGGCCTGCTGGCCGCCACCACCGCCTGCGCCCCCCCCGCCGTCCCCCCGGGCACATTCCCGGGCGCGCCCGGAGAGACGCTCGCCAGCGTGAACGGCAAGCCCGTGACCCGTCCCATGTACGATGCCGTCCTGCGCGCCGTGCCCGACCAGGTCCGCAAGGAGCTCGAGAAGATGGGGACCACGGGTCCCCTCATGGACTCGCTCGTCGCGGGCGAGCTGTTCTACCAGGAGGCCCTGGTGCGGAAGCTCGACCAGGATCCGATCGTCCTCCAGGACGTCGCCATGGCCTCGCGCAGCGCGCTGGCCGAGGCGCTCGTACGGAAGGTCGTGGCGGAGCGGGCCACCGATGCCCGCGTCCAGGCCTGGTACGACGAGCACAAGGTCCAGTTCGCCCGCCCCCAGGTCGACCTCGCCCACATCATGCTCGCCGACGGTGCCACGGCCGAGTCGGTGCGCAAGGACCTCGACGCCGGCGGCGACTTCGCGGTGATCGCCCGCGCCCAGAGCAAGGACGCCAGCTCCGCTTCCAAGGGCGGCGACATCGGCTGGATCGACGTCACCCAGCTCGCCCCGCCGATCCGCTCCCTGGTCGAGAAGGCCCCCGCGGGCACGGTCATCGGCCCCATGCAGCTCGGCCCCGCCTGGCACATCTTCAAGGTCCTGGAGGTGCGGGGCGAGAAGCCGCTCGGGGATGTCCGCGACGACATCGTCGCGCAGCTCGAGCAGGAGATCCGCCAGGAATACCTGAACGAGCTCAAGGCCAAGGCCGTGGTCGTCGAGGCCGGAAAGGAGCCGACCGGTCCCGCCAGCCTCGAGATCCCCGAGCCCGGTGCCGCCCCGGCCGCGACGCCCACCCCCCCGGAGCCGCCCGCCGCCGCTCCGGCTGCCGAACCCCCCCCGGCGGGCACGCCCGCTCCATGAGCGAGCCACGCCGCTGGCTCCTCGTCCTCGGGGCGTCCAGTGGCATCGGGGCCGGCTGCGCCCGCGCCTTCGCCGGGGCCGGATACGGTGTCCTGGGGATCCACCTGGATCGCCGGCCCGGCATGCCCGCCGTGGAGGCCCTGCGGGCGGAGCTCGCGGCCCTGGGGGCCGAGGTCCGCTTCTTCAATGGCAACGCGGCGGACGATACATGGCGCGCGGCCACGATCGCCGCGATCCGCGACCACCTGCACTCCGTGGGTGGCCGGGTGGACGTGCTCCTGCACAGCCTGGCCTTCGGGAGCCTCGGTCCCCTCGTGGGGCCGGATCCGCGGGGGAGCGTCCGGAGGACCCAGCTCGAGATGACGTGCGACGTCATGGCGGCCTCCCTCGCCTTCTGGACCCGCGACCTCGTCCACACTGGCCTGCTCGTCGCCGGTGGCCGCGTCTTCGCGCTCACCTCCCAGGGGACCGACCACGCCTGGCCCGGCTACGGCCCGGTGAGTCTCGCCAAGGCCGCCCTCGACGCCGTCGTGCGCCAACTCGCCCTCGAGCTCGCGCCGCTCGGCATCACCGCCAACAGCGTCCAACCGGGGGTCACCGACACCCCGGCGCTGCGGCGGATCCCCGGCTGGGAGGCCCTGCTCGACGGTGCCCGACACCGGAACCCACACGGCCGCCTCACCACCCCCGAAGACGTGGGTCGCTGCCTCCTGGAGCTCGCCCGTCCCGGTACCGCCTGGATGACCGGCAACCGGATCCGGGTCGACGGCGGCGAGGACGCGTGCGGATGACGTTCCTCGCCGTGGTCAACCCGGCGGCCGGCGGCGGACGATGCGGCCGCCTCGCACCCGCCACGCTCGATCGCCTCGCGGCCGCCGGCGTCGAGGCGGACGTCCACGTCACCACGGCGCCGGGGGAAGCCACCTCGTTCGTCCGTGCGGCCTTCGCCGGGGGCCGGCGCCGGTTCCTGGCGGTGGGGGGGGACGGCACCGGCTACGAGGTGCTGAACGGCCTCCTCCCCGAAGCCCTCGTCACCGGCGAGACGCCCGTCCTCGGCTTTCTGCCCCTCGGCACGGGCAACTCCTTCCTGCGGGACCACATCCCCGCCGGCCCGGACGCCGCCATCGCGGCCCTGGGCGCCGGTCGCCGCCGCCGGTGCGACGTCGTCCGCATCGTCCACGACGGCCCCGACCTCTTCTTCCTCAACCTCTTCTCCCTCGGCTTCGCCGCAGACGTCAACGGCCTGCGCGCCCACCGGTTCCGCACCCTCGGCAACGCCGGCTACGCCGCTGCCGTGATCACGTGCGTGGCCACCCTGCGGCCCCGCCCCTTCCCGGTCCGCTGGGACGACGGCGCCTGGGACCGCGATCCCGTGACCTTCTTCGCGTTCTGCAACAGCCGCTTCACGGGGGGCACCATGCAGATGGCCCCCGCGGCCGACACCGGGGACGGCCTCCTCGACGTGATCCGGGTGGGCCCGCTCGGCCGGTTCGGGTTGCTGCGCGCATTCCCGAGGATCTACGCGGGCACCCACGTCGAACTCGATGCCGTCCGCACCACCCGTGCCCGCATCGTCGAGTTCGACCTGGCGGCGCCCATCGACGTGATCGTGGACGGCGAGGCGCTCGTGATCACCCCGCGGCGGCTCGAGGTGCTCCCCGGCGCGATCGAGGTCCAGGCCTGACCGTGCAACGCGTCGGCCGCCTCGGGCTCGTGCTGTTCTCGGCCCTCGCCTGGCCGATCGCCTTCCTCTGGATGGCGGTCGCGGTCGCCCTCGTGATCCTCCCGTCTGCGCTCGGGGTGCCCTGGCGGCACTGCCACCGCCTTGGCGCAGGCGTCTTCCGGCACGTGCTGCTCCTCACCGGCAACCGGATCCGGGTGGAGCGGGATCCCCGCCTCGATCCGGCTCGCTCCGCGGTCTACTGCCAGAACCACGTCAACCTGCTCGATGCCCACGTGGCCATGACCGCCATTCCCTCCCCGTTCTGCGGCGTGATGAACGCCTGGCAGTTCCGGATCCCCGTCTACGGGTGGGCCATGTCCCTCTCCCGCGGCATTCCGATCGATCGCACCCTGTCCCGCGAGGAGAAGGTGGCGCACCTCGCCCGGGAGGCCGCCCTACGCCGCGAGGAGGGCCTCTCCATCGTGGTCTTCCCCGAGGCCCACCGCACGCGCGACGGAACGGTGGGCGGGTTTCGCCTCGGCGTGTTCGAGATGGCCCGCGCCGCGGGCCTGCCGGTGGTGCCCGTGGCCGTGAGGGGATCGCGGGCCATCAACCGCAAGGGCACCCTGCTGCTCAGCCCCGGCCACCTCGTCGAGGTCCGGGTGGGCGCCCCACGAGAGACCGGCGCGCTCGACGACGCCGCCCTGGCCCGTCTGGCCGAGGACCTCCGTGCCGAGATCGCCGGCTTCGTGGAACGGGAGGGGTGACCCCGCGGGGGTCCTCACCCGGTGCAGGCGCAGCCCGCGCCCAGGCACTCGGACAGGTGGACCTGCACCCCGGGAATCGCGAGGATCCTGGCGGGTGGCGCGGTGGAGTCCATGACCTGGCCGAGGAGGTCGAGCCAGAAGTCCGTGCGGCTCCGCGGGCTGGACCCGTCGGTGACCACCAGCATGCCCTCGGCGTCGGTGAGGAGGCACCCCACCTGGCACGAGGAGAAGCAGCCCGAGGAGATGAGGATTCGGCTCTCCGTCAGCTTCTCCGAGGCCTCCCGCGGAACGGCGAGTCCCCTCCCCCGGATCTGGTCCACCCACGCGGCCAGGACGGCCCATCGCAGGCCGTACTTCTCGAGCACCGCGCGTTCCTGCTTGACGATCTCGTCGTGATCTCTCGTGGTTTCGGTGGGCATGGGATCCTTCCGGGCATGGACTGTGTAGATTCACCATACCACGCTTCCGCACCCCAGGGCCTGTGGTGCTGCAAGGGCGGTGGCCGCCCAGGCCCCGCGAGCGGATCCGGGAGGCCCAGCGGGCACGCCGGCTCCCCCGTGGCCCGATCCGGACGGATCAGGGGGCCAGCGGCCCGCCGGCGGCGTGCGCGTAGAGGATCCGGCAGATCGTCACCGCCCCGATGAGGCCGAACAGGTCGGCCAGGATGCCGGCCCACATGGCGTGCCGGTAGCGCGTGATCCCCACCGCGCCGAAGTAGACCGCGAGCACGTAGAAGGTGGTCTCGGACGATCCCTGGATCGTGGACACGAGGTAGCCGAGGTAGGTGTCGGGGCCGTGGGTCTTGAGGATTTCGGCCATCACGCCGTAGGCGCCCGAGCCGGAGAGCGGCCGCAGGAACGCCATGGGCAGGGCCTCCGCGGGCAGGCCGAGGGGATCCGTGAACGGGCCGAGCAGCGAGGTGAAGAACCCGAGTGCACCGCTCGCCCGGAACATACCGACCGAGACGAGGATGGCCACGAGGTACGGGATGATGCGGAGGGCCACGTTGAAGCCCTCCTTGGCACCCGTGATGAAGACCTCGTAGACGCGCACCCCGCGGATCACGCCGACCAGCAGCATCCCCACCACGAGCACGGGGATGATCCAGCCCGAGACGGCCTGGCCCACCAGCACGGCCAGCACCACGAACGCCCCGAACACGCCGCCCACGGCGAGGAGCGGAAGCAGACTCCCCGACCCGGCGGACAGATCCTCCACCGCCGCGATGGGCGGCGGGTCCGCCCCCGTGGCCTCACCGGGGGGCGGGCCCTCCTCCCCGGTCGCGGCGGGGGGGCGCGATCGGCGGAACCAGGGCATGCGGGCGAGGAGCAGGCAGGCCACGGTGGCGCCCACGGTCGAGAAGGCGGTGGCCGCGAGCGTGGTGGGCAGGATGCCCGCTGCGTCCTGGGACCCCAGCGAGGCCCGCAATCCGATCACACCGGTGGGGAGCAGGGTGACGCTGCTCGTGTTGATGGCCAGGAAGAGGGCCATGGCGTCGGTGGCGGTGCCCTTGCGGCCGTTGAGACGATCGAGCTCCTGCATGGCGCGGATGCCGAAGGGCGTGGCGGCATTGGCCAGCCCCAGCATGTTGGCCGCGAGGTTCATGATCATCGCGCCCATGGCGGGGTGGTCGGCGGGGACGTCGGGGAAGAGGCGCACCATGAGTGGCCGGATCGCACGCGCGAGGAACCGGAGGCCCCCGGCCTCCTGCACCACCTGCATCAGGCCGAGGAACAGGGCCATGATGCCGACCAGCCCGATGGCCAGCTCGACCGCGGCCTTGGCGGCGTCGATGGCGCCGGTGGTGACGTCACCCATGTGGCCGGTGAAGGCCGCCACGACGAACGAGATGGCGACCAGCGCGAAGAAGATGCCGTTCATCGTTTGGTCTCAGCGCGCCGGTACCACGGTGCCTCGTGCAGGTCCACCCTGGCCGCGCGCCGCGGCGCGCCGGCGGCCAGCCAGGCGGCCAGGGCCTCCAGCCCCACGCGGTGGGCTTCGGTGACGTCGGCGATCGGGAACGCCTCGGCGTCGGGTGGAGGCACGTGCACGAAACCCGCGACGCGCCCCGAGGCCCGGGCCTCGGTCTCCAGGTGGTAGAAGATGTCGTTGCAGAGGTAGGTCCCGGCGTCGTCGGAGGTGCGCACCACGAAGCCCGCGGCCTCCATCGCCCCGCGCATCTCGTCGATCGGCAGCGCGGAGGGGAGGGTCTCCGGGCCGCCGGGCACCACCGCCTCCCCCTCGCGCTCGACGCCGACTTCGTCGGTGCCCCTCTGGACGTTCCGGGCGGTGGTCTCGAACCGCATCGCGAACCATCCGGCCTGCCCGGTGCCGAGGGCGACGACGGGATCGTAGGCCTCGATCTCGGGCTCGAGGACGGCCCAGGCGGTGTCCCACTCGACGGGCAGCAGGACCGTGCGCACGTCGAGGCCCGCGATCACCTGGTCCTCGAGCGGAACGAGGGCCTCCCAGGAGCTGTTCGTCTCGAAGTCGTCGAACGGCTCGAAGCCGCTCAACAGGACCACGGGCAGCACCGCCAGTTCGAGATCGGCCAGGACCTCGTCGCTCGCGTCGGCCGCGGCCACGGTGAACCCGTACTCGCCCCAGGCCTCTGGGGTACCGGACACCGCGCCGCCCGGATCGAGGGTGAGCCCGGGTGGGAGTTCGCCGCGGGCGATCTCGAAGGCCACGTCGCCGCGCGCCCCCTCGGCCGCGAGCCGCCCCTGGTAGGGATGATCCATCCGGGCGTCGGGCAGGTCGACCACGACCTCGAAAACCGCGACGTCGGCGTCCCCGCAGCCGGCGAGGACGAGGAGGGCGGGCAGGTCGGGTCGGGGCATCGGATCTCCCGGCCGGCGTGGCGGTGCGTGCCCGGCGCCGGGTGCCTACCCGGCGTGCGCTCGGATCTTGCGGACCAGCTCCACCCCGCACCAGTGGGCGATCTGGGAGAAGGCGAAGGTGATCTCGGCGTCGGACATCCGCTCGAGCTGCGCCACGTTGTTGACCACGCCGAGCACCACGGCGGCCGCGTCGGGTTGCCCGGCGCCGGCGGTGCAGGTGGTCGAGGACGAGTACACGCGCTCCCCGTCCTCGGTGTAGATGCGGACGCGGAGGTCGTAGGTGAACTCGCCGGGGGCGCCCAGGTACGGGACCATAAGACCCCACGAACGCACCTCGATCTGCATGAGGTTGCCGCCCTGATCGGCCGGCGAGAAGCCGAACGGGGGCCCGCTCCCCAGGGTCTCGGCGAAGCCGGCCACGAGGGCCTCGTTCACCGCGAGGAGGTCCACGGCCCGGGCGATCCGGGCGGTCTGCTCGGTCTCCCTCACGCCCTGCACGACGTTCACCACGTCCGTCGCCACTGCCGCGAGCGGGGCGTGCTCGGGGTCGGGAGGCGGGGCCACGCGGCCGAGGTGGACGTAGGGATAGCCGGTCACGATGGCCTGGACGCGGACCTCTCCGAGCGTGGGGGCGTACTTCTTGAACTTGGCGTGGCAACCCGGGAGGAGGAGGCACGCGGCGAGCAGGGCGATGGGGGTGCGCATGGGGGATCCTCGGGATTCGGGTACGCTCTAGCCTGTGGGATCGGTGGGTTCCAGGGCGAGGTCGGCCTCCCGATCCCGGAGCACCGGCCCCTCCACGCAGAGGCGGAATCCCGGCCCCTCCACGGCGCACTGCCCGCAGATCCCCAGGCCGCACTTCATCATCCGCTCGAAGGAGAGCTCGCAGGCCACGTCCCGGGCTGCCGCGATCCGGCGGACGGCCCTGAGCATGGGCTCGGGCCCGCACGCCTGGACGAGGACGGCGGGCGCCGCCTCCAGCATGGCCTCGAGCAGGTGGGTGACGGGTCCGGCGTGGCCCACGGTGCCGTCGTCGGTGGCGATCCGGGCCCCCCAGCGCTCGAACTCGGCCCGGTGGA
The DNA here is from genome assembly GCA_041309225.1 of Deltaproteobacteria bacterium. Lineage (GTDB taxonomy): Bacteria > Myxococcota_A > UBA796 > UBA796 > JAFGLY01 > JAFGLY01. The sequence continues at coordinate 15,598 of JBFYZZ010000268.1, read as the reverse complement.
CGAGCCCGCTGGCGGTGCGTGCCCCGAGGCACGCTCGGAACGGCAGGTGGGCGGCCGCGAGTCGGTGCCCCAGGAAGCGCAGGGGAGCGGCCCCGATCCCTCCCCCGACGATCACCGCGCCGGGACCCACCGTGAAGGGACGGCCGAACGGGCCCCGGAGGCCCAGGAGGTCGCCGGGCTGCATCGCCAGGAGCGCCCGGGAGTGCGGACCCACGCCCCGGATCGTGAACGCGAGGCGGCGAGCGGTGGCGCCCGACACCGAGTAGGGCTTCTCCTGCCCCCCGGGAATCCAGAGGAACGTGAACTGGCCCGGCCGGACCGGAAACGGCCGATCCACGCGCAGGCAGACCGTGTCGGCGGCGACGGCCTCCACCGCGCGGATAGGGCCGACGACGACGGCGTCACCCATGGGCAGCCCCCTTGAGCTGGACCAGCGAGGGGATCCGCTCGGCTGCGAGGTGGTGCGTGAGCCCGTCGCAGATCTCGGCGAACACGCCGGCTCCGCGGCGCCACACGCCCGTACCGATCCCCACCGCGGTGGCGCCCGCCAGCACGAGCTGGAGGGCGTCGGCGGCCGACTCGACACCCCCCGTGCCGATGATCGGAAGGTCCACGGCCTCGGTCACCTCGAAGACCGCGCGCACCGCGAGTGGCAGGATCGCGGGGCCCGACAGCCCGCCCTCCCGGTTGGACAGGATGGGCCTATGCGAGCGAATCTCGATGGCCATGCCGGGCCCCACGGTGTTGATGGCCGTGAGGGCGTCGGCCCCGGCGTCGCGGCAGGCCCGGGCCATGAGCCGGAGCGACGGGGTGGCGATCGTGAGCTTGGCCGCCACCGGAATCCGGCCGGCGCGCGCCTTCACCGCCTCGATCACCCGGGCAGTGGCCGACGGATCGGCGCCGAAGGGGGTGCCGTACTCCGAGGCCACGTTGGGGCAGGAGACGTTGACTTCGACGAGATCGGGCTCGGCCTCGGCGAGGACGGCGGTGACCTCGGCGAACTCCGCGGCGTCGCGGCCGAAGACCGAGGCGAAGACCGGGACTCGGGACCGGGCCCGGTAGGCTCGGATCTCGTCGGCCATGGCGCGCGCCCCGGGATTGGAGAGGCCGACCGCGTTGAGCAGGCCTCCGGCCACGGGCGCCACGATCGGGGTGGGATGACCGGCCCGCGGCCCGAGGGAGCAGGACTTGGTGGTGACGGCCCCGGCACCGTGGCCGGCGACGAACGCGAGGGTGGAGGCGGTGGTGCCCAGGACCCCCGACGCCAGCACCAGGGGGTTGGCCAGGCAGATCCCGCAGAGGGTCACCCCGAGCGGGCTCTCTCCGATCACGTGAGCACCAGCTCCAGCTCCTCGAGGGCGAACACCCGCTCGCAGAACGCGCAGCGGAAGCGGCGGTGCGCGTCGTCGATGGCTTCGAACCGGGTGTGAGCGTCGCGCTCGTGGTTGGTCACGCAGGCGGGGTTGCGGCAGCGGGCCAGGTCGCGGATCTCGGCGGGCGACACGGCCACCCACCGGTGGGCCACGCGGTAGCCCTCGATGCGCTTGACGGTGGCGCCCGGGCTCACGAGGCAGATGTGCTCCACGAGCCGGTTGGGGAGATCGGGCACCCAGAGCTTGATCATGTCCTTGCGGCCCATGCGCGTGCTCTGCAGGTTGCAGGCGAGCGTGACGATCTCCTGGTCGAGGCCCGGCCACGTGCGCAGCACGTCCAGCACGCGGACCCCGAGCCCGGCCGGGATGTGATCGATCACGATGCCGTTCTCGATCTTGGGGATGACGAGGACCTTTTCGTCAGTGGCGGTGCTCATGACCACACCCCGAGGTGGAGGAGGAGGATGGCCTGGCGCACGGTGACTCCATGGGCCACCTGCTCGAAGTACCCGGAGAACGGGGTGGAATCCACGTCCGGGGCGATCTCGTTGACGCGGGGCAGCGGGTGGAGCACCCGGCAGTGCGGCCGGGCCCCCTCGAGCATCCACGCCTCGAGCCGGTAGGCGTCCTTCACCTTCTCGTAGTCGACCGGGTCGGGAAAGCGCTCCCGCTGGATCCGCGTCATGTAGACAATGTCGCAGGTGGAGAGCGCGCCCTCGAGCTGGGTGGTCTCGGTGAAGGCGTGTCCGGGGGTCTTGAGGTGGCCGGGCAGCGTGAGCGTGGGCGGCGAGACGAGCACGAACTCGACGCCCCCGAACAGGTTGAGGGCCCGGAACAGCGAGTGGACGGTGCGCGAGTACTTGAGGTCGCCCACCAGTGCGATGCGGAGATCGGACAGGCGGCCCAGGAACTTCCGGATGGTGTAGAGGTCGAGGAGCGTCTGGGTGGGGTGCTGGTTTGCGCCGTCGCCCGCGTTGATGACGGGCACCCGGGCGGCCTCCGCGGCGATGCGTGCGGAGCCCTCCCTGGGGTGCCGGATCACGATGATGTCGGCGTAGTTCTCGACGGTGCGAACCGTGTCGCGGACGGTCTCGCCCTTGGAGACCGAGGTGGCCTCCGGCCCCGAGAAGCCCAGTACGGAGCCCCCGAGCCGGTGCATGGCCGAATCGAAGGAGAGGCGGGTGCGTGTGGAGGGCTCGTAGAACAGCGTGGCGAGGATCCTCCCCGGCAGGAGCCGCAGCCGCTCCGCCGCGGGGGTGGCCTCGACGCGCTCCGCGAGGGCCAGGTAGCGCTGGAGGTCCTCCAGCGAGAGATCCTGGGCCGAGAGGAGGTCCTTGGTCACCATGGGGGCTCCGGGGGTTCAGGGGACGTCGAGCACACGCCGGAACGAGCGGACCATGGCCGCCGGGTCCGGTGCGGCGAGCAGCACCCGCCCCACGATGAGGTGGTGCCGCGCCAGGAACGGGAATCGGGCCGGGTCTCCCCCCTGAGGGCCGTAGCCGGGGGACCAGAAGGTGCAGCCGTCGGGCATGCCCCGGACGAGCGCCTCCACGGCCTCGGGCTTGGTGAGGGGCACGACGAAGTCCGTCACGCCCATCTCGAGCGCGGCCGACAGCGTGCGGGCCGGCGTGTCGTCCTGGAGGAACCCGCCCTCCCGGGCCAGATAGGCCGGGTGGGTCATGAGGAGCCCGAGGATGGGGCGGATGCCGCGGGCCAGCAGGCCTCCGGTCCAGGCGCGCAGCGTAGCAGGGCCGGCCTGAGGGAAGAGGATGGCCTCGGTGATCCCCGCCGCGGCGAGGGTGTCGGCGTAGAGGGAGGCGGTGTCGGGGATGTCGGTCCCCGCCTTCTGGTGGTCGTAGACCACGGGCTTGTCGGTGTGGGCCCGAATCGCCGCGACGACGGCGGGCAACCCGTGGCGCAAGCCGAGGGAGAACCCGACCTTGTACCCGTGGACGAACGGATCCGCAGCGGTGGCGGCCACGAGGCGGACGGCCTGGTCGAGGGTGTCGCAGTCGAGGGCGGGAACGAGGCGGTAGAGGGTCATGAGGGGGTCTCCCGGAATGCCTGTACGAGGTCCGCCCGCGGTGGGTCGACGGCGCGCAGCCACGAGACGAGGTCGTCGAGGTCGGCCAGGGCGTGCACCCTGGGGAGGCCGGGCTCCTGGGCGGCGGCCCGGACGCGGCGGTCGAGGCAGACGAGCACCCCGACCGTTTCGACGCCGCAGGCTCCGCGCAGGAGGTCCACGGCCTCACGCTTGGCGCCGCCGGTGGTGAGCACGTCGTCCACGAGCACCACGCGATCGGCGGGCTCCGGGCGGTGCCCCACGATGTCCCCGCCCTCGCCGTGGTCCTTGCGCTCCTTCCGGGAGTACGCCATGGGCAGGTCCCAGCGGAAGCGCTGCCAGGCCCCCTCCGCGGCCACGGCGGCCAGCACGATCCCCTTGTAGGGGGGGCCGTACACCAGGGTGGCATCGGGGAAGGCCTGCCTGAGCCCCTCGGCGAGGAAGCCGCCGAGGCGCTCGAGGTGGGACCCCCGGGCGACGTCGCCGAGGTTCATGAAGAAGGGCGATCGAGCTCCGGAACGGAGCACGAAGTCCCCGAACCTGAGGGCGCCGCTCTGGACGAGGAACTCGACGAACGCCAGCCGGTCCTGCCCGGTCATGGGACGATCCTCCTTCCCGGCGGAGGGCCGGGCGTCTTCACCGGCGTGCCGTCGCGGACCACGACGACCCCGCCGACGAGGGTGGTCACCACGTGCCAGCCGAGCGCCACGTCGCGGTAGACGTCGGTGGCGGCCCGCGTCACGGGTGGGCGCACGACCGGCGCCTCGCCCTTCCGGACCAGCACGAGGTCCGCCGCGGCGCCGTCGTGAATGCCGCCACGGCCGGCCAGCCCGTAGCATGCGGCGGCCCGCGCGCATCCCACCTCGACGAGCCGCACCCAGGACAGCACGCCGCGGTCCCGGAGGTGGAGCAGGAGCGGCAGGGCCCGCTCGGCCCCTGCGATGCCCGAGGGCGGGTGGGGGCCCGCCTTCTCCTCGGGAGCGTGGGGCGCGTGGTCGGAGGCGATCCAGTCGATCGTGCCGTCGGCGACGGCCTCGAGCAGGGCATCGCGATCCGCGGGATCGCGGAGCGGTGGGTTCACCTGCAGGAGGGAGCCGACCCGGCGCGCGTCGGTGGCGGTGAAGTACAGGTAGTGGGGGCAGGTCTCGCCGTAGAGGTCGAAGCCCTCGGCCTTCAGGCGGCGCAGCCAGGCCACCTCCTCGGCGGTGGCGGCGTGGCAGAGCACGACCCGGGGCCGCCCCTCGACGGAGATCCGCCGCAGCGCACCCTCCAGGATCCCGAGCGCCGCGACGACGGCATGGCGCGGGCGGGCAAGATCGTGGGGCAGGCCGGCGGCGACGGGGAAGAGGGTGCCGTCCTCCGCGTGGACCGTCACGCGCGGATACGCGCGCAGCACCGCCTCGACGCCCGCCGGGTCCGAGAGCCCGGGGGCCTCGGACGCCCGCGCCATGTAGAGCTTTGCCGAAGCGATCGTGGTGGGGTCCACCCGTTCGGGCTCGGGCAGGGCGTGCAGGTGCAGGCCCCAGTTCACGACGCAGCTCCGCTCGAAGATCGACGCCTTCTCGGCGAGGCGCGCGGTCGTGGTGGTGGGCGGCCGGTCGTTGGGCATGTCGAAGAGGGTGGTGATGCCTCCGGCGGCCGCGGCCCTGGAGCCGTTGGCCACACCCTCCTTCCACGCCTGGCCGGGCTCCCGGAGGTGGACGTGGGGATCGACGAGGCCGGGGAGAACGAGGCAGCCGCTGGCGTCGATCACGCCGGCGCCCTCGGCGGGGCCCGGATCGCCGGGCCGGAGGCGGATCCTGCCCCCCGCCACCTCGATGGACCCGTCGACGGGAGATCCGTCGGGGGCGAGCCAATGGGCGCGGGCGACGATCACGGCGGGTCCTACTCCCACTCGATGGTGGCGGGGGGCTTGGTGGTGCAGTCGTAGAGGACCGGCCCCACCCCGGGCACCGATCCCACGGCGTCGAGCAGCCCCACGAGGCGATCGGGGGGCATGGGGTAGACGTCGGCGGTCATCGCGTCGCGCGAGGTGATCGGGCGGATCACCACCACGCGGCGCCCCTGGCGGTCGGCCAGCGGCAGGAGCACCACGGGCATCTGCCAGATGGGCGCCAGGTCCTCCACGGCCCGGGTGGCGACGTGGTCGGCCTCCCGGAGAATCGCGAGCGCCTGGGGCTCGATGGTGGCCGGCACCAGGGAGACGGCCTCCGGATCGAACCCGCGGGGCGCCCACACGAGGCGGTTGAGGCCGGGGAGTCGGTTGACCACCTCGGCCGCGAGGTCGAGGAGCCGATCCCAGCCGGGCGCGGCGTCCCCCCACACGACCGCGGGGCACCGGTAGGTGCGGCCGTCGCCCTGGACGCCCACGCTCCGGACCGGCAACACGGCCGCCCGCAGCCCGGCCCGGCCGGCGAGCCCCGCGAGGGCGTCGAGCTCGGCCGCCGGGAGCGCCGGGACGGGCTCGCCGGTGCTGCACAGGAGGCGTACGCCGAGCGCGGGGCCCGGGAAGGGGTGTCGGTGGAGGAGGGCCGGGGGCAGGCCGAGCCGTTCGCCCAGGGCCCGGACCTCGTGTTTGTAGAGATCGGACAGCGGCTCGACCACCCGGCCTGCCCGGATGAGCGCCTCGATCTCGTCCACCCGGTTGTGATGGGTCTTGATGCGCTCGGCGCGCCTGGATCCACCGCTCTCGATGCGGTCCGGGTAGATGGTGCCCTGCACGAGGACCCAGCCCTCGCCCAGGCCCCGGCGTCCGACCTCCTCGCTGAGCACCTCGACGAACGCGCGGCCGATGGCCCGGCGCTTGCATTCCGGGTCCACCGCGCCCGCCAGGGCCGCGAGGAACCGCTCGCCGGCGTGTACGACCGAGAGATCGCCCACGCCGAGCGCCCGCAGGGCGGCCTCCACGTCGCGGCTCTCGTGCTTGCGCATGAGCCCGGTGTCCACGTGCAGGGCATGGAGCGCCGCCTCGCCGACGGCCTCCCGGCAGAGCGCGAGGGCGACGAGGGAGTCCACACCCCCGGAGATGAGCAGGAAGAGGCGCCGGCCATCGGCCTCGCGGCGGATGCGCTCCACCAGGATCCGCTCCTGGGTGCCCGGATCCCAGGTGCGGGGAGTGCCGCAGACCTCGAGGAAGTTGTGGAGCACGCGATCGCCGTGGACCGTGTGCACCACCTCAGGATGGAACTGCACCCCGAACCGGCGGCCGTCGGCGCTCTCGAAGGCCGCCACGGGGACCGAGGACGTGGTGGCGGTGGCGCGCCACCCCGGGGGGAGCACCTCGACGTGGTCGCCGTGGCTCATCCAGACGTCCTGGGCCGGATCGAGGCCCCGGAAGAGGGGGCTCTCGGGCTCCACCCGGAGGCGGGCCAAACCGTATTCCCGGGAAGCACCCGTACCGACGCGGCCGCCCGAGGCCGCCGCCATCCACTGGTGGCCGTAGCAGATCCCCAGGATGGGGACGGGGATCCGCTCCGGCGGCACGCTGAGCGTGGGGGCGCCGGCGTCGTGGACCGAGGCGGGGCCGCCCGAGAGGATCACGCCGGCGAGGTCGGGGTCGCCCGGATCGAATTCCTCGGGCTCCACGATCTCGGAGTAGACGCCCAGGGCGCGCACCCGCTTGGCCAGCAGGTGGGCGTACTGCCCACCGAAGTCCACGACGACCACCGTGGGGGTGCCCGACTCGCGCATACCGTCTCCTGGCCATCCGGCCCGGCAGGGGCGTGAGGGTTAACGAGGGGCCGCCCCCGCGGGGCGGACGGCCTCCGTCCGGGTCAGGGGTGACCAGGGGTGGCCTCCCGGGGCAGGAACCACACGCGCCGGATGAGCCCGTCGCGGATCTCGTAGACGGCGCCGGCCCGGATCGGCGGTCGGCCCCGGCTGCCGGTCACGAACTCGAGGTCCACGACCCAGTCGCCGGTGATCGTCCGGTCGAGGATCCGGCAGTGCAGGGAGGGGCTCTGGTCGAAGAGCGTTCCGAAGATCCGGCGCAGGTCCTCCTTCCCCTGGGCCTCGACCTCCCCGGCGGGGAGCCGGTACAGGGTGGCGTCGTCGGCGTAGAAGGTGAGGAATCGCTCGAGATCCCGCGCGTTGTAGGCCTCGAGCTGGCGGTCCACGATCTCGGCCGGGCCGGGCGGGAGGAGCGCGTCCGGCGTCCAGCGCACGCCGCCCACCACGACGCTCTCGATGCGGCGCAGGTTGCGCACGTCGGCCAGCGGGTCGGCGTCGAGCACCAGGAGGTCGGCGCGACGCCCCGGTTGGAGGGTGCCGAAGTCCGGGCTGGGGGAGACGGATCGGGCGGCGTCACGCGTGGCCGCCACGAGCACCTGCATGGGTGTCAGGCCCGCCTCGACCATGAGCTCGAACTCCCGGTGCAGGGCGGGCCCGTGCAGCGTGCCGACGTTGCCGGCGTCCGTGCCGGCGGCCACCGCGGTCCCCGTCGCCATCACGGCCCGGAGGTTGCCGTGCAGGGTGGGCGTGCGCTCGGCGTAGCGCCTGACGCGGGTCGCCGACCGCTCCGAGGCGGCCGGGTCCGGAGCGAACTCCGCCCAGGAGCCGATGACGCCCGGATCGCCGAACCGGCGCTCCACGCCGGTGAGCTCCACATGCTTCCCGAGCACCTCGCTGTAGCCCTCCCAGACCACGAGCGTGGTCTGGTAGACGTGGCGCGGGCCGAGGAGGGCGAGGAAGGCCTCGTCGAGCGGGGCGTCGTCCACCCCGTGGACGAGGATGTCGGCACCGTTCTGCAGGGCCCGCCGGGCCGACTCCCGCTCGGTGGCGTGCACTGCGCACGGCACGCGGGCCTTCCTCGCCTCTCCGCACACCGCGGCGACGAGCGCGCCCCCCTCGTCGAGGCTGGCCTCGACCCGGGCGGGGTCCAGGATGAACCAGACCTTGAGGAGGTCGGTGCCGCGCTTCACCTGGGCCCGGGCCATCCGGCGGGCCTCCTCGGGGGAAGCGGCCTTCACGATGGGGGGATCGCCGAGGTCGAGCTGGGGCCGGGACACGGTGGAGATGAGGGGACCGGCCGCGTAGACGCGCGGGGCGCCCGGCAGGGCGCGGGCTCGGGCGCGGACGTCGAAGTTCCAGAAGGGCCCGCCCATGTCCACCACGGACGTGATGCCGCTCGCCGTGTACCGGTGGAGCGTGTCGTCGAGGGTCGCACGGATGCGAGCCTGGTCCTCGGCATAGGGGCGGACGGCGGTCAGATCCTGGACGTCGGGTCGGGTGTAGAGTCCGCCCGACTGGAAGAAGTGGACGTGCGCGTCCACCAGCCCCGGCACCATCCAGCGGCCCGTGGTGTCCACGACCGTGGCGCCCCTGGGCACCCCCACCCGGCTCCGGGGCCCGGCGGCCACGATCCGGTCGCCCTTCGCCACCACGACGGCGTCGGGTATGGGCTCCCGACCGGTGCCGTCCACGAGCGTGCCCCCGGACCAGGCGGTCACGGTCGGGGCCGCGGTGGCGGGCCCGCACAGGCCGAGGCAGGCGGCGAGGACGAGGGCGACGAGGCGGGACATGGGACCTCCGGCGCCGGAGGATAGCGCGTCCACAGCCTACGGTGCAGCGACGGACCGCCTCCGCTCCCCCAACCAGCGCGCTGTGGCGTCCCCGAGGGTGAGGGCATCGATCCGACCCGGGGTGCACGGGGGCGGCGCGGGCGGTGGGGCGATTCGAGGATCGTCGCTCGTCCCCCCCGGCGCCGCGGATCGGATCGCGGGCGGGTCGAGCCCGGCCGCCGGGAACGCGCCCAGCACGTCGACGAGGCTGGAGGCGGGGAGATCGCCCCACGGCGCGAGCACGACGCGGTCGCGCCGGCCGATGCCGAGGTCCGCGAGGAGGGACGCCACGGGCGGCGTCCAGGGAGGAGACGTGGCGGCGGCCACGCAACCCGCGTCGCCCAGGGCGAGCCGGCCGTCGGGCTCGGCGGCCGGAGGCCACTCGCCCGGTCCGGCGAACGGGGTGCCGTCGGTGCGCCGGGCCTCCCGACACACGGCCGCACGCCGGGCGTCCTCACCGAAGATCGCGTCGCAGTCGGCCAGGGGTTCCGTGGGGCCGCCCACCGGGTCCAGGTGGCGCCGGGCGGAGCCGTCGGGCGCGACCCGCAGGCGGAAGGCGACCTCCACGGTCACGTCCCGCGGCGAGACCTCCACGAGGAGCGTGGGCGACACGCCCGTGATCGGTTCCCCCTGCCACACCGGATCCTCCCGGACGTCGAGCTCGAGCGGGCCCACCACCGGGGCCTCGCGACCCGGGAGGGTGACGTGCACGCGCCCGTACCCGGCCCAGGCGCTGCTCACCATCAGGACGTGGAGATCGGCGAACGGGACGTCCGGATCGACCACGATCCGGACGGGCAGTCCGGCGGAGGAGAAGGGATCGGGGGGAGGCTCCCCGCCCATCGAGGCCCGCTGCTGCGCCCGGCGGACCTTGGGATCGGCCTTCACCCCATCCTCGGGACGGATGCCCCGGCTCAGGTCCTTGAGCCCGTCCACGACGAGCCGGTGGCGGGACTGCCGGATCATGCCCCGATCCCGGAGACCGGCCAGCTCCGCGCCCTCCAGCGACACCACGCCGTCCTCGAGGCGGATCACCGGCATCCCCGGATCGGGTGCACAGGCCAGCAGGAGAGCCAGCAGGGCCGGCGTCATCGGACACCTCGATACCTCCCTAACCGCGCGCTGCCGGCCGGGGTTAGGGAGGGGGCCGTCTTCGCCGGGAGCGCCATGCCCGCACCCCTCCCCCTCCGGTTCGTCGGCCTCGGGCGCCACCTCCCGCCCCGTATGGTCTCCAACGAAGAGGTGGCCGCCCGGTGCGGCGTGAGCGCCGCCTGGATCGACAAGAACCAGGGCGTGCGGGAGCGGCGCTGGGTGGACGGGGAGACGGCCAGCGAGATGGGCGCGGCCGCGGCCCTCGAGGCCCTCCGCCAGGCGGGCATGGAGCCGGGGGAGCTCGACCTCATCCTCAACTGCTCGGGCACGCAGGAGCAGGCCATCCCCGACGGCGCGGCCCTCGTGCAGCGGGCCCTCGGCCTCGGCGACTCGGGCATCGCCTGCATGAGCCTCCACGTCACCTGCCTCTCGTTCGTGGCGGGGGTGGACGTCGCGGCGAGCCTGCTCGCGACCGGTCGCTACCGCCGGATCCTCCTCGTCTCGTCCGACATCTCCTCCTGCGCGCTCGACTGGACCCGCCCCGAGACCTGCTCGCTCTTCGGGGATCTGGCCGCCGCGGCGGTGGTGATCCGCACGCCCGAGGGCGAGGCTTCCTGCGTCCACGCGGCCCGCTTCGAGACCTTCTCCGACGGGGCCGACGCCACCGCCATCTACGGCGGCGGTACCCGGCGACACCCCAACGCCGCCCACACCCGACCGGAGGACAACCTCTTCCACATGGACGGCCGCCGCATCTTCCGGATGGTCCTGCGCAAGGCGCCGGCCTTCCTCGAGGCCCTCCAACCGGGCCTGTCCCGAGGGCTGGGGGACATCCGGCTGCTCGTGCCACACCAGGCCAGCCGCCTCGCGCTCCGGGCACACGCCGCCCAGTTCGGGTTCGACGAGGAGCGCACCGCGGTCACGCTCGATCGGCTCGGCAACTGCGTGGCCGCCTCCATCCCCGCCACGCTCTACGAGGCCGTGCACTGCGGCCGGATCGTGCGCGGCGACAAGGTCCTGCTCCTGGGCACCGGCGCGGGCCTCTCGATGGGGGGCCTGATCCTCACGTGGTAGGACCGTGGGGGGTGCTACCCCCGCGTCCGCCCGAACAGGAGGAGCTGGCGCCCCTGGGCTCGGGGGCGTGGCGGACCGCCCACCGCCTCCCGGTGCAGGAGGTGCCGGGGAATCGCTGCGAGGAAGCGGGACGGCGCCATGTCCCGCACCCGTCCCTGCCAGGCGCGCGTGGCGGCGTGCGAGAGGACCAGGCGCTCCCGGGCCCGGGTCATGCCCACGTAGAGCAGGCGCCGCTCCTCGGCCACAGCGTCGGCCTCGGGGCGGCCGCCGAACGAGAAGGGCAGGATCCCCTCCTCGCATCCCACCACGACGACCACGCGGAACTCGAGGCCCTTGGCCGCGTGGAGCGTGAGGAGCGACACCACGTCCGCACGGGGATCCCAGGCGTCGGAGGCCGTGGCCGTGGCGAGGTCGGCCAGGAACCCCGCGCGGTCGTTCCCGCGTGCCTCCGCCAGCGGTGCGAGGAGATCGAGCGTCTCCTGCAGGACGGCCCGATCGATCGTCGCGTCGGGTACCCGGGCGGCCGCCGCGAGATCGGCGGCGGCCCGCAGCTGCGCAGCCACACCCCCTCCGGATCCCTCGAGCCCCCGGAGCGCCTCCGCCAGGATCCGCACCGGCGGCCGGTCGAGGAGCGGCTCGTGGGAGCGGCGGCGGAACGGGATCCCGGACCGCGAGAGCGCCTCCGCCAGGGGCCCGGCCAGGGCTTCGGCCCGGTAGAGCACGGCGAAGTCCCCGAAGGCGTGCGCCTCCCCCTCCCCCGCCGACCGGCCGGAGTCGAGCGAGAAGAACGTGTGGCCGCCCACCAGCCGCTCGATCGCGTGGACCACCGCCTCGGCCTCGGCCCGCTCGGTGGGGGCCTCGTGGAGCACCACGGGCAGCGCGCCCGGCGCAAGGGGCACGGCATCGCGCACCCCGACCACCGCGGAGGCCGCCTCCACGATGGGCCGGGCCGAGCGGTAGTTGCGCGTGAGGCGCACCACCCGGGCTCCCGGGCGCCGCTCGGGGAAGGCATGGATCAAGTGGACGTCCGCGCCTCGGAAGCCGTAGATCGCCTGGTCCGGGTCGCCGATGGCCCAGAGGTTCCCCCTGGGCGGCACCAGGAGGGCGAGGAGCCGCTCCTGCTCCGGGTCGAGGTCCTGGTACTCGTCCACGAGGACGTGGTCGAACCGTCCCGACCACGCCGCGCGGGCCACCGGGTCGACGGCGAGCGCGCAGGCCGCGAGGCGGGGCAGGGCCTGGAGCGGGACCGCCCCCTCGGCCGGCGCCTCGTCCGCGCCGAGCACGCGGAAGCCGGGCGGCAGGCCCGCCGGTCCGGGCCGCTCGCGCAGGATCTCGAGGGCCAGCGCGTGGAGCGTGCAGGTGCGCACGTGCTCCGCGGCGGGCCCGATCAGCCTGGCGAGGCGCTCGGCCACTTCTGCGGCGGCCCGCCGGGTGAACGTCACGGCCAGGCACCGGCCGGGTGGGACCCCGCGCTCGTCCACGAGGCAGGCGATCCGGTGCACCAGCGCCCGCGTCTTCCCGCTGCCGGGACCGGCCATCACGAGCAGCGGGCCCTCCGAAGCCCCGGCGGCCGCCCGCTGCTCGGGATCGAGACCGTCGAGGACGGATCCCAGCCGGGCCTGGCGCGGGGGTGACGGCGGGATCTCGGGCGCTCGGTCCGCGGCCCCGAGGAGGACCCCTCCGGGCGTGGACGACGGTCTGCCCGCCCGCCGTGCACGGCGGCCTCCGGACGACGGCGCCGGCAGGTCGAAGAGCAGGCCTCCGCGCGCCCGGATCTCCCCCTCGGCGAAGAGGCGGATCCGGCCGTACTCGCCGTCGTACCCGGCCTCACGGTGCACCCGACCCGCTCGGAGCCGCCCGACGGCCTCGGCCAGCAGGCCTCCGCCCTCTCGGGCCACGTCCTCGAGGGGGGCCTCGGTCAGGACGTGAAGCTCGGGGCCGATCCGGGCCAGGAGGTGGGCGTGGGCCGCCTCGACCGCGAGGCTCCCCTCCCCGCTCCCGTGGATCTCGGCGAGCACCTCGGGCAGGGGCACCAGGCTCGTGGTGACGCCCGCCGTCGGGGGCGCACCCGGCACCGTGCGGTCGGCGAGGTCCTCGACGCGGTGGAGCACCCCCACGGTCACCGGCTTCCCGCAGGCCGGGCAGCGCCCGTCGCGGGCACGGGTCTCCGCGGGCGTCAGGCGGACCCCGCACGCCCGGTGGCCGTCGAGGTGGTACTTTCCTTCCTCGGGGAAGAACTCGACGGTCCCGACGTAGCCCTGGCCCGTCTCGAGCGCGGCGCGGAGCGCGTACCCGTCGATCGGCGTGTCGAAGGCCACCGCCTCCCGCCCGAGCTTCTGCGGGGAATGGGCGTCGGAGGCCGATACAAGCCGATACCGATCCAGGGCCGAGAGCCGGCGGTTCATGTCCGGATCGGACGACAGGCCGGTCTCCAGCGCGAAGACGTGGGGGGCGAGGTCGCGGTAGCAGTCCTCGACCGCGTCGAAGCCGGATTTCGAGCCGAGCACCGAGAACCAGGGGGTCCAGACGTGCGCGGGCACCAGGAACGAGCCCGGATCGGACGCCAGGACGATCTCGAGCAGGTCCCGCGCGTCGAGCCCCAGGATGGGACGGCCATCGGAGGCGATGTTCCCGATCCGGGCGAGCGCGGCGGCCATCCGATCGGCGGCTTCGAGGGCGAGGGTGTGCACCACGTGGTGGACCTTCCTCGTACGCTCGTCGCGGCGGTAGATGGTGCTGACCTCGCCGGTGACGAGGAACCGGATCGGCCTGCGGCAGGCCGGGGGGACCTGGGCCTCGACGGCGGCCTCGAGGTCGGGCCTCAACCGGAGGAGGCCGGGCTCGGCCGGGACGAGCTCGGCGCGCATGGCCGCCCGCCAGCCGGGATGGGTGCAGTCGCCCGTGCCCAGCACCGCGAGCCCCTTGCGCATCCCCCAGGCCGCGAGGTGAGGGAGGTCCGCGAGCGGGCTCGTGGCCCGTGAGAACCTGGAGTGGATGTGCAGATCTGCGAGGTACCGCACCGCGCCCTACCCGAACAGGATGCGGCCCAGCTCCGGATTGCAGGCCGCGAGGTCCGCCCGGGGATGCGCGAGGCGGTGAGGCGCGTGCGGGTAGACCGGGAGGACCTCGAGGCGCTTCAGGAACCAGTCGGGCTCCGAGCGGAAGGGCTGGACCGTCCACGTGCCCTCGTCCTCCGGGTTCCAGTAGACGGTGGCGATGCGCAGGCGGGAGAGGGAGAGGTTGCGGCGGAGCACGTCCTTGAGGGCGTTCACGAGGTCGGTGGTCATGCGGCCCGAGCGGAACACGGTGTCCACCACGAGCAGGCGGTGGTGGTGCTCCACGTGCTCGGCCAGGTAGTCGAGCCCGATGAAGCCGGTGCGGTACGACTCGTGCGTACGGGTGGTGTTGACCGGGACGTGGTCGGGGATGATCCGGTCCCGGTCGCCCTTGCGCGCGAAGTACTTGAAGACCTCGTGAATGCACAGGCCCGGCCACACGCCGCCGGGCCAGAGCGCCACGAGGTAGTCCGGGACGTAGCCCGAGCGGGCGATCCGGACCCCGAGCCGCACGCTGTCCATGAGGAGCATGCCCACCGGCAGGTAGCCACCCGGCGCGAGGGGCGCGTCCTCCGCCTCGCCGTCGCCACGGAGCACGGCGTGGATCTCGGGCGATTTCTCCCGGATGCGCGCGTCGTCGGGGTCGCCGTCCTCGACCAGGTCGGCCAGTTCGTGGGGGTAGTCGATCCAGACGTCGCCGGGAATGTCCGTGAGGGACAGCACGGGGATCCCCTGCCAGCGGGCCTTCCCGACCTTGCGATGGACCGTGGCGACGCGGATGTCGTCGGGGCAGTTGGCCCGGGCCCCTCGCCGCAGCGCCTCCACGATGGACCGGATGGTCTCGCCGCTCTCGTAGACGTCGTCGATGAGGAGGAGGCCGTCCTCGCGACACACCGTGCGGACGAGGTGCTCCAGGCCCTTCACCACCACGTCGCCCTGCAGCGCGATCCCCTGGTAGGACGAGGTGGCGATGGCGGTGTGGCGGACCTGCTGCCCCTGGAATCGGTAGTACGCGTCGACGCCGAGGCCGATGGGCGTACCGCCGCGCCAGATGGAGATCATGTGCTTGGGCCGGAACCCGGTCTCGAACACCCGGCGGCCCAGCCGAAAGGCGTCGAGCAGGATCTCCTCGGGCGAGACGTGCAGGATCCGGGGCATGGCGCGTTCCTTCCGCGGCGGGACCGATACCAGGGGCGCCGCGGCCATGCAACGGGGCCTGCCCGTGTCGCCGCCGGGTTACCCTCCCGGTCCCATGGCCCGGCGCCCCCCCCTCCTGGACGACACCGCCCTCCTCGCGGCCGCCCGCGCGTGGGTGGAGCGGTACGGTGGGACCGAGGCGTCGCTGCGCGCCGTGCTGCGCCGGCGCATCGCGCGGGCCGCGGC
>JBFYZZ010000267.1:0-9716 GCA_041309225.1 Deltaproteobacteria bacterium | reverse complement strand
GCGCCTCGCCCAGGGGAAGGAGGCAGGCACCGGCCGCCAGGAGAAGCGGGAGGGCCCGGAGCAGGATGCGGCGCAGTGGGGTCACCGCCGCACCCGGGGCGCGTTGGCGATCTCGTCGGGGTTGTCGCCCTCGAGGGGCGGGACGTGGGTTTCGAGGATCCGGCCGACGCCCCTGACGAGCTCGAGGAACCCGTCGAGGTCGCGGGGCGCGAGGTCCAGGCCCGTCCACGCGGAGGGCGGGATCCGGCCGTCGAGCGGCAGGTCCCGCACGAGGTGGACCTCGCCCTCCAGGAGGGAGAGGTAGCAGAGCAGGCCCGTGCCGCGGCGGGTCCCGTGGACCGCCTCCTCCACGAAGACGGCGCGGGCTGCGGCCTCGACCTGGGCCCGGCGGCGGGCCCGCGAGGTGAGGAGCCGCGGCAGCGCGGGCACGCGCAGCGCGATCCAGCCGCTGGCCACCGCGACGACGAGGAGGTCGAGGGGAATCCAATGCGGCCCGAAGGACCAGGGGCTGACGAGGAGGAAGACCAGGACCAGGAAGGTGACGATCCCGGCGACCAGCCAGGCCACGTCGCGGTAGGCCCCCGACCGGGGGGCCGCGACCACCACGAGCTCGGCGTCGGTGCGGGACTCGATCTCGCGGACGAGCCGCTCCACGGCGCTGCTGAATCGGGCGTCGGGTGTGATCACGAGGCGCTCCTGGGGGGGCCCCCTAACCGCGGACGGACCGGTTCACCCGGCCAGCAGCAGGCGGAAGGGCGCATCGGGCCGGAACCCGGCCCGGCGGTAGCAGCCCACCGCCGGCAGGTTGTCCTCGTGGAGGTGCAGCGCCACGACGGGGTGCCGCTCCAGCAGCACGCGGGCCAGCGCCCGCATGCCCAGGGCGCACAGCCCGCGCCCGCGCCAGGCCGGGTCCACCCAGGTGCCGCCCACCAGCACGCCGTGGCGGCTCAGGGTCCCGACGTCGATCTGGAAGCGGATCGCACCCTCCGCCTCCACCACCCAGGTCCGGCCCTCGCGGATGCGCGCCAGGATGGAGCGGCGGTGACCGTCCGGGTCGAGGAGGGAGGGATCGAAGCCCAGGTCCTCCACCATCATGGCCGCGTTGCGGGCGGCCACCGCCGCGCCCTCCTCGGGACGGGCCCGGCGGAACCCCTCGGGGAGGGGGCCGCTGGACGGGGCGGTGCACACCCAGAGGCGCTGGTCCCAGGTCCGGTACGAACCGGCCGGAGAGCCGTGGCCCTCCCAGAAGGCATCGCACGTCACGCGCGGGCCCACGAGGAACGACACGGAGCGACGTCCCCGCAGCCAGGCGCCGAGCGCCCGGGCCGCCTCTCCGTCGAGCGCCCACGGGCAGGCGAAGCCCGTGAAGGTGACCAGGGCCACGCCGCGGGGTGCACCACCGGCGTCGAAGGCGCCGAACAGGCCGGTGAGCCGGCCGGCGTCCTCGACCTGGGTGAGCAGGTGGAGGTTCACCACGGGCTCCACGGCCAGGAGGTCCCGAACCCCGCTGCGGTCGGTGTCGGCGAGCGGACGTACGTCCACGTGGATTCCCTTCCGGGAGCGCCGGATGATAACCTTGCGCCGCCCGCGAGGAGGTCCGATGCAGATTCACTCGGTGTCCCCCGTGCACCACCCAAGGGAGAAGGTCTACCTGGCCTACCGGGATCGGCTGAGCGAGATCGCAGCCTACATCCCGGATATCAAGGAGATCACCGTCGTCTCGCGGGAGGAGGGCGACGGGGTGGTCCGGCTCCACAACGTGTGGGTGGCAAAGCGGGAGATCCCGAGGATGCTCCAGATGGTGGTCCGGCCCGAGATGCTCTGCTGGGACGATCACGCCACCTGGCGGGACGCCGAGTCCCGCTGCGACTGGGTACTGCGCCTGCGGGTCTTCACCGACAACGTGCGGTGCCGGGGGTCCAACACCATCCGGGCGGACGGCCCGGACCGCTGCCGGGTGGTCCTCGACGGCGAGCTGGACATCACGCTGGACCGCGTGCCCGGCGTCCCCTCCCTCCTCGCCCGCCGGATCGGTCCCCAGATCGAGCGTTTCTTCGTGTCGCTCATCACCCCCAACCTCGAGCGCGTGAACCAGTCCCTGGAGCGCTACCTCGACGACCAGGCCTGATCGGCCCGGGGCGGCCTACCCCAGGGCGAGCATCCGCTCGAGCGGCTTCAAGGCAGCCTCGCGCACCGCCTCGGGCAGCTCGATTCGCGGCTGGAGCGTCTCCAGGGAGAGGAGCACCTTCTCGGGCGTGATGCGCCGCATGTGGGGACAGGTGTTGCACGCGCACGTCTCCTCGGTGCCGGGCAGCGGCAGGAGGATCTTCCCCGGGGCGGCCTTGTGCATCTGGTGCAGGATGCCGGGCTCGGTGGCCACGATGAAGGCCGGAGCCTCCGAGCGGGCCACGAACGCGAGCAGGCTGGAGGTGGACCCGACGTGATGGGCCGCCGCGAGGATGGGGGCCTCGCACTCGGGGTGGGCGAGCACGAGCGCCTCCGGGTGCCTGAGGCGCAGCTCGATGAGGGCGCGCTCCGAGAACGCCTCGTGGACGATGCAGGTGCCCGGCCAGAGGTCGAGGGCGCGCCCCGCCCGCTCGGCCACCCAGCGGCCCAGGTTGCGGTCGGGCAGGAAGAGGATGGGCCGCTCCGGGGGGATCGACGCCACCACCCGGACCGCGTTGGACGACGTGCAGACGATGTCGGACAGCGCCTTCACGGCGGCGGTGCAGTTGACGTAGGAGACCACCGCGTGGGTCGGGTGGGCGGCCTTCCAGGCGGCCAGGGCGGGGGCGGGGCACGACTCGGCGAGCGAGCAGCCGGCCTCCAGGTCCGGCAGGAGCACGATCCGCTCGGGATTGAGGATCTTGGCGGTCTCCGCCATGAAGTGCACGCCGCAGAACACGATCACGTCGGCGTCCGTCCGCCGGGCGGCCTGGGCCAGCTGCAGGGAGTCGCCGATCTCGTCGGCCACGTCCTGGATGTCGGACTCCTGGTAGTAGTGGGCCAGGATCACGGCGTTCCGCTCGGTGCGGAGGCGATCGATGCGGTCGAGGAGATCGGTGGACATGGGCGGGGGTGGGGGGGGGCTCTCCAGCGTAGCCGCACGCCGCCCCGCCTGCCGCTCCGGGATCCCCGGGGGGTGCGGGGCCCGCCGTGGAGGACGCAAAACAAGAAATGGAGAAACGATTCGCCAGTTACGTCCCCATATGGGACACAATTAGCAAATTGCTTGTACATATTGTAGGATACGTCCGCACGAGGGACGCAAAACGCATGTTCATCGACCAAACTGGGTGTAATGTCCCCTGCAGGAGGCAGTCATGGAGATCCATCAGGTCACCTTCGCCACTGAGGGCCGTCGCGCCCTCTTTCCCGACGAGACGACCCAGCGGGCGGCCCTGCGTGCCCTCGGCGGGGCCCTGGCCGGCCGTGCGCTCCTCTTCTCCGTCGTGGACGACCACGTTCACCTGGTGCTGGAGGGCGAGCGCAAACCCGTGGGGCACGTCGCCCAGGCCGTCGCCCACCGACTGGCGGGACTCACGTCCTCCCCCCTGGATGCCGCTCGGGTCCGTCCTGTGGAGAGCCGGTCGCACCTGACGTCGCTCGTCCGGTACCTGCTGCTGCAGCCTGCCCACCACCGCCTCAAGGGGCACCCGGCGCTCTGGACCGGCTCCTGCCTGTCCGAGCTGGTCGGAGCGCGCGCCGTGCCCGGGCTTGCCCTCCGGCTCGGCACCCACCTTCCGCGCTTCCACGCCAGGGACGCCCTCGCCATCGTGGGGCTGCCCGCCCTCGAACCGCTCCCGGGCCCGGACATGCGCGCGCTCGGGCCCGCACGCATCGTGGCCGCAGCCGGAGCGGTCCTGGCCGTGGGGCCCATGCTCGCCGGACGCCGGGCGGAGACCGTGGCGGTCCGGCGCCTCGCCGCCCATGCGGCTGCCGCCGTGGGCATCCGGCCCGCGGAGATAGCCTGGTCGACGGGGGTCACACCGCGGTCGGCGCGGCGCCTCCACGCCGAGCCCGCCGACACCGCCCTCCTCGAGGCGGTGGGGCTGCGGCTGGCTCTCGAGGAGGTGGCCGCCCGGGTCCCGCCGCCCCCGATCGCGAGTGAGGACGACGGGGACCTCCCCTTGTTCGCCGAGTGACGGGGGGCCGGCGGCACGTGGGCCTCCGGGTACGCTGACGCGGCGTCTGCTCCCCGGGGGCGTCCTCTCCACCGTGCCCGGGCCCGGGCGGGGAGATACCCTGGCTGACTCCCCGAGCTCCCCGGACCCCATGGCCACCGCCTGGCTGCACTGGCTCGATCCCGTCTTCGAGGAAGCCCAGGTCGCGCACACGCCCGAGACCGCGCCGGTCCTGGACGCCGCGCTCAGGCGCCTCGCGGGCCTCGGCACCGACGCCCCCGACGACGCCGTGTGGCGCCGTCTCCACGACACCTGGCTCGTGCACGGTCCCCCGGGGATCCAGCTCCTGTGCGGCCTCCTCCGGGGCCAGATCTATGCGCGGCGCGACTCCCCGCTCCGGCCCCGCGAGGGCACCGGCTACTTCACCGGAGGCGGCGGATGACCCCTGGCGCCTACCTGCCCCTCCTGGTCCTCGTGGTGGCCGCGGCCGGGTTCTCCTTCGTGTTCGCGTGGGCCGGCCGCCTCTTCGGGCCCCGCCGTCCCACGCGCACCAAGCTGGCCGTCTACGAGTGCGGCATGCCCGTGGTGGGAGACGCCCGCCAGCGCTTCTCCGTCAAGTTCTACCTCGTGGCCGTACTCTTCATCCTCTTCGACCTGGAGGCCGTGTTCCTGGTGCCCTGGGCGCTCGTCTTCCGGCGCCACGCCGCCGCGGGCGCCGGGTGGTTCCTCCTGGGCGAGATGCTCGTATTCACGGGGGTGATCCTGGTGGGCTGGCTCTACCTGGTCCGCCGGGGCGCCCTCGACTGGGACTAGCCCGTGGCCGACCGCCCCGCGCTGCACGGCATGGGCCTGGAGAGCCGGCTCGACCTGCCCGTGCTGACCTCCCGGCTCGACGCCCTCATCGACTGGGGCCGGCTCCACTCGCTGTGGCCCATGCCCTTCGGCACCGCGTGCTGCGCCATCGAGTTCATGGGCCTGGTCTCGAGCCGCTTCGACATCTCCCGCTTCGGCGCCGAGTTCCTCCGCTTCTCGCCGCGGCAGGCCGACCTCCTGCTGGTCATGGGCACCATCACCCAGAAGATGGGGCCGGTGCTCCGCCAGATCTACGACCAGATGCCCGATCCCAAGTGGGTGGTGTCCATGGGGGCCTGCGCCTCCTCGGGGGGGTTCTACGACAACTACGCCGTCGTCCAGGGCATCGACGAACTGGTGCCGGTCGACGTCTACGTGGCCGGGTGTCCGCCCCGGCCGGAGAACGTCCTGGGGGCGCTGGTGCGCCTCCAGGAGAAGATCCGGCTCGAACGGGCCGCGGACTGGCGGTGACGGCCGTGCATCTTCCCGTGCTCCATCCGATCGTGGCCCGCTTCGGGGATCGCGTGCGCGTGCTGCCCTCCCTGGCCGGCCAGGCGGCCCTGGCCGCGGCTCCGGCCGATCTGCCCGAGATCGCCGCCTTCCTGCGCGACCATCCCGACGTCGCCGCGCACCTCCTCCTCGACATCGCCGCCGTGGACCGCCTCGGCCATCCCGGCGCCCCGGAGCCACGCTTCGAGCTGATCTACCACTTCCGGAGCCTCACGCTCCGCCATCGGATCCGGCTCCACGTGCCCGTGCCCGATCGGGAGGCCCCGTCCCTCTGGACGCTCTGGCACGCGGCCAACTGGCTCGAGCGCGAGGTCTGGGACCTCTTCGGGATCCGCTTCACCGGCCACCCCAACCTCCGCCGGATCCTCTGCCATCACCGGTTCGAGGGCCACGCGCTCTGCAAGGACTACCCCATCCAGCGCCGGCAGCGACTCGACGAGCCCGAGGAGTACCTGCTGACCGACGACCCGGAGTGGGCATGACCACCCGGGTCCCCCCGCTGCCGGCCGAGCGGTTCGTGCTCAACATCGGGCCCAGCCACCCGGTCACGCACGGCACCCTGCGCATCCAGATCGAGGCCGAGGGCGAGACCATCGTCCGGTCCGCCTGCGAGATCGGGTACCTCCACCGCGGCTTCGAAAAGGAGTCCGAGCGGGTCTTCTGGGAGCAGGTCACCCCCTACGCCGAGCGCCTCAACTACTGCTCCTCCCTGCACAACTCCGTGGCCTGGTGCCACGCGGTGGAGACCCTGCTCGGGATCGGGGCGCCGATCCGGGCCCAGGCACTGCGCGTGGTCGCGAGCGAGGTCGCCCGGATCATGGACCACCTCGTGTGCCTCGCCGCCAACATCCTCGACATCGGGGCGCTCTCCTGCTGGTGGTACCTCTACAACGTCCGCGAGCGGCTCTACGACCTGGTGGAGGACCTCTGCGGCCACCGCCTCATGATCACCTGGGGGCGCGTGGGTGGGGTGGCCACCGACCTGCCCGAGGGCTGGGGGGAGCGCCTGCTCATCGTCCTGGAGGCGATGCACGCGGCGGTCGGGGAGGTCCGGGACCTCGTCGGGGGCAACCGCATCTTCCTCGACCGCGTGGAGGGGATCTGTGTGATCTCCGTGGAAGACGCCGTGTCCCATGGGTTCACCGGGCCGTGTCTCAGGGCCTGCGGGGTGGCGAGCGACCTGCGCAAGGACGAGCCCTACTGGGGCTACGACCAGTACGCGTTCGACGTCCCCGTCCGCACCCACGGCGACACCCTCGACCGCATGTGGATCCGGTTCGACGAGATCGAGCAGTCCGCCCGGATCGTCCGGCAGGTGCTCGCCGACCTGCCCTCCGGGCCCGTGCTCCTCGACCATCCCGGGATCACGCTCCCCGCCAAGGAGGAGGTCCACGAGACCATGGAGGGCCTGATCCGGCACTTCAAGCGGATCATGCACGGCATCCGGCCACCCGCCGGCGTGGTCTATTCGGCCACCGAGGCCCCCAACGGGGAGCTGGGCTTCACCCTCGTGTCCGACGGCGGCCCCCAGCCCTGGCGCGTCAAGGTGCGGTCGCCGTCCTTCGCCCACTTCTCGGCCTTCCCCAGGATGATCAACGGATCCATGATCGCCGACGCCGTGGCGGCCCTCGGCAGCCTCAACGTCATCGCCGGGGAGCTGGACCGATGAGCGCCTGGCCCGACGACCTCGCGCCGGAGGCCGCGTCCATCCTCGCGTCCGCCCCCACCCCGTGCGCCGCCACCCTCCCGCTCCTCTGGCTCGTCCAGGATCAGCGCGGCTGGATCCCCGACGAGGCCCTGGGGTGGGTGGTGGCCGCCACCGGCCAGACCCTCGCCCAACTGGAGGCGGTGCTCTCCTTCTACACGATGTTCCGGCGAGCCCCCGCGGGCCGATGGGTGCTGGAGGTCTGTCGCACCCTCTCCTGCGAGCTCGCGGGTGCGCCCCGGCTCCTCGACCATCTGCAGGCCCGCCTGGGCGTGGGGATCGGGGAGACCACCCCCGACGGCGCCTTCACGCTCCTCGCGGTCGAGTGCCTGGCCGCCTGCGGGTCGGGGCCGGTACTCCACGTGAACGGGGTTCCCTACGAGCGGGTCACGCCGGAGCGGGCCGACGACATCCTCACGGCGCTATGCGAGGGCCGGCTGCCCGAGCGACCCGAGGCGGACGCATGGTCGTACCCGTCCTGACCGCCCGCTTCGGCGTGCCGGGCGCCCACACCCTCGAGGTGGCCCGGCGGCACGGGGTCTATGCCGACCTCGGGCGGGTCCTGGCGCTCGATCCGGGGGCCGTCATCACCGAGGTGACCGCGTCGGGCCTGCGCGGGCGCGGCGGCGCCGGCTTCCCCACCGGGGCCAAGTGGGGCTTCGTCCCCCCACCCGAGCGGCGCGGAAACCGGCCGGTCCACCTGCTCGTCAACGCCGACGAGTCGGAGCCCGGCACGTTCAAGGACCGGGTGCTCCTCTGGCACGACCCCCACCGCGTGATCGAGGGCACGCTCGTCGCGGCGCGTGCGCTCGGCTGCCACCGCGCGTGGATCTACCTCCGGGGCGAGTTCAAGTTCCTCCAGGCGCGGCTCGACGCGGCGCTCGCCGAGGCCCGGGCCGCCCGCCTGGTCGGCCCCGACGTGCTGGGCAGCGGCTTCGACTGCGAAATCGCCACGCTGCGCGGCGCCGGCGCCTACATCTGCGGCGAGGAGTCGGGGCTCATCGAGAGCGTCGAGGGGAAGAAGGGGATGCCCCGCATCAAGCCCCCCTATCCCGCGGTGGTGGGCGCCTTCGGCGACCCCACGGTGGTCCAGAACGTGGAGACCCTGGCGGCGGTGCCCTGGATCCTGGAGCACGGCGCGGCGGCGTACCGGGCGTTCGGCACGCCGGCGTCCCCCGGGACCAAGCTCTTCTCCGTGTCGGGACACGTGCGGCGCCCCGGCGTCTACGAGCTGCCCCTGGGCACGCCGTTCCCCGAGCTCCTCCAGGCGCACGCCGGGGGCCTCGGGCCGGGCCGCACCCTCCAGGCCGTGATCCCCGGGGGCTCGTCCGTGCCGGTGCTCACCGCCGACGAGGCCATGGGCGCCACCCTCGACTACGAGGACATGGCCCGCCTCGGCACCTTCCTCGGATCGGGCGGGGTCATCGTGCTCGACGACACCGCGGACCTGGTCGCGGCGCTCGCCAACCTGACCCGGTTCTACGCCCACGAGTCGTGCGGGCAGTGCACGCCGTGTCGGGAGGGGTGCGGGTGGATGGCCCGAATCGCGGCGCGCGTGGCGGCCGGCCGGGGCACCGTCGAGGACCTCGCCACGCTCGAGGACCTGGCCCGCGCGCTCCCGGGCCGCACGATCTGCGCCTTCGGCGACGCCGCGGCGCTGCCCGTGCTCTCCTTCCTCGCCCGGTTCCGGTCCGCCTTCGAGGCCCGGGTGCAGCCGTGACCCGGGTGGCCTGCACCATCGACGGCCGGCCGGTCCGCGTGCCGGCGGGCACCTCCCTCATCGAGGCCGCCCGGGCCGTGGGGGTCGAAATCCCGCACTTCTGCTGGCACCCGCACCTCCCGGTGGCCGGCAACTGCCGCATGTGCGTGGTCGAGATTCAGGGCTCTCCCAAGCTGGAGATCGCCTGCAACACGCCGGCCCGCGAGGGCATGGTGGTGCGCACCGACACCTCCGCGGTCCGGGCCGCGAGGCGCGCGGCCATGGAGTTCCTGCTCGCCAACCACCCGCTCGACTGCCCCATCTGCGACCAGTCGGGCGAGTGCCTCCTCCAGGAGCACTGGGACGTCCACGCCCGCCACGCCTCGCGCTTGAGGGATCCCAAGGTCGTGAAGGGCAAGCGGATCGACGTGGGCACCGACCTCGTGCTCGACCAGGAGCGGTGCATCGCCTGCACCCGCTGCGTCCGGTTCTCCGAGGTGGTCACCGGCACCCGCGACCTGGCCATCGCGGGCCGCTCCGATCACCACCGGATCGGCGCGGCCGAGGGGACCCGCATCACCCACGCCTACCAGGGCTGCCTCGCGGAGATCTGCCCGGTCGGCGCGCTGACCAGCCGCGACTTCCGCTTCCGGAAGCGGGTCTGGTGGCTCGAGGAGGTGCCCTCGATCTGCCCGGGGTGCGCCACCGGCTGCAACGTGCGGGTCTGCTTCCAGGACGACACCGTCCACCGGATCCTGCCGCGGCGCAACGATGCCGTGAACCGCTCCTGGATCTGCGACGAGGGTCGAGGGCTCTACGCCGAGCT
>JBFYZZ010000266.1:0-12237 GCA_041309225.1 Deltaproteobacteria bacterium | reverse complement strand
GGCTGGGCCCCTGGCTGTACCTGGGCGATCGCCTCCTCCAGGTGGGGGACCACGCCCTCCCGGGCCCCGCGGCGCTGCTCCAGCGGCTGCCCTTCCTCGGCCACCTGATCCACTGGTACCGGGTGGCGCCGGTGGGCGGCCTGCTCGTGGCCGCCTGCGTGGCCACCTGGGGCCGGCGCCGCCTCGCCCCGCTGCTGGGCGCCGCCCTCGTGGCCGACGCTCTCCTCATGGCCCCCTTCCCGTGGCCGTTCGCCGCCACGCCCCCCCCGGGGGGGTCCCTCTTCGACGGCCGGGCGGCGGGCGGGGTGGTGCTCGAGCTCCCGGCCAGTACCCAGCCGGATCCGCCGGCCGGCTCCTGGCGCAACGCGGGCCCCCTCCACCAGCTCGCCCACGGCCGGCCCATCACCGGCGGCGTCATGCTCCTGCCCACGTCCGGCCGGGCCGACGGGCTGGCACAGGCCTTCGCGGCGCTCCAGCACGGGGCCGACCTGCCCGACCGGGTGCTCGCCGAGGCCCGGTCGCTCGGGATCCGCTGGCTGGTCCTCCGCCCGGGCTACCGCCGCACCGCCTCGCCGGCCCTGCCCGCCGGGCTGTCCCGGTGTCTGGGCCCGCCGGCCGCCCGGGTGCCCGACGCCTGGCTCTGGGACCTCGAGGCCGCCCGGCCGGCCGAGGTGCCGCCGCCGCCGGCAATCAGGTAGAATGCCATTTCGTACCCGAGGCGCCCTTGGCCCCCACCCTCCCGCTCGTGCTGCTGGCCGTCCTCCCGGCGTGCAACCCGCCGTGGCACGGCATCGCCGACTCGGGCGACACCCCCGGGGACTCCCGGCCCGACACGGACGACACGGGCGGCGGCACCACCGACGTCCGGTTCGTGATCACCGACCCCTGGGAGGGCACGGCCCTCGCGCTCTACCGGGTCACGGTCGCGGCCACGGGCGACCTCCGGTTCGGGGAGGCCGCGGCGGCGGCCACGGTCGCCTCCGCCCAGGCCCTCCTCCACCTCGCCGAGCCCCCCGCGGAGGCCTTCACCGACTGGGACACCGACCTCTACCCCGGCCTCCGGGTGGCCTGGCACTCCCCCGCCGTCTACGACGACGCCGACGGCGACGTCCAGAAGGACACCGAGGAGCTGGTCGTGGGCGCGGGACCGGCGATGGTGGTGTTCCTGTCCGGGCCGCTGGGGGATCTGGCCGGCCTCGGGTTCGAGCAGGGCTGGAACGCCTTCGTGGTCGGCTCCAAGGGCGATCTCATCGAGACTCCCCTCGAGTCGGTGCCGGCCGCGGCGGACCTGTGGCCCGGGAGTGCCGTGGCGGACATCGAGATCGGCGGCACCTGGGAGGGGGTCACGGACGCCGACGACCTGGGCCTGGCCGTGGTCTCCGACCTCTGGCCCGAGAACCCGGCCCTCGACCTCGTCCACGAGGTGCCCCGCGGCTTCGTGAAGGAGTCATGGGACGTGATCCTCGACGAGGAGCCCCCCTACGACCACCGCACCTGGCGCGAGGCCTACGGGGCGGACGCCGCGATCGAGTACCCCATCGCCTGGCGCGACGTCGACGGCGACGGGGCGTTCACCGACGCCGACACCGTGGTGGGCGGGACCTGCTACGACCACGACACCGAGAGGTACCAGCCCGCCTTCCTCGTCTACCTGCCCTCGACGGCCTCCCTCGACCTGGCCTGGATGCTCGAGCGGCTCGACCTGCACCTCGGCTGGATCGTGGAGAGCGTGGTGGGCGGTGAGCGCACCTTCCTCAACCCGTCCGGGGGCCGGGGGCTCGTGATGGCCGAGTCCTGCGTGCCCACCTTCTAGGCTGCGCTTGCCCTCCCCCACGCCGGCCCGCCGATGGATTCGGGTCGGTCTCGCCGTGCTCGGGTGCGTGGCGCTCTACTGGGTGACGCTCTTCCCGGACCCCTGGGAGATCGCCACGCGGTTCACCGGCCGGGCAGGGTACGGCGCCTACCAGTCCACGCTCCTCTGGTACACCTGGTTCGGGGACCACATCCTCCAGCCGTCGTCGTGGATGCACAGCGACCTCCAGCGGTACCCGTTCGGCATCCGGCCCCTGGTGCTGTGGGCGGGCGACATCCTCACCGCCAGCCTCTTCACGCCCTTCCGGGTCCTGCCCAGCCTGGTCCTCTCCACCAACGCGTTCGTGATCGCGCTGCTCGCGGCCAACGCGGCGGCCATGGCGGCGGTGCTCGCCCGCAACGGGTCGCGGCCGGTCCACGCCGCGCTCCTGGGCCTGCTCTACGGCTCCAGCGCCTTCGTGTTCGACGAGATCCGCTGGGGTCGCTTCCCCCAGGCCATGCTCTTCACGTTCCCGTTGTTCCTGGACGCCTGGTTCCGGGCCCTCGACACGGGACGGGCCCGGTGGATGGCCGTCGCCGCGGTCCTCCTCGGCCTCACCTTCCTCGTGTACCCCTACTACGGCGCCTTCGCCGGGGGCGCGGCGCTCCTCCTCGGGCTCCTCCGGCGCCGCCCGCCCTGGCGCCGGCTGGCGGTGGCCGTCCCGGTCGTGCTGGGCGGGGGGGGCCTGTGCTTCCTCCCCCTCGCCCTGGCCATGCTCCCCTACGAGAGCGAGTTCGGCGCCTTCTCCCTGGTGGACACGCGCTACGCCTCCGTATCCGGGCCGCTCCCCGGGAACTTCGAGCCCATCTTCGCCCACTCGGTGTACCTCCGGCAGCTCCCGACGCTGCTCCGGGATCCCGCCCTCGCCGCCTGCACCCTGGGGCTCCTCCTCCCCGGTCGGGCCCGGGCCTGGGCCGCGGTGGGCCTGGCGGGTTTCCTCCTCGCGCTCGGCCCCTGGCCCATCCTCGACGGCGCCAGCCCCGTCCCGCGGATCCTCGACGTCCGCCTCCCCTTCTACTGGCTGGTCCGGTACGTGCCGGGCTGGAGCACGTTCTCCCACCCGGTACGCGCGCTGGTGGTGCCGGGCGTGCTCGGGATCGCCGTCCTGGCGGTGGCGGTGGGGTGGCTCGACCACCGCCTCCGGGCGAGGGCGGCCCGCGCCTTGCTCACCGGGCTCCTGGCCCTGGGGGTCGCCGGGACCCTCCTCGCGCGCGCCTCGGCCGTCGAGCGCTCGGATCCGCCCCCGACGTACCCGGCGCTCCGGACGCTCGGCGACGGCCGGAGCCCCCTCATCCTGCTCCCGCTCACCCAGTCCGACCAGTTCCAGTACGCCCAGATCGTCCACCGGCGGCCCACGCTCAACGCCAACGGCCTGTACCTCCGGAACAAGGCCAGCCCGGAGGCGTGGCGCTTCCTCCAGGAGAACACCGTGGTCGAGTACCTGCGCAGCGTCCAGCGGGAGGGGGCGCGGGAACGCAGCTTCGCCCTGGAGGACCTCCAGTTCCTGCTCGACTCGGGATTCCGGGAGGTGGTCTACCTCCGGACCCCGCGGCCCTCGTCGCGCCGCACGCCCGCCCCGGAGGCCCCCGAGACGGCGCTCGGCGAGATCCGGGCCGTGAAGAACCTGCGCCGGCGCTTCGGTCCCCCGACCTACACCGACGACGAGATCGTGGCGTTCGACCTGTGGCGCGGGTTGGAGCGGATCGAGGGGGGAGCGGCAGCCGGGCCGTAGCCTGCGGCGTCCGGGCAGGCGCCCTGCGATCGGGGTACACGGGAGGGTCCCAGGAACCGCCGTGGACGAGATCCCCACCACCCCCTTCGGCCGCATCGCCCGGCTCGTGCTCCGCCACCGGTGGGCCGCGGTCGTGCTGTTCGGGATCCTGGTGGTCCTGTCGGTGCTCTCGGCCAGCCACCTCACGGTCGACAGCAACGTGGTCCACCTGCTGCCGGCCGACGACCCCGCCACGCAGGCCCTCCAGGCGCTCGACGAGAGCGAGGGCGGTGTGGCCACCCTCACGATCACGGTGGCGGGCGGCACGCTCGAGGATCGGCACGCCTGGCTCGCCGAGCTCGCCCGCCGGCTCGAGGCGCTGCCCCAGGTCCGGTACACGTTCCACCAGGTGGATCCCGCGCTCGCCTGGCGGGTGGGGCTGTTCCGCCTGGAGCCCTCGGAGCTGGCCACCATCCGCGACCGCCTGCGCGGAGCCGTGGCCCTCGGGCCCGCCATGGCCAACCCCTTCGTGGCGGGGCGGCTCCTGGAGCTCGGTCCGCTCACGGAGAAGCTGCGCAAGGCGGGGTTCTACGCCCGGCTCAACCCCAGCGAGGACACCAGCCGCCTGCTGGTGCGGCCCACGGACCAGCCCCTCGACCTCCCCTTCTCGCGCGTCCTCATGGCCGAGGTGTACCGCGCCATCGAGGAGGGCCGGCCCCAGGATCGCGGCCTCACGGTGCTCTGGGTGGGCGGCGCCTACCGCCACTCGGTGGAGGACTACGAGGGCATCGTCCGCGACATCCGGGTCACCAGCCTGCTCGCCCTCGCCATGGTGTTCACGGTGGTGACGCTGGCCTTCCGGCGGGCCCGCTCGATCGCGGTGGTGCTGACCCCCAACCTCGTCGGGACCGCCTGGACGCTCGGGTTCGCCGGGACGGTGGTGCCGGCCCTCAACACCTTCACCTCCTTCTTCAACGCGGTGGTGGTGGGCCTCGGGATCGGCTTCGCGATCCACATGTACGCCCGGTTCCGGGAGGAGCGGCTCCACACCGACACCACCGAGGCCGCCATCGTCCGCGCCTGGGACCGGGTGGGCCTGCCCTGCTTCTCGGCGGCGGCCACCACCTCGGTCGCGTTCTGGTCGCTCTTCCTCGCCCGGTTCCGCGGATTCCGGGAGCTCGGCCTGCTCGCGGGGACCGGCGTCCTGCTCGCGCTCCTCGCCTCCTTCGTGGTCCTGCCCCTGCTCATCGTGTGGCTGGAGCGCAAACCCGTGCCCATGCCCGCCCGGTACTCCCGGCCGACCGGCGGGGATCGCCCCGCGCTCTACCGGTGGGCCCCGCTCGGCCTGGCGCTCGCGGTCGTGGCCACGATCGGCGCGGCGGCCGTGGTGCCCCGGCTCGGCTTCCAGTACGACATCTCGGAGCTCCGGCGCGAGGGGCTGGCCTGGTCCGACCTCGACCACACCCAGCGGGAGATGGTCCGCGATTCCTACGCACCCCTCGTGGCCTCCTACCCGGACGACGCCTCGCTGCGCGAGGCGCACGTGGCGGTCAACGCGGACATCGAGGCGGGCCGGCTGCCTAGAATCGCCCAGGCCCTGTCCGTGTACAGCGTGATCGCCCCGGACCAGGACCAGAAGCTCGCCCTGCTCGAGGAGATCGCCTCGCTCGCGCGGCACGAGAACGCCCGCTACCTGCCCGCGGCGGTCCAGCAGAACCTGGCCCCGCTCACCGCGGGCCCGGTGCGGCCCATCACGCGCGCGGACCTCTCCCCGGCCCTGCTCGACCTGCTCGGCGCCGCCAACGGCCAGCACCGCCTGCTGCTCATGGCCGCGGACAACGTGTGGGACCTGCGCAAGAGCGCGGAGCTCTACGACACCGTCATGGCCCGGTTCCCGGACGTGCCGGTGGCGGGCGAGTACCTGGCCATGGGCTCGCTCTACCGGATCATGCGGGCCGACTGGCCGCGGATCAGCCTGCTGGCCCTGGTGCTGGTCACCGTGCTCACCTTCCTCGACCTGAGGAAGCCGAGCCAGAGCCTGCTCGCCACGGCCACGCTGGTCGCCGGGATCGCCTGGGCCGGCGCGGCCGCCGTGGCGTTCGGGATCAAGCTCTCCATCGTGAACGTGGTGGGGCTGGCCATGGTGCTGGGGGTGGGCATCGACCTCGTGCTCCACCTGTTCCACCGCCTGCGGCAGGAGGGCCCGGGGGGCATCCTCAAGGCCCTCGGCACCACCGGCTGGGCCGCCTCGCTCTCCACGCTCACCAACGTCCTGGCGTTCGGGGTGCTGATGGCGGCCGACTCCAAGGGCGTGGCGAGCCTGGGCAAGCTCGTGGCCGTGGGCCTGGGCGCCGCCACGCTGGCCACGTTCGTGCTCCTGCCCCTCGGGTTTGCCACCGCCTGGCGCCGGCGGGCGGGCCCGGCCTGACGTCTCAGCCCAGGCGCGCGCCTGCGCCCGCGAGGGCCAGGAGCAGGTACGGGACGAGGCGGGCGAGGGCCGGACGGCGGGCGAGGAGGCCCCGGTACAGCAGCCAGGACCAGATGGCGGCGGCGAACCAGGCCCAGAAGGCGAGGCGGCCGAGCCGGAACGCCAGCAGGGTCTCCCCCCCGACGACGGCGTAGAGCCCAAGGCGGCCCGGCCAGGACGGGGACCGGCCCGTGGCCCGCTCGGCGGCCCGGAGGCGGTCCACCCACCCCAGCCGCGCCAGCACCAGGGCGCCCAGGGCCGCGGCGAGCAGGAGCGGCATCCACTGGAACGGGCCGGCCGAGGGGACGAGGCCCACGGCGAGGTGCCCCGCGGCCGCACAGGCGGCGCCGAGGATCACCGGCCGGACGCGGGGGTCGAGGGCCATGGTCAATGACAGCCCGTCCGGGCCGTGCAGGTGAAGGACTCGCCCGCCCCGAAGTCGTCGTAGGCCGTGGCGCCGTCCCAGACGTCGTCCGGCGCGTTGTCGTCGCCGCCCTCGCCCCAGTCCGAGGCCTGGGAGCGCAAGGTCCCCTCGCTCACGCGGGCGCCGCCCCCCTTGCCGTCCGACGCGTTGCGCAGCACGGAGCAGTCCTCGAGCGTGGCCTCGGCGCCCGACACCTCGATCCCGGCGCCCGCCTGCCGGGCGCTGTTGCCGAGCACGACCACGCGCTCGAGGGTGACGTCCTCGTCCACGAAGACGCCGCCGCCGACCTGGGCGGCAGAGTTGCTCGTGACCGTGACGTCCGCGATGCGGGTGCCGTAGGCGTCGGCGTAGATCCCCGCGCCGGTGGGGGCCTCGTTGTCCTCGACCGTGCCGCCCGTCCAGGAGGCGACGTTGTAGACGTAGATCCCGCCCGCGTAGTTCCCGGCCACGTTGCCCGCGATCGAGACCCCGGTGGCGGTGATCGTGCCGCCGTCCAAGTCCACCCCCGCCCCGTAGGGGGCCTCGTTCTCGGCGATCCGGGTGTCCCCGAGGTCGAGGGTGCAGCGGTAGAGGTACAGGCCGCCGCCGTTGACGCCGCCCGTGTTGCCGGTGATCTCGACGCCCGAGAACGTCCCGCCGATCTGCTGGAGGAGCATCCCCCCGCCCATCTGGGCGGTGTTGTCCGACACGAGCACGTCGCGGGCGTCGAGGTCCCCGGTGGCGAAGATGCCTCCGCCCTCCTGGGACGCCGTGTTGCCGGTGACGGTGGCGTCGATGAGGGTCAGGCCGCGCTCGCAGGAGATCCCGCCGCCGCTCTCGGCCTCGTTGCCGGTCACGGCCACGTCCTGGAGGGTGATCTCCGTGCGGGTGTAGAGGCCGCCGCCCTCGACGTCGGCTGTGTTGCCGTCGAAGGTGCCGCCGACGAGCGTGGCCTCCTGTTCGACCCAGGCGCCGCCGCCCTTGGTGGTGGCCGTGTTGCCCGAAAAGGTGGTGCCCTCGGCGTGCACCTCGCCGCCCATGAAGAAGCCGCCGCCACCGTACTGCGCGGTGTTGCCCTCGATCCGGCAGTTCGAGATCTCGGCGTCCACCGCCCATACCCCGCCTCCGGACCCGCTCGCCGTGTTGCCCGTGAAGAGGGTGTCCCGGGCGGTGAGCGTCCCGGTCTCGGGGCCGAGGACCGCGGCGCCGTACCCCGCGGCGTTGCCCCGGAACACGCAGCCGTCGATCTCGAGGGCATCGGCCTCCCAGGCATAGATCCCGCCGCCGAAGGCGTGGTCGCCCACGAGGAGACCGGTCCCGCCGGTGACCGTGACGTCCCAGAGGGAGAGCGAGCCGGCCTGCACGGTGAAGACCGGACCCCCGCCATCGGCGTCGAGCACGGTGTCCTCGGCGCCGGAGGTGGATCCGATCCGGACGCTGCGCTCGAGCGCCCACTGGCCGTGGTAGGTGCCGGGTCGGAGCGCGATGCAGCCCGCTCCGGTGGCGAGCGCGGCGTCGAGGGTGGCCAGCGGGTCGTCCGGGCCGCCGGAGTTGGCGTCGCTCCCGCGCTCGCCGTCCACGAGGATCGGCATGGAAGGGTCGGCGTCGTCGCAGTCGACGGCGTTGTCCACCCAGCCGGAGGGCCGGTCGCAGCCCTCCTGGCTGCGGTCCGGATCGCCGAAGCCGTCGTCGTCCGCGTCGCGGTACCAGGTCGTGGGCCGGCCCACGTCGGGATCCTCGTCGTCGCAATCCTCGGAGGCCGGCACGCCGTCGCCGTCGAAGTCGTTCGGGTCGTAGGGGCCGGTGTCGTCGCCGGAGCCGCAGGCGGGGAGGAGCAGCAGGGAGAGGAGGAGGAGGCGCATGGGGGATCCTCGGGGCGGAACGGGGGCAGTCTACGCCAGGGTCGCGGCACCGTCACGGGGAGATGGGGGAGAGTTGCCCCCCGCGGCGACCGCCGGTAGGCTGCGGCGTCGGAGGTGCCGTGCGGGTGCTGCTCGTCCAGGCGTTCCTGGGCCGCCGCGGGGTGGCCGACCCGCTCGTGTTCCCCCTCGGGCTCGCGTGCGTGGCCACTGCGCTCGAGGCCGCGGGCCACGAGCCCCGGATCGTGGACCCCAACGTGGCCGACGACCAGGTGCCGTTCCTCGCCCGCGCGATCCGGGAGCACGCCCCCGATGTCGTGGGGATCTCGCTCCGCAATCTCGACTCCACCACGCGCCGGGCGCCGTTCGTGTACCACCCGTGGCTCCGGCCGGCGCTCGCCGTGATCCGGCGCGAGGCGCCCGGGGTGCCCGCGGTGCTGGGCGGGCCCGGCTTCTCGCAGGTGCCCCGCACCGTCCTCGAGCGGTACGGGTACGACCTCGGGATCCAGGCCGAGGCCGAGGCGGCGTTCCCGGCGCTCCTCGCGTCGCTGGGCGATCCCGGGGCCGTGCCGGGCGCGTGGTGGCGCACCGAGGCCGGCGGGATCCGGTACGCGGGCGACCGGCCGATGCCCGACCTGGCCGTCCTGCCGTTCCCCCGGCGGCACCACGTGGACTGGGCGCCCTACCGCCGCCTGGAGCGCGAGGCCGGGCTGGCCCTCGACGTGGGCGTGGAGACCACCCGCGGCTGCCCCCGGCGCTGCGCCTACTGCCCCTACCCGGCCCTCAACGGCCGGGTCCTCCGCCGCAAGCCGCCTGGCGTGGTGGCCGACGAGGTCGAGGACCTCCACGCCACATACGGGATCGATCGGTTCACCTTCACGGACAGCCGGTTCGACGAGGATCCGGAGCATGCCCGGGCGATCTGCGGGGCGCTCCTCGCCCGCCGCCTGCCGGTGCGCTGGACGGCCTGGCTCGGGTTCGAGGGCGCGGACGTCGAGCTCCTCGGCGCGATGCGCGACGCCGGCTGCGAGCGGGTGACCTTCTCGCCCGACGGTCTCCTCCAACCGAGCCTGGACCGCCTGGGCAAGGACACCACCACCGCCGCCATCGCCGCCACGGTGCGGGCCGTCCGGCGCGTGCGGGGCCTCAAGGCCACCTGGTCCTTCTTCGCCACCCCCCCCTCCACCTCCCGGCGGGAGCAGGCCGCGCTCGCCGCCTGGTACGCCTGGATCCACGGCACGCTCCCCGGGAGGGGCCGGATGATGCTCACCTGGTGCCGGATCGAGGCGGGCACGCGGTTCGCCGGGATCGCGCGAGAGGACGGCGTGCTGCCCGAAGGCACGGACCTCCTGCCCGACGACCCGGCCGACCTGGCCCGACTGTTCTACGTGGCGCCCGGGTTCGAGCGGTACTCCCGCACCTGGGATCGCGTCCTCGACGCCGAGGACGCCGCCCGGAGGGCGCTCGGGCGGGTGAGGGCACCGGTCGGGCGGAGGCGCCCGGGATAGGGGCGGAGGATGCGGCGGCGCCGGCGATCTCCGTTTCCCGAGGACGACGGGCTCGACCTCCCGGAGGATCCGCTCGATCCCTTCGGGTTCGACCCCTCCGACGCGCTCGACGACCTGGCCTCGCTGCTCCGCTCGCGGAGGGACTTCAGGGGCCTGATCGAGGATCCCGTCCGGGAGCTCCGGTCCCAGGGGCGCTTCGAGCTCCTGGTCGAGATGGACCGGAAGGTGCCCCGGTCCGTGCCGGCCTCCGACCTCGCCTGGGCGCGCTTCGGCCTCGGTCGCGATCCCGGGGCCAAGGCCCCCCGCGCCGTCCGGACGGCGGAGGCCCTTCTCGCGGGCCGGGACCCGGCGCAGCTCGCCGCCTGGCACGGCAACGACGGCCGGCGTCGAACGGTACAGATGGCCTGGGAGCTGATGGACGGCGACGTCGAGGCGGCGTCCCGGCGGAAGGGGCGGGCGCTCCCCCCCAAGGACCAGGGCCAGGACTGGTGGGTCGGTCTCGCCCACGCGGCGCGGGGGGAGGTCCGGGAGGCCCTGCGGAGCCTGGACGACGCACCGGCGCCGCTGGATCCCGTCACGGCCGCGCTCCGCGGTGACAGCGAGCCCGTCGGTCCGGCGGCCCCGTACGCCGCGGCGCTGCAGGCCGGTGGCGGTCCGTCAGCCGCCCGCGCCGTCGTGGACGGCGTGGCCGCCGACATGGACTCGGCCCGGATCGCCGCCGCGGCCGCCCTGGCGCCCATCGATCGCGGCGCCGCCCAGCGGCACCTGGCCACGCTGCCCGACCCCTTCCTCAGGGCGCTCTGGCGGGTCCGTCACAGCCTGGTCGATCCCGCGCGGGGCTGGATGGAGGTCGGGCTGGAGGCCACGGGCTGGCGGGCGCCAGCCGCCCCCCTCGCCTTCCTCCGGGCGGCCACGGCGTTTCGGGCCGCGGGCCTGGTCAAGGAGGCGCGCCGGGCAATGGCGCTCGCGGGGGAGGGCGCGAGGCTGTTCCCCAGGGAACGGGCGGAAGCGGAGGTCGCGGACCCCGCGACGCTCCTCCTCCTCATGGCACGCGCCGCCCCGGCCGAGTGCGAGGGATGGCAGGCGGCCACGCTCGTGAGCATCCGGCTCCACGGGTGGGCGGCCGGCGTGGAGGTGGCGCGGGAGGCGCACGGTCACGGCTGCGGCTGCGGGTGGCACATCCTCCTGGCCGTCCTGGAGCGCGGTGTCGAGGTGCGGGATCCTCGCGTGCTCCCTTGGCTCTCCGAGATCCGCGGGCTGCCGCTGGGGTCCCAGGCGCTCGTCGTCGGGCTCCTGGGTCGGGTGGCGCCGGACCGCGTACCCGACGCCCTGGCCGCCGCGCTCGACGGCCTGGCCCCGAAGGCCGTGCCCTCCATGCACCGCCTCGTCGGCCGGGCCCTCCCGCCCGCCTACTGGACCGACGCGACGGTCGGGGAGCACGCCCGACGCTTCTGGTTCGCGGACCCCGCCATCCTGGCCAACACGCTCGACGGCCTCCCGGCGCGGACCCTGCCACGCTTGAGCCGGTACATCCGGGACGAGGCGCCCGCGGAGGCTCTGGTCACCCTCCACGTCGCGCTCGCGGAGGGCTGCCTCGCGCTGGGGAAGGCCGTGCCCGGCCCCACGCTGAGCCGGTTCATGGCGGGCGATCCCGCCCACTGGGACGACTACGTCCTCGCGCGGATCCGCAATCGTCGCGTGCTCACCCATCTCGCCCCACCGCAGGCCCGAGAGGCCTTCGCGCAGGATCGGTACGTGTTCCGGAAGCCGGGAGCCGACCTGGAGCGCATGGATCGGGACTTCGAGCGCCTGCAGACGGAGGCACGGGGGTTCGTGCCGTTGCTGCCCGAGATCGAGCGGTCGCTGCGGGACCTGCCCATCCCGGGCCTCACGGCATCGCTCAGGATGGGCCCCGGGGTCCTGGAGGAACGCGATCGCGACCGGGCCGTCCGCGAAGCCAGGAAGGCCAGGAAGAAAGCAGAGAAGAAGGCCAGGAAGCAGGGGAGGAGACGACGTTGACCGACCCGTTCTCCATCCTGGGGATCGCGCCCGGAGCGTCGGAGGCCGAGATCCGCGCCGCCTGGCGCGCCCGGGTGCGCGAGCACCCGCCCGACTCCGATCCCGAGGGATTCGAGCGCGTCCGCCTCGCCTACGAGACCGTGCGGGATCCCGTGGTGTTCGCGCGGGCCCTGCTCGACGCCCCCGTCCCCGCCTTCCCGCCGCCCAGGACCCTGCCCGCCGCCCCACCCGACGTCCCGGGCGCCGCCCGCGCGCTCCTGCGCTGGCTCCTCGCCACCGGCCGACTGGACGTGGAGGATCGACATGGACGTTGACGCCCTCGTCCCGCTGATCGAGTCGCTCCGCGAAGACGTCCGCCGGGCGGCGCGGGCCGCGCTGGCGGCCAAGGCGGCCGCCGAGGAGGGGGCGCGCCTGCCGT
>JBFYZZ010000265.1:0-9398 GCA_041309225.1 Deltaproteobacteria bacterium | reverse complement strand
GGCGTTCAGCGCCCGGCCCAACCTCGGCAGCCCGGCGGCCAGCACGGCCGCAGGCGCGCAGCCGAGCGAGAGGCGGAGCGCGTGCGAGAGACCCGGCCCGAAGGCGGCGCCGGGCACCGTGATCACCCCCTCGGTCTCCAGGGCGAGCCGGGCGGCGGCCAGGCCGTCCGTACCGGGCGGGCCCTCGATCCAGGCGAAGAACGCGCCCCGAGCCCGGACGGTCCACGCGCCCAGCGCGGGGGCTGCGGCCTCGAAGGCGCGGCCGCGGTCGGCGAGTTCGGCGAGCCGGCCCTGGAGCCAGTCCCCGCCGGCCTCGAGGCAAGCCAGCACGAGCGCCTGGCCCGGCCGGGGGGCGCAGATGACCATGGTGTCCTGGATCTTGAGGAACTGGGCCACCACCTCGGGCTCGGCCGCCAGGTACCCGACCCTCCAGCCGGTGAGCGAGAACGCCTTTGAGAACGAGCCGATCACCACGACCCGCTCGCCCTGGGGCAGCCGGTGCCCCCGGGCCGGATCGGCGAAGGGCGCGTAGGTCTCGTCCACGAGGAGCCAGCGCCCGTCGCGCCCGAGCCCCTCGGCCAACGCCGCGAGGGCCGCGGGGGCCACGGTGACGCCCGTGGGGTTGTTGGGCGTGACCACGGTGACGGCCTTGCAGTCCGCCGCCCGGGCCGCGTCGAGCACCAGGTCCGGATCCAGGTCGTACCCGTCCCGGGCCCGGAGGAGGACCGGCACCGGGTGGGCCCCCACGAGCGTGGCGGCCATGGCGTGGTTGAAGTACCAGGGCACCGGCAGGGCCATGCGGTCGCCCGGGGCCAGGATGCCCATGGTGGCGATGAGGTGGGCCATGTTGGCGCCCGCCGTGACGAGCAGTCCCCGATCGGGATCGACGGGCCGGCCCCAGCGCTCGGCCAGCACGGGCGCCCAGGCGTGCCGCAGGGCGGGCAGGCCGGGGTCCGGCGTGTAGCGGTGCAGGAGCGGATCCCCGAGGAGGCCGGCGAAGCGGGCCACGGCCTCGGCGGGCGGGGGCCAGTCGGGCACCGCCTGCCCGAAGTCCACGAGGGCCCGCCCCTGCCCCCGGAGCGCTGCGGCCAGGGCGTTCACCTCCGCGATGTGGGGCGGTTCGGTGCGGAGGAGGTGGGGGGAGAGATCCAGGGGCACGGTCCCCTGGTAGCGCGCCGCTCCCGTCCCCGGAAGCCCGGCGATCCGGACCGGGATCACGGGGCCGACGGCCCGTACGACGGATAGGGAGCCCCCGCTCCCCCGGTGCCTCCCTTGCCCATCCCCCGTCCCGGCGAGACCGCCGCCCTGGCCACCGCCTTCTGCTGGGCTGCGTCCGCCCTCTCGTTCGAGTACGCGGGCCGCCGGATCGGCTCGCTGTCGCTGAACGCCCTCCGCCTGGCGCAGGGCCTCGTGCTGCTCGTGGCGCTGGTCGCCCTCGTGCGCGGGCCGTCGGCCTTCACCGAGATCTCCGAGGAGAAGGTGCTGCTCCTCGCCCTCTCGGGCCTGGTGGGCCTCGTGTTCGGGGACTACTGCCTGTTCCGGGCGATGGTGGTACTGGGCGCCCGCACCGCGCTTCTGGTGATGTCCCTGGTCCCCGTCCTC
Organism: Deltaproteobacteria bacterium; assembly: GCA_041309225.1. Lineage (GTDB taxonomy): Bacteria > Myxococcota_A > UBA796 > UBA796 > JAFGLY01 > JAFGLY01. Next base: position 7,796 of record JBFYZZ010000265.1, on the reverse strand, counting down.
ACGGTCTGTGCGGGGTGGCTCGCGCTCCGCGAGGGTCCGGGCCGCTGGGGCGTGCTCGGCATGCTGCTCACGGTCGCGGGCGTGGGCTGGGTGGTCCTGGAGCGCAATCCCAGGGGCGACGCGCGCCATCCCCTCGCCGGGGTCCTGCTGGCGCTCGGCGGGGCCGTGGGCCAGGCCGGGGGCCTCCTCCTCTCGCGGCGGGCGATGGAGGGCACGGACCCCTTCGTGGGGGCCACCTGGCGGGTGTTGGCCGGGCTCGCCGGCTTCGGCGTCCTGCTCACGGTGACCGGGTGGTGGCCGCGGTTCCGGGAGGCCCTCCGGGATCGGCGGGCCGTGGGCGTCTCCGGCGTCGGCGCGTTCTTCGGCCCCTTCCTGGGCATCACCGGGTCCATGGCCGCAGTCCGCTGGACCGACGCGGGCACCGCGTCGATCATCATGGCCCTGGTCCCGGTGATCCTGATCGTGCCGTCCGCCGTCGTGTTCCACGAGCGCATCACGGTCCGGGCCGTGGCTGGCGCGCTCGTGGCCGTGAGCGGCGTGGCGCTCCTGTTCGTCTAGGTCCGCGGGGCGAGAGGCCTACACCAGGCCCTGGTCGAGCATCGCGTCGGCCACCTTGACGAAGCCGGCGATGTTGGCGCCGAGCACGTAGTTGCCGGGCTGCCCGTACTCCTTGGAGGTCTCGTACGCGTTCCGGTGGATCGCGATCATGATCCCGTGGAGCTTCTGATCCACCTCCTCGCGGCTCCAGGAGAGCCGCATGGAGTTCTGCGACATCTCGAGGCCGGAGGTGGCCACGCCACCGGCGTTGGCCGCCTTGCCGGGGCCGTAGAGCACCTTGTGCTCGATGAAGAGGTCGATGCCCGCGGGCTCGGTGGGCATGTTGGCGCCCTCGGAGATCACGAAGCAGCCGTTCTTCACGAGCGTGGCGGCGTCCTCACCCGACACCTCGTTCTGCGTGGCGCAGGGGAAGGCGACCTGGCAGGGCACGTCCCAGGGCCGGGCGCCCGCGCGGTACTGCGCCTTGGGGTACACCTCGGCGTACTCGGCGATGCGGCCGCGCTGGAGGTTCTTGAGCTTCATGACCCAGGCCAGCTTCTCGGGGCCGATGCCGTCGGGATCGTGGATGGTGCCGTTGGAGTCGGAGAGCGTGACCACCTTGCCGCCGAGCTGGGTGATCTTCTCGACCGCGTACTGCGCGACGTTGCCGGACCCGGACACGACCACGGTCTTCCCCTGGAGGCTGTCGCCGCGGGTCTTGAGCATCTCGTCGGCGAAGTAGGTGGCGCCGTAGCCGGTGGCCTCGGGCCGGATGAGCGAGCCGCCCCACTTGAGGCCCTTGCCGGTGAGCACGCCGGTGAACTCGTTGCGGAGCCGCTTGTACTGACCGAACAGGAAGCCGATCTCGCGGCCGCCCACGCCGATGTCGCCCGCCGGGACGTCGGTGTCGGGACCGATGTGGCGGGACAGCTCGGTCATGAAGGACTGGCAGAACCGCATCACCTCCTCGTCCGACTTGCCCTTGGGATCGAAGTCGGACCCGCCCTTGCCGCCGCCCATGGGCAGCGTGGTGAGCGAGTTCTTGAGGATCTGCTCGAAGGCCAGGAACTTGAGGATGCCCAGGTTCACGGTGGGGTGGAAGCGGAGCCCGCCCTTGTAGGGGCCGATCGCGCTGTTGAACTCGATGCGGAAGCCGCGGTTCACCTGGAACTCGCCGCGGTCGTCGATCCAGGGCACCCGGAACACGAGGACCCGTTCGGGCTCCACGAACCGCTCAAGGATCTTGTACCTGCGGTAGTCAGGCCGGCGATCGAGGACCGGGCCGAGGGTGTCGAGGACTTCCTTGACCGCCTGGTGGAACTCCTTTTCGGAGGGATTCTTGCGGATCACGAGTTCCACGATCGCATCGGTGTACGCAGACATGAACGCTCCTGTCCTTGGGGGTTGGGCACGCACCCGCCAGGACGCGCGGGCGGAGGTGTCGCGGGGGGTTATCCGTCCCCTCGCCGGACCGTCAATGCGAACGACACGCCCCCGGACGCGCCGCCCGGGGCACCGTCCGACCGCTGACCAGGGTCAGGGTGGCGGCACCGGGATGGAATCCCCGACGAGGGGCACGTGGACCATCTCGATGCCGAGCGTCCGGGCGACCTCGAAGGAGCGCTCGTCCCGGTAGAAGACGCCGTAGCAGATCCGTTGGATGCCCGCGTTGGCCAGGACCTTGAAGCAGTTCCAGCAGGGGCTCGCGGTGATGTAGATCGAGGCGCCCTCGATGCGCACGCCGTTGCGCGCGGCCTGGATCACGGCGTTCAGCTCGGCGTGGATGGTGGCCACGCAGTGGCCGTCCTCGATCATGTGGCCCACGTCGTCGCAGTGCGGGAGGCCGGCCACCGAGCCGTTGTACCCGGTGGACAGGATGGTGCGGTCCCGCACGATGACGGCCCCGACCCGCCTCCGGTCGCAGGTGGCGCGCGTGGACACTACGCGGGCCACGCTCATGAAGTACCGGTCCCAGTCGAGGCGGTGGGCCATGCCGCTGGGGGGTATCCCGCGTGCGCCGGAGCCGCGATACTCGGGACGAGGAGACCTCGTGGCCCGCACCGAGCATCCCCGGTTCGCGTCCTGGGACGGCACCCGCATCGCCTGCAGCGTCCGGGGCGACCTCGCCGGCGACCGCACCTGCGTGTTCGTGAACGGGCTCTTCGGCACCGACGCCTACTGGGTGTTCCTCGAGCGGGACCTGGCCGCGGACCACCGCCTGGTGACCTTCGACCTGCGCGGGCACGGTGGCTCCGATCCGCCGCTCGAGGCGGCCCACGTGGGCGTCTCCGACGTGGCGCGCGACGTCCGGGCGCTGCTCGACCACGTGGACATCGAGCGCGCGGTCCTCCTCGGGTTCTCGTACGGGGTGCAGGTGGCGCTGGAGGCCTGGCGCCTCTTCCCAGAACGGATCTCGGGCTTCGTCCTGATCGCCGGGCCCGCTGGGGACCCCCTCTCGGCGGTGTACGACCTGGGCATCCCGCCCAGGGTGTGGCGCGCCACGGCAGGCAACCTCGCCCGGTACCTCCCCCGATCCACCCAGGCTGCCTGGCACGCGGCCTTCCACCTGCCGATCTGGCACCCGCTGGCGACCCTCGCGCACCTCACCCGGGCCGAGCCCGCCCACCTGAAGCCCTTCCTCGACCACCAGACGCGACTGCACGTGCCCACGGCGCTCCGCATGGCCATGGCGGCGGGTGAGCACTCAGCCCGAGACCTGCTGCCCTCGATCCGGGTCCCCACCCTCGTCGTCGCCGGCGGGCGCGACACGGTCACGCCCCTGTCCCACCTTGAGATCCTGCGCGACGGGATCCCGGAGGCCGGGTGGCTCCTGGTGCCCGAGGGCACCCACACCCTGCTCGTCGAGGACCCGGAGCGGATCGGCGCCCGCGTGCGCGCCTTCCTCGCGTCGGTTCACGAACCGTTGGGCGGCGCGTAGATCTCGGCGTATTCCCAGACCATCCGGCGAGCGTCGTAGCGTGGCAGGCAGGCGGCGATGCCCTGGCGCATGCGCTCCACCCACTCGAGGGGGATGCCGGACCCGTTGCGGTTCTGCCAGGCGGGCAGCACCTCGTCCTCGAGCGCGTGGTAGAGCGCGAGGGCGTCGTCTGCGTCCTGGCGGTCCGTACCGCCCCCGAGGTCGGGCTGGGGCTGGATGGCCCAGCCGTGGGTGCCGTCCCACGCCTCGGCCCACCAGCCGTCGAGGACGGAGAGGTTGAGCACGCCCTGGACGCCGGCCTTCTGCCCGCTCGTGCCGCTGGCCTCCTGGGGCCGCCTGGGGGTGTTGAGCCACACGTCGCATCCCTGGGTGAGCATGCGGGCGGCCTTCATGTTGTAGTTGGGCAGGAAGACGACGCGGCCCCGGAAGCGGGGATCCTCGCACCAGTGGATGATCTCGGACAGGAGGCTCTGGCCGCGCATGTCCACGGGGTGGGCCTTCCCGCCGAACACGATCTGCACGCCCTCGTCGAGGAGACGGGCGAGACGGTCCGGATCGGTGAAGACGAGGCTGGCGCGCTTGTAGGGGGCGAACCGGCGGGCGAAGCCGATGGTGAGGGCGTCGGGACTGAGCCGCGGCAGGCCGCGGGTCACCAGCCACTCCACGAGCGCCCTCCGGGCCGTCCGCCGCGCCTCCCAGAGAGCCGACGCGGGGATCCGACGGGTGATCCGCCGCCACGCCTCGGGGTCGAGGAAGGCCCGGTCCCACCCCCGGGCGTGCCGGTCGAGGAGGGCCACGCACGCGGGTGACATCCAGGTCTTGGGGTGGACGCCGTTGGTGACGTGTCCGATGGGCGGCGGCGTCGGCACGGGGGCGACGTTGGCCACGGGGGGGAGGGGCTGGCCGGAGTACAGGTCCTTCCACATCTCCCGGCTCACCTCGCCATGGAGTGCAGAGACGCCGTTGGCCGCCCGTGACATGCGCAGCGCGAGGATCGTGTTGCACAGGGGTGCGCCGACGTCCCCGGGCCACACGCGGCCCAGGTCCATCTCGAACCCGGCCGGCAGGCCCATGGAATCCCGGTAGCCCGAGAGGTGGGCCTGGACCTGATCCCACGTGAAGCGGTCGTGGCCGGCCAGCACCGGCGTGTGCGTGGTGAAGACGCACCGGCGACGGGCCTCGGCCATCGCCCGCTCCACGTTCAGCGCTCTCGCCAGCCCCTCGCGGACGAGCTCGAGGGTGAGGAAGGCCGCGTGGCCCTCGTTCAGGTGGAACGTGACCGGATCCAGCCCGAGCGCCCGGAGGAGGCGCACGCCCCCGATGCCGAGCAGGATCTCCTGGCCGAGCCGTGTCTCGTTGTTCCCCCCGTACAGGCGGCGGCTGTACTGCTGGTGGAACCAGGTGGCGCCCGGCACGTTCGCGTCGAGCAGGTAGAGCCGGACGCGGCCCACCTGCACCTCCCACGCCTGGGCCGGGTAGGTGTGGTGGTTCTCGGGCACCTCCACGAACAGGCGCTTCCCGTCGGGCCGCAGGACCGGCCGGATGGGGAGGACGTTCGGATCGACCCTGCGGTAGACCTCGATCTGCTCGTGCTTCTCGATCTGCTGGTGGAAGTACCCCTCCTGGTAGAACAGACCGACCGCGACCAGCGGGATGTCGAGGTCGGAAGCGCTCTTCAGGTGGTCTCCCGCCAGGACGCCGAGGCCGCCCGAGTAGATGGGCAGGCACTCGTGGATGCCGTACTCCATGCAGAAGTAGGCCACGGGCCGCTCCTCGCCGGCGCCGGGGATGGTGAGGATCGGGAGGCGGTCCTCGCGGTGGACCTCACGCCACCGGTCGAGCACCTCGTCCAGGTGGGCCCGGAACACGGCGTCCTCGGCGAGATCCATCGCCCGCACGTAGGAGACGGAGGCCAGCATGGCCACGGGATTGTGACCGGAACGGGCCCATCCCTCGGGATCCGCCTCCTCGAAGAGGGCGCGGGCCGCCTCGTCCCACGACCACCACAGGTCGTAGGCCAGGGAGGCGAGCGGCATCAGGGGTTCGGGGAGGCGCAGTTGCATGGGTGACCGGGGAACCTGCCCGGGCTCCGAGGGATCGTCAAGGGGGATCGGACCGGAGTCCCGTCCGGGGGCCCCGGCGGGTGTCCTCGTGCCGCCCGTGGCCCCCGAGGCCCTCGCCCGGGCACGGATCCTCCGGATCGAGTAGGTACCGGGCGTCGATCCCGACCGGAGATCCCATGGAGTCCACCGGCCGGCCCACCCTGCTGGGCCCGATCCGTCAGTACGTACGCGACTTCGGGGTCCTCCGGGAGAACCCCCGCGCCTTCTGGCTGCTCCAGGCGGTCAACGTCCTCGAGTCGGTGGCGTTCTTCTCGTTCATGTACGTGGCCACCGTGCTCCTGACCGACACCTTCGGCTGGAACGACGTGCACACGGGCTACATCTACGCCGCGTTCACGATGCTGGTGACCGTCTCCCTCCTCGTCACCGGCTTCGTCACCGATCGGCTCGGGATCCGCCGCACGGCGATCCTCGCCCTCGCGCTGCTGCTCGTCTCACGGGCGGGCATCGCGCTCGCGGCCCTGTGGTCCGCCCTGCCCGGGCGGGCGTGGGTCGTGGTGGCCCTGATGCTCGTCGGTTCGCCGGGGCTCGCGATGGTACAGACGCTGTACCAGGCCGCCAACCGGCGCTTCTCGTCGGAGCGCAGCCGGGGCGCCTCGTTCAACGTCTGGTACCTGCTCATGAACCTGGGGGGCATCGGCGCAGGCTGGCTCCTGCGGGGCCTCACGCGAACCCTGGGCCTCGACTGGCCCTGGGTGGTGGTCGCGGGTGCCGGGATCACCGTGATCTCGCTCGGGCTGGTCCTCGCCACCGTGCGGGGGGAGCCGTCGGCCTGGGCCGGGAGCCGAGCCCGTCCGCCCGTGCTGGCCGGGGTCGCGGCGCTCGTGCGCCTGCCCGTGTTCTGGCGGTTCATGGTGCTCATGGCCGCGGTGCTGGGGGTCCGGGCGATCTGGGCCTACATGTCCATGCTGATGCCCAAGTACTGGCTCCGGGTCATCGGACCGGACGCGGACATGGGCCTGCTGCAGCAGATCAACCCCTGGATCGTGCTGGTGGGCGTGGTGCTCCTCGTGCCCGTCGCCCACCGCTTCCACGTGTTCTGGCAGCTCGTGTTCGGCGCCACGGTGAGCGCGCTCTCCCTGGCCGTGCTGGTGCTCCCCTGGGCGTGGTTCGGGGCGGATCCGGCCTCGGGCTACTTCCGCATGGCGGTCGTCATGGCGGTGGTGATGAGCGTGGGCGAGCTCCTCTGGAGCCCCAAGCTGTCCGAGTTCACGGCCGCCATCGCGCCGCCGGGCCAGGAGGGGGCGTTCTACGGGCTGGGCATGATGCCCTGGTTCGTGGCGAAGCTCGTCGTGAGCGGGTTGTCGGGCCACATGCTCGTGCGCTGGTGCCCCGAGGGCATCGGGGAGCGGATCGCCGCGGGCGGCCTCCCCTTCTGGCAGTCGCCCGAGGCCATGTGGCTGATCCTCTTCGCCTGGGCGCTGGCCGGCCCCGTGCTGGCGATCCTGCTCTCCCGATGGCTCATGCGCGGGGTGGACCTCGCGCCTGCGCGGAGGATGTAGCGATGTCCGAATGGCCACGTTCCACCGCCGATCTCCTCGCCAAAGTGCGCCGTACCCGGCCCATGATCCATCACCTCACCAACGACGTGGTGACCAACCTCACGGCCAACGTGACCCTCGGCCTCGGCGCTGCGCCGGTCATGGCACCCGCGATCGAGGAGGTGGAGGAGATGGTCGGCCACGCGGGCTGCCTGCTCCTCAACATCGGCACCCTCGATCCGACGCTGGTGGAGGCCATGGTCCGGGCGGCCCGGCGCGCGAACCAGCTCGGTGTGCCCGTGGTGCTCGACCCGGTGGGTGCGGGGGCCACGCGGCTGCGCACCGAGGCGGCCCTGAGGATCCTCGACGAGTGCCGGGTGTCCGTCGTCCGGGGCAACGCGGGCGAGGTGCTCGGGCTGGCCGGGGCGGGCGGCCGGGTGCGGGGCGTGGACTCCCTGGACGAGGTGGCCGGCCGTGACGACGCCGTGGCGGCGTGGGCCGCCCGTCGCTCGCTCGTGGTCGCGGTCACGGGGCCGGTGGATCTGGTCACCGACGGTCGCCGCCGCCTGCGCGTGCACAACGGGCACCCGATCCTCTCCCGCGTCACGGGGACCGGCTGCTCCTCCACCACGGCCGTGGCCAGCTTCGCGGCCGTGGGCCGCGACGACCTCGCCGCCGCCTCGGCCTGTGGCCTCGCCGTCTTCGGGCTCGCCGCAG
>JBFYZZ010000264.1:0-8373 GCA_041309225.1 Deltaproteobacteria bacterium | reverse complement strand
GGGGCCAGGGGGCGCGGTGGCGCTGCTCCTGGGGCTCCTCGCCGGCTCGGCCGCGGTGGTCGCCGCCGCCCACCACCTGCTGCCCATCGTGGCCGATCCGCTGGCCCAGAGCGTCCAACGCCCGGTGAGCGCCGAGGCCTCGTGGCTCTGGATGACCTGGAAGCACGATCTGCCCGACACGGAGCTCTACGCGTCCGTCACGCTCTGGCTCAACAACCACCTGATCCTGACGCTGGCCGTCCTGGCGCTCCTCGGTGGCCTCCGGCGTGGGGGTCGGTTCTGGCTCCTGGCCTCGATCCCGTTCCTCCTCGACATCCTCGTCCCCCAGCCCTGGGCCGCCCGCCTGGCCATCCCGTCGGGGGACGGCCGGTCGCTCCCCTCCCTGGTGGTGGCCATGGTCGCCCTGCACGCCGAGCGGCGCCTGGGGATGTTCCACCTCTTCCTGGCCCTCTCGGCCGGCCACGGGCTTACGTGGCTCGCGGACGCGGTCCGGCGCCGCCGGGGATCCGGCCTCGCCGCCGCGGTCGTGGCCCTGGCCTTCGCCGCGTGGGGGAGCGAGGCGGTGCTCCTGGGGCCGGTCCGCCTGCCGGTCGCCTCGTTCGAGGCGGACCGTCCACCCCACTGCGCCTTCCTGGCCGCCCAGGGCGAGGGGGCCGTCATCGACCTGCCCCTCAAGGTCCGGCGAGGGAACCGGGGCACGCCCCCGAAGGACGCCCTGGAGATTGAGGCCGTCATCAAGGCCGTCCGCAGCCGGTACCTGTACGAGCAGACCCTGCACGGCCTCCCGATCCTGGCCGCCATCGGCACCCGCCTGCCGACCGAGCTCGAGGACCTGCCCATCCGGGATCCGCTGCTTTCGGGCCTCGCCATCATCGGGAGTGACGCCGAGACCCGCCGCCTCGCCGTCCCGGCCGGTTGGACGCCCGATCGGCTCGCAGGGGCCGGATTCCGCTGGATCGTGCTCCACCGGGACCTCGTGGCGCCCCGGCTCGCGGCGCAGATGGAGGCCGAGCTCCGGCGCGTGCTCGGCGAGCCGCTTGCGTCCGGGAGCGCCCTCGTGTTCCGCATCCCCGACGCCTCCACGCTCCCCGGCCCGCCCGTGCCGGAGGCCGGGACCGGCGGCCCCTGACCGCCAGCGCGTTCCTCACCGCATCCGGTACAGGTCGCTGACGACGTGGAGGCGCCCCGTGCCGACGCGGGGGCCGATGGACAGGCTCCAGGCCACCTCCCCCGACGGGGTCACCTCGGTGACGAGCCCCTGCGGTGTCCAGGAGGCGATGTAGCTCCCGTTCTCGAGCTTGCGCACGTCCCCGAGGAAGCCCGAGTACCGGCCGTCCGGGGGCCGGTACTCCCACACCTGCCGGACGGTCCGGTCGTCCCAGGCGTACTCGGCGATCCGGGAGGCCGGAGGACGGCGGTGGTTCCCGTTGTCGAAGACCACGAGGCCGCCGTCCCACACGTGGGTGACGTGCGGGTGGCTCCAGGGCGTGCCCGGCCCGTCGTCCAGGGTGGGGTTCGCTCCCCCCATCTCCCACAGGATGCGCCGGGTCCGGCGGTCCACGCGCAGGATCGAGTCGAGGTTCCGGGACACGAGGGTCCAGGCGTCGGCCGTTTCGTCGTAGAGGATCGCGTTGGCGTGGACCCAGTCGAGGGCACCCAGCCCCATCACCTCCCGGCCGGCGCAGGGGCACACCATGGAGGGAGGGGCGGAGTAGTCGTCGGCGTAGTCGAAGACCGTCCGGACCTCCGGGGCGTCCGGGGCCGCACCCTCGGGGCCCTCCACCACGGTGGCGCTGGCCACGAGCCGCTCGCCCGCGTCGCCGTAGGGCACGGTCCCCAGGGCCAGCCCGAGCCAGGCCAGGCGGCCGCCGGGCAGCTCGGCGAAGTCGTGGTGGGCCAGGGGGGTCTGGGTGTCGGTGCGGCGGGACCCGTCCACCGCCACCCGGACGATGGACGGGACGACCTTCGCGTCCTCGTTGTCGTACTGGCCGAAGAGGATGCTCCGGCCGTCGCGCCCGGGCTTGACGGTCGGGATCATCCGCCCGGGATCGGCCGGATACCACCACACGACGTTCCCGGCCCGATCCACGATCACCACCCAGCTCAGGCGCTGGTCGGGCACCATCACGCTCAACAGCACCAGGTCGTCGCCGTCGGTGCGGCCGGTGGCGCGGAACCCGGCGAGCTGGGGCGGCGGCCGCGGGACCAGGAACGTCCCCTCGGGGCTCGCGTGGCGCCGGCCCGCGGCGTCCACCGTGACCGCCCGGTAGCGGTAGCGGGTGCCGCCGCGGAGGCCGAGCAGGGCGATCTCGTGCGTGGTCCCCCCGGTGTCGGGGGGCGTGGCACGCTCCGGGCCGCCCTCGGGGCCGTACTCCACGTGGGAGGGTCCCGGCAGCCCGGAGGTCCAGCGGACCACCTGCACCGACGGCACCAGCGCGCTCGGCCCGGTACGGACCTCCGTCAGGGCCCCCTCGTCGCCGCACCCCGGGGCGGTCGAGACGATCGCGAGCGCCAGGAAACCAGCCTTGAGTCGTGCCATGCCGTGGTACCGGGGGATCCTCGGGATCGCGGGAGGGGCGGAGCCATGTAGTGGCGGCCGGGGTCGACCGCAACGTTGCGGGCGACGGGCGCGGGGGCCGTCACCGGATGCGGCGCAGCAGCAGCCACCCCGCGAGGACGCCCAGCAGGACGACGCACAGGATCGGGGACAGGTGCAGGACGACGGCGTGGATGGGGCACGGGCTGTCGCAGGTCAGGAGCGCCCCGAGGGAGCTCACGGACCCGGCCGCCAACAGCGCCAGGCCGCCGGCCCACGTCGGCCGCAGCGGAGCCGCCCGCCCGACGAGGACCAGGAGGAGCAGCCCGGGGAACGAGGCCAGGGCCAGGCCGGTGCCCAGCTCGTCGAGGGGGTACGCGCGAATCACCTCGATCCAGACCCGAGGATCCGAGACGAAGGCGACCATCCGGTACAGCATCCAGGCCGTCCAGACCCCCAGGATGGCCAGGGGGGCGGCGCGCGTCCAGTAGCGCCGTTCGGCGCCGGGGACACCGAGATCGAGGGCGCTCGAGGCCGAGACGATCGCGGCGGTGGCGGACAGGACCAACTGCAGCAGGAACGCGCCCTCGTGCAGCCGCTCGGTGAGGTCGAGGCGGATGCCGAGCACCACGAGGGCGGCCGCGAGGAAGAGCCCGGTACACAGGAGCCAGAGGCCGAGGCGCAGCGGGGTCGGCAGCAACCGGCGCACCGGCCCGGCCTCCTGGGTCAGATCGCGAATCAGTCGGTCAACGGCGGACATTCGCGTCTCCGAGGATGCGGCGGAGCTGCCGGTACGCGCGGTGCGCCGTCACCTTCACCGCGGACTCGCTCATGTCGAGGAGGCGGGCCACCTCCCGGACGCTGCGCTGCTCCAGCTTGAGCAGCTCCACCACGCGACGCTGGCGGGCGGGCAGCCCCGACACCGCCGTGGCGAGTGCCTCGCGATCCTCCGGGGTGAACGTGGAGACCGCCGGTCCGGGAAGGGCGTCCGCCCCGGTGGGATCGGACTCCCGGCCGGCGGAACGTCGGATCTGCCGCCAGGTGTCCGTCAGGCGGTGCTCGGCCAGGGCGCGGAACCAGGGCAGGAGCGGCCGCGAGGGATCGTACGTGTGCCGGGCCCGGTGGACGGCGACGAGGACGTTCTGGATGCCGTCGTCGACGCGATCGGCGGGGAGGCGGCGGACCGCCATGCCCCGCGCCACGCGGGCGAGGGCCGTCAGCAGCGCCTCGTAGGCGGATCGATCGCCGGCCTGAGCCTCGATCATGAGCCGACCCAGCTCCTGCTCCTGGTCCGGTGTCATCACCGTCCTCTTCGCGGGTCGGGCCCGTCCGGTTACCGGTCCGTCGGGGCGGCGGGGAGCCGGTGCGTGGCGGTGTAACCGGAGGGTCGCGGCGAGCGAAGCTAAGGCTGCACACCGAGACGGGCGGCTCGCACGAGGAGGCGTTCCGATGAGTCCCATGCGGCGGATTCCCTGGTTGGCGGTCGCGGCCGCCCTGCCGGCCCTCGGGTGCGGCGGGGACGACACCGACGACACGGGCGGCGACACCGGCACACCGGCGGACTGGGCCTGCGGGGACGACGTGGTCGATGCCCGCGACGGCGCGGTCTACCGCAGCGTCTCCGTCGGTGCGCAGTGCTGGCTCAGGGACAACCTCGATCTCGGCTCGATGATCGAGAGCACGTCCTCGGGCGCGCTGGCCCACGACGACGGGCTGGTCGAGAAGTACTGCTGGAACGACGACCCGGCGGAGTGCGACGGGACGGCCGGCACGAGGCGCGGCGGCTTCTACGAGTGGCAGGAGGCCCTGCAGGACTACTCCGGCTCGCCCGCACCGCCGGTCCAGGGCATCTGCCCGGCCGGCTTCCACCTCCCCTCGCGGGACGAGTGGGACACGCTGTTCGACGGTTTGGGCGGTACCGCCGCGGCCCCCGGACGGCTCGCCGTGGGCGGCGACTCGGGCTTCGACGCGCTCATGACGGGGTACCGGTGCACCATGACCGGCGGGTTCCGGCCGAGCGCCATGTCGGCGGAGACCATGACCTACTTCTGGACGACGGACGCCTCCGGCTCCACCGACGCCTGGTTGTGGGAGGTCGGCGAGAGCGCGATGCAAACCTTCGCGTTCCGCCAGTCCCTGGGCCTCTCGGTGCGCTGCGTGGGGGACGCGCCCCCCTGATCGGGGCCGCCCCGACGGCCTCAGGCCAGGGCCTCCAGCGACACCTCCACCACCACCACGGGGTGGTGGAGGCCGTAGGCCTCGATGACCCGCGGGTGCACCTCGCCCAGGCAGCCGATCGCCCGGCCTGCGGCATCGAGGACCGCGGCCGCGCGGCCCGGGAGCAGGCCCGGGTGGTCGAACGGGCGCACGGCCACGCACCCGCCCATCTCGTGGACGAAGGCGTCGAGCACGGCCCGGGCATCGGCGAAGCCCACGTGGGTGCCCACGAGCGCCACCCCCGCGGTCCGCTCCTCCCGGGCGCCCGTCTCGGCGTCGGGATCGAGGAGGCAGACGTCGCCCACCTCGAAGATGGACTGGGGGAGGTCGTGCTGCCGGTTGATCGCGAGCGTCTCCAGGAGGCCCGGGAGGAGCGAGACGCGGCAGATGGTCTGCTCGGTGCTGATGGGGTTGGCGATGCGCACGGCGCGGTCGTCGTCGGGCAGGCCCCAGCGCCGGAAGGCCGCCTCCTCGCTGGTGAGCTCGAGGGTCATGACCTGGTGGAATCCAAGGCCGGTGAGCGCCCGCCGCGCCACGGTGGCGCGCTCCTCCACCGGCCGGGCCCGGCCGACCGTGAAGGTGGGCACCAGGGACACCGGGAGGCGCTCGTAGCCGTACGCCACGGCGGCATCCTCCACGAGGTCGACCGGGTGCATGACGTCGTTGCGGGTGGCGGGGACGCGCACGCGGAGCGTGCCCGGCCGCGGGGCGGGCTCGACCCCGTGGCCCATGCGGGCGAGCAGGTCGGCGAGCGCCGGCCCGTCGAGCGGCACGCCGATGGTCTCGGCGGCCTCGCGTACGTCGAGGTCCATCGGGACGGGCGCGAGATCGGGCGTGATCCGCGTGCCCTCGGGTTCCTCGATCGCCACGCCCTCCACCGTGGCCCCGGGCAGCGTCTCCAGGAAGCAGGCGGCCATCACCGCGAGCGCACGGTCCACGGTGCGCCGGGACAGCCCGGTGACGTCCACGAAGAACGCCCGGGTGCCCAGCGTGACGCGCGTGTCCTCCGAGTTGATGATGGGCGGCATGGAGAGCACGGTGCCCGCCGCGTCGCGGAGGAGCGGGTACCGGTCGTGGGGCGCGAGAAGGTGCGCGTAGGCCTGGCCGGTCCGGTGGCGGACGAGGATCTCGCGCGGCGTGAGGCGCGAGGCGGGATCCCCCGCAGGGAAGCCGAGGGGGACGAACCGGAGGGCATCGGGGTCCACGGCCTCGTAGACGACGCCCTCCTCGGCCCGGATCGTGTCGAGGTCGTAGACACCGATGGACGCGAGCTTCCGGTCGCGGCCCAGCGCCCAGTGGAGGTCCTCCTGGAGGTTCATGATCATCTTGACGAGGTCGTGGTCGAGCCGGACGTCGCGGACCACGGCGCAGGCGATGTGCGGGCGGACGGCTGCCACGTTCGGGTCCACCCGCACCCGGATCCGGGGGGGCGCCACACTCCAGTTCGGGAGCCCCCGGCGGACACCCAGGTACCCCGCGAGGAAGCGGGCCATGCCGCCCGGATCGTAAAGGTCGGGCCGCACGGCCAGCATGTCGAGCCTCAAGACCCGGGCCTCGCCCATGTCGGTGGCCAGCTCGGGCCGGGCGGCGAGGTCGGCGCCGCACGAGGGGCAGGCGAGCGGCCGGCCCTGCGCCTCGGTGCGGTCGAGCAGGCGGCCGCACGCGCCGCAGCCGTACTGGCGGACCGTGGCGACCTCGGCGATCTCGCAGCCGAGGCGGGGCAGCAGGTCCACCACCCGCTCGAGCGGGATCGGCGCCCCGGCGGCCGCGAGGCGGTCGAGCAGGAGCCCCACGGGCATGTCTACGATCGGCACAGCGGCTCCTCGCGCAGCCACGGCATGGTGGCGTAGAAGAGATCCTGGAGGGATCCGGTCTCGTAGAGCATCATGGCCAGCCGATCGATGCCGAGGCCCCAGGCCAGCACCCGGTCGCGGATGCCCTGGGGGCGGGTGACCTCGGGCCGGAAGATGCCGCTCCCGCCCATCTCCACCCAGTCGCGGCGCGACTCGAGCCAGAGGTTCACCTCGGCCGACGGCTCGGTGTACGGGAAGAACGAGGGGACCACGCGGACCTTCGGGAAGCCCATCTTCTGGTAGAAGGCGGTGAGCGTGCCCACCAGGGTGGCGAGGCTCGCGTGGGGATCCACGATGATGCCGTCCACCTGGTGGAACACGGGCAGGTGCTTGTAGTCGGTGGTCTCGCGGCGGAACACCGGGCCGACGGTGAAGTACTTGCCCGGCGCCACGCCCTTCTCGCCCGCGTGGCGCGCGAGCGCGCGGATGGTGGCCGCCGTGCAGTGGGTGCGCAGCACCGGCCGGGGCGCGAGGGCGGGGTCCCAGCGGTACTGCCAGCCGGTCGAGCCGGTGTCGCCGCCGTGCTCGTGGGTGGCGCGGATCCGGTCCACGAGCGCCGGATCGGGCAGCCGGCACGCGGCCGGCCGGGCCACGTAGAAGGTGTCCTGCATGTCGCGGGCGGGGTGATCCTGAGGCTGGAAGAGGGCGTCGAAGTTCCAGTAGGAGGACTCCACCCAGGGACTCGACACCTCCTCGAACCCCATCTCCAGGAACACGCGGCGGACCCGGTCGAGGGTGCGCTGGAAGGGGTGCTCCTTGCCCGGGTAGAGGCGGCGGGCGGCGAGCGTGACGTCGTAGGGGGCGAAGTCCACGTCGCGCCAGGACCCGTCGGAGAGCATCTCGGGGGTGAGGGCGGTGACCCGGCGCCGGCCCCGGACCCCCCCGGCGAGCGCCGCCCGGCCCGCGTCGGTGAGCGCCACGTGCCGCACCGTCCGCTCCTTGACGACCACGAAGCCCCGGCGGGGCAGGAGGAGCCGGAGGGCGGCCTCGACCGGCAGGCCCTCGGCCTCGAGCTCGTCGCGGAAGGCCACGCGGCCGCCGGCCAGCACGGCGAGGAGCACCTCGTCGGGCTGGGGATCCGCGGGCACGGCTCCGAGGAGCACGAGGTCGGGCCCCTCCTTGACCGCCCAGCCCCGCTCCTTCAGCCAGCGGAGCGTGCCCCCGGCCACAGCCGGGGCCAGGCCCGCCCGGGCGGCGACCTCGGGGAACGGGCAGCGGCCGCCGGCCGCCTCGAGCGCCGCGACGACGGCCCGCTCCGGGAGCGGGGCTCCGGTCTTTGCGGATCCCTCGGGGCCGAGGCGGATCTCCTCGCGAGGGCGCTCGTCCAGGACGGCGAGGCCCGAGGCCGCCAGCTCGCCGGCCGCGGCCGTCACGAGCGACTGGTCGAGCCCGAGCGCCCGGACGAGGTCCGGGATCGCGAGGGGGCCGCCCGCCTCCCCGAGGCGCAGGAGGAGATCGCACTGGTGCTGGGGCAGTTCCATCCGAGTCTCCGGGTCGGGTATGCTACCGCGTCATGGCTCCTCCCTCCACCGCCTCCCGCGGCGATCGGCGATGGTGGCTGCTGGCCGCGGCCACGAGCCTCGCGGTGGCGGGCACGGTGGCGTTCCCCGCCTGGCTCCACCCCACCACCTCGCTGCCCTGCCACGTCGTGCACCCCGACTGCGGGGGCAACCAGTGGCTCCTGGCCTGGGTGGCCGACCGGGTGCTGCACGGCGAGGGCCTGCTCCACAACGACCGCTACTACTGGCCCGTGGGCGACACGCCCTT
>JBFYZZ010000263.1:0-7668 GCA_041309225.1 Deltaproteobacteria bacterium | reverse complement strand
GCCGCGGTGCGGGCGGTGGCCAACGCGGCGCCCCGCTCGCCCGCGCCCCTCGTGCCCGGGGAGGAGGCCACCGAGGAGCGCGTGATCCTCGCCTGGGATCCCGCGGAGGACCCCGACGGCGACCGGCTCGCCTACCGGGTCTCGTGGTGGCTCGATCCCGGCGACGTCCAGGTGCTCGACGTGGAGGGCCGGTCCCTCGACCTCACCGGCGCCGTCCGGGCGGGCGACGTGGTGTCCTGGGAGGTGGCGGCGGTCGATGCCTGGGGGCCGGGGCCGGCGAGCGCGGTCCGGACCTTCCTCGTCGTCGAGGCCCCCCACCGGCCGGCGCCCCCCGCCTCGTGCGCGGCGGCCCGTCCCCCCCGAGGCGGGCTCGTCCTCCTCGTCGCGCTCGCGTTGCTGGCGTGGCGACGCACCAGGCGACCCGACGGCGCGCCCGCCCGCAACGCGGGCATCCGCGGGAGCGCTTGCTCGGCGGGGTCGGCCCCGGCTATGCTCCCCGCCTCGCACCACACACGGAACGCCCCGGATGCCCCTGTTCGCGTACGAGGGAAGAACCCCGGCGGGTGACGCCCGTCGGGGCGAGATCGAGGCCGCCTCGCTCGACGCCGCCCGGGCCCGGCTCCGGCTGATGCAGATCGACCCCACGGTGGTCCGCGCGAAGAGCGTCTGGTCCACGAACATCCAGCTGCCGCGGATCGGCTTCCTGCAGCCGCGCGTCCGGAACAAGGACCTCGTGATCTTCACGCGGCAGTTCGCGACGATGATCGACTCCGGCCTGCCGCTGGTCCAGTGCCTCGACATCCAGTCGCAGCAGGCGCCCAACCTCACGTTCCGGGAGCAGATTCGGGCCGTCAAGGAGGCGGTGGAGAGCGGCTCCACGTTCGCCGACGCGCTGCGAAAGTTCCCCCGCACGTTCGACGATCTCTTCCAGAACCTCGTGGCCGCGGGCGAGATGGGCGGGATCCTCGACACGATCTTCAACCGGCTCGCCGTGCAGCTCGAGAAGGGCGAAAGGCTGCGGCGCCAGGTCCGCGGGGCGATGACCTACCCCGCCATCGTCGTCGGCGTGGGCGTGCTCGTCGTGGCCTTCCTCCTCCTCAAGGTGGTGCCCACCTTCGAGTCCATGTTCGAGGAGTTCAACCAGACGCTGCCCCGTCCGACTGAGATCACGATCTCCGCGTCCCGCTGGCTGCAGCACAACTTCTACTTCGTCCTGCTCGGGATCCTGGCGGTGGGCCTGGCCCTGCGCACCGCCTACCAGCGCCGGGCCGGCCGCCTCGTCTTCGACCGCCTCGTGCTCCGCGTCCCGGTCCTCGGCGACCTGCTCCGCAAGACGGCCGTAGCCCGCTTCTGCCGGACGCTCGGCACCATGATCTCCTCGGGCGTGCCCATCCTCGACGCCCTCGACATCTGCGGGAAGACCTCCGGGAACCTCGTGGTGGAGAACGCCATCGCCCGGGCGCGCGACTCCATCGCCGAGGGCCGCACCATCGCCGAGCCGCTCCTGGCCACCCGCGTCTTCCCGGAGATGGTCTGCCAGATGATCAGCGTGGGCGAGGCCACCGGCGCCCTCGACGTCATGCTCGGCAAGGTCGCCGATTTCTACGACGACGAGGTGGACGCCGCGGTCGACACCCTCACCTCGGTGATGCAGCCCTTCATCATCGTGTGCCTGGCGGTCTTCGTCGGCGGCTTCGCCATCTCGATGTACCTGCCGATCTTCACGATGGCAGCGGGGATCCAGCCGTAGCCCTGCTCCCGGTCCCGGTGCCGCCATGACCGATCCGCCCCCGGCCGCCCACCCCCCCGGGACGGGGAAGATCCTGCGGGGCCGGGTCATCGCCTACATCCTGTTCCGGCTCGTCCTCGTGACGGGCCTCCTCGCGCTGGTGGGCTCCATCGTCCTTCGGGAGCCCTGGACCCTGCCCGGCACCCGCGGGCTCTTCCCGCTTGCCGCCCTCACCCTGACCTTCCTGGCCGCCAGCGCGGCCGTGGTCCGCAGGATCCGGGCGCTCGGCGCCTTCGTGCTCGTCCAGCTCCTCTTCGACGCCGTCTTCCTCACGGCCCTCGTCATCCTGACCGGCGGGGGAGGCAGCATCTTCGTGGTGTTCTACTTCATGAACATCGTCGCGGCGGCCTACCTCACCTCCGGCCGGGTCGCGATCCTGGTCGTCGCGCTCGACGCCCTGGCGTACGCCGGCGTCAATGCCTTCGAACTGGTCGAGATCCTGATGGGGACCTCGGCCCCCGGCGCCATCACGGCGGTCGCGGACGAGGTGCTCCGGATCCTGGCCTTCGTCCTGGTGGGCGGCTTGAGCGTGCGCCTCGCGAACCGGGTCCGGAGCGCCGATCGGGCCCTCGTCGCCCAGGTGGAGACCACGCGTGCCCTCGAGGAGGAGCACGGCCTCGTGCTCCAGAGCGTTCCCTCGGGCATCCTGGTGGTGGGTGCCGAGGGCCGGATCCGCTCGGCCAACCCGGCGGCCCGGGACATCCTCGGCCCCGTGGAGGGGCGCGATCTCGCCGAGGTGATGCCCGACCTCGCCCCGGAAGCATCCACCCAGGACGTGACCCTGGGGACCGAGTCGCGGATCCTCGTCTGCTCGCAGAGCCCGCTCGGGAGCGCGGGGGCCTCGGTCGTGGTGTTCGAGGACGTCACCCACCTGAGGGAGGTCGAGGCGGAGGCGGAGCGGGAGGAGCGCCTGGCCGGGGTGGGCCGGATCGCCGCGGCGATCGCGCACGAGATCCGCAACCCGCTCGCCAGCCTGTCGGGCGCGATCCAGCTCCTGGCCGAGGAGCGGCCGGGCCCGCTCGTGGACATCGCCACGACCGAGATCCGACGACTCAACGACCTCGTGGGCGACTTCCTCGACACGGCCCGTCCCGAGGCCCTCGCCCCCCGCCCCACCGACGTGGACGCGATCGTGAGGGAGGTCGTCGCGGCCTTCGGAGCCGATCCCCGCTACCGCGGCACCGTGCGGGTGGCGGTGTCGGGGGCCGTGGCGGACCCGCTGGTGGCCGATCCCGATCGGCTGCGCCAGATGATCTGGAACCTCCTGCTCAACGCAGCCCAGGCCATGCCCCGGGGAGGCACCGTGCGCGTGGCGACCTCGGTGGACGGCGACCACGTCCTGGTCACGGTGGAGGACGAGGGCGTGGGGATGTCCGAGGCCGACCGGGCCCGCCTGTTCGATCCCTTCTTCACCACCCGCCGGGGGGGGACGGGCCTCGGCCTGGCCAACGTGGCGCGCTTCATGCGGGCCCACGGGGGTCGGGTGGACGTCCGGTCGGAGCCGGGGCAGGGGTCCGCGTTCACGCTCGTCTTCCCCCGCCGGCCCCCGGCCACGTGAGGCACCCGTGCCCAGCTTCCGCCTCCTCGTCGTGGACGACGAACCCTCCATGCGGGAGCTCCTGTGCATCCTGCTGGAGCGGGAGGGCTACCGGGTGCAGGCGTTCGCCACCGCCGAGGAGGCCCTCGAGGCCTTCGAGCAGGATCCGCACGACCTCGTCCTGACCGACATGAGCCTCCCGGTGGCCTCCGGCATCGATCTGCTCCGGAACGTGAAAGCCCGCGCCGCCCGCAGCGCCCGCGACGTCCCGGTCATCGTCATCACCGCCTACGGCACGACCGAGAGCGCGGTGGAGGCCATGAAGATCGGGGCCTTCGACTACGTGATGAAGCCCTTCTCCAACGACGAGCTCAAGCTCCTCGTCCGGCGGGCCCTCGAGACCCGGACCCTCCGTGAGGAGAACCTCGCGCTCAAGCAGGCCCTCCAGGACCGGTACCACTTCGGCACGCTGGTGGGCTCGAGCCCCGCCATGGCCGAGGTCTACGGCCTCGTGGAGCAGGTCAAGGACACGCGGATCTCCTGCCTCATCGTCGGCGAGTCGGGCACGGGCAAGGAGCTCGTCGCCCGGGCCATCCACTACAGCGGCGCCCGGGCGGGGGGACCCTTCGTGCCCGTCAACTGCGGCGCCATCCCCGAGACCCTGATCGAGAGCGAGCTCTTCGGCTACCGCAAGGGCGCCTTCACCGGCGCGCTCCGGGATCGCGTGGGCCTCTTCGAGGCGGCCACGGGGGGCACGCTGTTCCTGGACGAGATCGGCGAGATGCCGCTCCTGACGCAGGTGAAGGTGCTCCGAGCCATCCAGGAGCGGAAGGTCCTGCCCGTGGGGGGCACCGAGGAGCGGGAGGTGGACGTCCGGATCCTGGCGTCCACCAACAAGGATCTCGCCCACGAGGTGGAGCGGGGGGCCTTCCGCGAGGATCTCTACTACCGCCTCAACGTGGTCACGATCCCGGTCCCGGCCCTAGCCCTGCGGGGCGACGACGTCCTCGAGCTGACCCGCCACTTCGTGATCCGGTACGCCAAGGAGTACGGCAAGGTCGTGGAGGGCTTCACGCCCGAGGCCGCCCGCCTGCTCAGGCAGTACACGTTCCCCGGCAACGTCCGGGAGCTGCAGAACGTCGTCGAGCGCGCCGTGGCGCTCTCCTCGGGCCCCCGGATCGGGCCCGAGGCCCTGCCCGAGCGGGTCCGGGTGGCCACCCCCCCCGCGGGGGACGACACCGCGGAGGTGCTGCCCGAGGAGGGCATCGATCTCGACGCCCGGCTCCAGGCCGCGGAACGCCACTGGCTGCTGAGGGCCCTGGAGCAGGCCGGCGGGAACCGGACCCGCGCGGCCGCGCTGCTCGGGCTCACCTTCCGCTCGTTCCGCTACCGCCTCCAGAAGCACGGCCTCGCCGTCGATTAGGCCCCGGAGGGTGACGGAATTCGTCTGGGGTGACGTTTTTTGTCACCCCGAATGGCCGACCTGGGGTTCTGCCAGCCCTCCGATACCCCTACGGCGCCGTTGGCACGGTTCTTGAGTGGAGGACGGTTCGGCAGCGAACCCTCCCCCTTCCCAGGAGCACCCCATGCGCAAGGGCTTCACCCTCGTCGAGCTCATGATCGTCGTCGCCATCATCGGCATCCTCGCCGCCATCGCGATTCCCAACTTCGTGGCGATGCAGTACCGCGCCAAGCGGGCCGAGATCCCCACCAACGTGGACGGCATCAAGACGGCCGAGATCGCCTACGATGCCGCATTCGACACCTACGTCGCGGCCGCTCCGGCCCCCGACGACAACCCGGTCAAGGCGCTCCGGGACTGGACCTATCCCGACGACTACCAGGCCATCGGCTGGGAGCCCTCGGGCAAGGTGCGCGGCAGCTACAGCGTGACCATGTCCGGCGTCACCAACTTCCAGGTCACCGGCGAGTGCGACGTGGATGGAGACACGACCCGCGCCACCTACACGGCGACCAAGTCCATCGGCGCCACCATGACCACGCCGCAGGACGCCTATTAGCCTCTGGCGGACTCGCCTCTCCCCTTTGCAGCCCTGCCCGGACGCACCGGGCGGGGCTGGCGTGCACCCGGCCCCGGTGCCCGTGAAAGGATAGGCTGTCCGGTATGACCGGGCCCGACCCGCAGCCGGCCGAGGGGCAGCCCTCGGTGGTTCCCGCACCCGTCCGGGAGGAAGTGGAGATCCTCGGACGGATTCGGCGCCACCTCGAGGAACATCCGGAGCCCCCGGCCATCTCCGGCCGGCACATCCTGAGGGAGATGGAGGAGCTCCGCGCGAGCGCGAGCGATGCCAAGGAGGAGGACCTCCCCGCGCTCTTCCAGCACTACGACCACCTCGCCTCCCGTGCCCGTGTCGTCGGCGGCGAGATCGGCCGGCCCGGCGTGGATCCAGAGTGCCCCTACTTCGCCCACCTGCGCCTGCGGCACGACGGCGTGGAGCGCGACCTCTTCATCGGCCGGGGCACCCGCCTCGAGCGGGGCCTGCGGATCGTGGACTGGCGGGACGCGCCGGTGAGCACGATCTTCTACCGGTACCAGGAGGGCGAGGAGTTCGAGGAGCAGGTGGGGGACGTGGTGCTCCAGGGGGTGGTGGCGGCCCGGCGCATCGTGGGGGTGGCGAACGGAGAGCTCCAGCGCGTGGACTGCCCCCAGGGATCCTGGGTGTACGAGGCCGGCGCCTGGATCCCGCTGGCCCGGCCCGCGTCCCGGCTCGCCGGCGGAGCCGGATCCGCCTTCCGGGCGGGGGATTTCCGCTCTGCCCGCATGGGCACGGGGCTCGCCCACCGGGCCGACAAGCACCTGCCCGAGATCGCCGCCCTCATCGACCCCACGCAGTTCGACCTCGTGACCCGGCCGGGGAGCGGGCTCGTGGCCATCCGGGGCACGGCGGGGAGCGGGAAGACCACCGTGGCGCTCCACCGGATCGCCTGGCTCGTCCACGCCGATCCGCAGCGCTTCCGGCCCTCCCGGATGCTGGTCCTCGTGTGGGGACGGGCGCTCAAGAACTACGTGGCCCACGTCCTGCCCGCCCTCGGAGTCGAGGGCGTGCGGGTGGAGACCTGGGAGGAGTGGGCCCGGTCTCGGCGGCTCCGCCTCTTCACCCGGCTGCCCAAGGCGTGCCGGGAGGATTCCCCGTCCTCCCTGCAGCGGATCAAGCTGCACCCCGCCTTCGGGGCGGTGCTCGAGCGCCGCATCCGGGCCCGCCCGGCCGCACCCACGGTGACCGAAGCCATCGACGACTTCGTCAGCCTGCTCTCCGACACCGAGGCCACCCTGCGGGCCTTCGCCGCGCTGGCCGGCGACACGCTGTCCGAGGCGGCCATCGCCGCGGGGGGCCGGGAGATGGCCGAGCAGGCCTCGACGCTCCGCGGCTGGCTCGACGGGGATCGCTCCGCGGGGCCCGTCCTGGACTGCGAGGACGACGCCCTCCTGCTCAGGGCCTGGCAGCTGCGCGTCGGGCCGCTGCGCGGTCCCGATCACCGTCCCGAGCGCTACGCCCACGTGGTGGTGGACGAGGTGCAGGACTTCGCGCCCGTGGAGCTCGAGGTCGCGCTGGCCACCCTCGACGAGGGCCGCTGCGCCACGCTCGCGGGCGACACCGCGCAGCACATCGTGGACGTGGCCGGTTTCAGCGACTGGGACACGCTGTTCGCCCACCTCGGGATGCAGGGCACCGTGGTGGAGACCCTCCGCGTCTCCTACCGGTCCACGCGGGAGATCGCGGAGTTCGGCCGCCGCCTCCTCGGCGCCTCCGCCGACCTGGAGCCCGAGCCCCGGACCATCCGGGCCGGCCCGCCCGTGGAGATCCTGCGCTTCACCGACCACGGCGCCCTCGTGGCGGTCCTCGCCGACGCACTCCGGACCCTCGCCCGCGACGAGCCGATGGCCAGCGTCGCGCTCATCGCGCCCGACACCGCCTGTGCCCGGCTCATCTTCGAGGGGCTGCTCAAGGCCGACGTGCCCAGGCTCCGACTCGTGCTCGACCAGGACTTCTCGTTCGCCCCGGGCGTCGAGGTGACCCTGGTGCAGGACGTGAAGGGCCTCGAGTTCGACTACGTGGTCCTGCTCGACGCCAGCGCAGCCCACTACCCCGACACCGACACCGCCCGGCGCGCCCTGCACGTGGGCGCCACCCGGGCCATCCACCAACTCTGGGTCACGGTCATGGGCACCCCCGCGGCCGCCGTCCGGCCGCTCCTGGGCGGGCCCCGGTGAGCCGCTCGGACGCGGTGCGCACGCGCCTGGCCGACGGTCTCCTCGACCGCTTCGCCGCCCTCGCGGTAGACGACCTCCTCGGGCGGCCCGCCCGGGAGCTGGTCGCGT
>JBFYZZ010000262.1:0-15817 GCA_041309225.1 Deltaproteobacteria bacterium | reverse complement strand
GGCGGGGCCGCCGGGCGGGCCGGCGGCGGCGCCGTCTTCTCGCGGTCCATGGAGCGCTGGAGGCGCTCCTGGATCGAGAGGCGGCGCGCCTGCGGACTCGCGGGCTCGGCGGAGGGCTCGTCGGGGGAGGGGAAGGGCTCGAGACGGTGGAGCGATCCGAAGAAGAACTCGCAGAACTCCAGGAGATAGGCGCCCCGCTCCCGGTAGAGCTGGCGGCGGAGGTCCATCAGGAGCTCGTGGCCGTCCTGGTAGCGGTGCTGGGGACGCGCCTGGAGGCAGCGCGCGATGATCGGCCCCATCGCGGGGATCTTGATCTCCAGCTCGGCGATGCGGTCCTGCAGGTCGGCCCGCTCGATGGCGCCGAGGACCTCGGCCACGGGATCGCGCGAGCGCTCCGGTACCCGGTAGGCCGGCCGGTTCATCAGCATCTCGTAGATGATGAGCCCGAGGGCGAAGAGGTCGGTGCGGTGGTCGAGGGCCTCCCCGCGGGCCTGCTCCGGGGCCATGTAGACCGGCGTGCCCCGGATGCGGGTGGCGTCCTCGCGCGCGAAGTCGGCGTTGTCCACCCTGGCCAGCCCGAAGTCGAGGATCTTCACCTCCCCCTGCGGGGTGAGCATCACGTTCTCGGGCTTGAGGTCCCGGTGGACGAGGCGCAGCGCCTCCCCGTTGTCGGAGGGGGTGGTGTACGCCTGGTACAGGGCGTCGGCGATCTCACAGGCGATCTCGACGACCGCCTCCGTGAAGACCTGCTCGTGCGCGCGGGCGCACGACTCGAGGACGACCCGCAGGTTGGCGCCCTGGACGGCCTCCATGACCACGGCGTTCTCGCCGGGCAGGAACTCGAACACCCGCACGATGCTGCGGTGCTTGACCTGGTCGAGGAGGGCGAACTCCTGGAGGAGCAGGCGGGCGGCTTCGGGATGGGTGGAATCCCGCAGCTTCTTGATGGCCACGAGCCGGCGACGGGCGGTGGCCATGCCTCGACCGGGCACCTCGCCCACCGCGAGGACGACCTCGCCGAAGCGCCCCTCCCCGAGCGGCCGGATGATCTCGTAGTTGCGGATGGTGCGGCCCACGTACAACCTCTCCTCGCCGCCGGCGGTGACGGCCCTGGTCGGGTCGGCTGGATGTTACGGCAGGTGTCCTCGCGGCGGCAACTCGTACCCTAACCGGATGGAGGGGGGGGATTCCCCGGCGCCCCCTGCGAGGGGGTCCCCGCCTGCGGTGGCGCGGGTGCTGCCGGGGGACGGGTCGTGCCCCGGCGGAGCCGGCCGCCCAGGATCCGGCGAGCGTTGACCAGCGCGGGCGGCAGCAGGCCCAGCGTGAGCAGCAGGCCGAGGACGGGCAGGACGAGGGCGGTGGTGCGGCGCAGCGTCGAGCGGGCGGTCCAGCCGTCGGGCTGCCGGACGCCGGGCGGCCCGTCGAGCCAACCGGACGGGTGGATCCGCACCGAGGCCTCGGCGTTGGCGAAGGCCAACAGCCGCAGGGTCGTGCGGAAGGATCGCCGCAGGTGGAAGGGATCGAGCCGGTAGCGGATCTCGAACCACTCGTAGCGCTCGGCCGCGGCGGCTTGGAACGCCTCCCCGAGCCCCGAGGCGTCCTGCTTGACGTAGACCCGCCCGCCCCCGGCGTCCGCGATCCAGGTCAGGCTGGCGTTGTCGATCCCCACCGCCTCCAGGTAGCCGTCGATCGGCGCGTTCACGTACTTGCGGCGACACAGCAGGGCTGGATCCACGCGTTCGCGGCGCTCGGGCAGGTCGAAGGACGGGTGGAAGGGGCGCCCGAGACCCACCGTGAACACCTGCGGCCGGGTGCGCAGGTCGCCCTCGCCCCGGCGGGCCTCCACGAGGTGCTCCAGGAGGGACTCGAGGCGCGTGGCGTTCCTGCCGCAGGTGTCGTCCCTCGCCTCGTTGTTGAAGCCGTCGGTGAGCGCGACGATGGTCGGAGCGGCGTTGGCGGCCTGGAGGAACGTGCGGACCGCGGGGACGTCGGACAGCAGGGGGCCCGTGGCGTACCGCACGGCGTCGTACAGGTGCGTGTAGCCACCCTCGGCCCTCAGGGCCTGCTGGACCAGCCGCCGGTACTCCCGGGGCCGCTCGATCACCTTCATCTCCCCCCCGACCGGGCGCACGCTGGCGCCCGCGAACGTCAGGAGGAGCACGCCGGTGCGCACCTGGTCCGGGAAGAACGCCCGGACCACGCCCTCCTCGAGGAGGGCGGCGCGGACCCGCTCGATGCGGGGGTTCCGCGCCGGCTCGTTCATGGAGGCCGAGCCGTCGATGAGCACCACGAACAGTTGCTGCGCACGGACCGGATCGTGGGGGACGAGGTTGAAGGACTGGTCGTTCTGCCCCTCCTGGATCACGGAGCCCTGGTGGAGGACCTCGACCTGGTCGCGGGTGATGGGCACGGGCCAGGGATCGGCACCCAGGAAGAAGCGGAACGCGAGGTGGACCTCTCCGCTCGCGCGATCCACCCACGGGAGGCAGTGGGCGAGGTCGTCGGGGCCCAGCGTGGCGCAGTCGGTCTCGGTCGTGAAGATGCGGAGCTTGAGATCGGTGTCCTTGCCCTGCTCCGGCTGGGAGATGCGGACGCCCGTGCCGGGCACCGGGGAGAGGTCGGACGTGCACGCCACGGCGGCGAGCAGGCCCACCAGGAGGAGGCGCTTCATCGCTCCTCCCGGGGCAGCATGAGGAACTCCAGCTCGGAGGACTCCCGGCCCTGGCCGAGCACGATGCGGTCCCCCGAGGAGAGGTTGGTCTCGAGGGGCGCCGGGCGACGGGGGTCGTAGCGCAGGTCGATCCGCTCCAGGAAGCGACGCAGCGTCGTCGGGGCGAGCGTGAGGCCGCGGGCCACGTAGCGCTGCTTCGCGTCCACCGCGACCGAGAGGTGCATCTCCTGGACGCCGGTCTCGAGCGGCAGGAAGAGGTCGAGGCCACGCGGGAAGTGACCGACGAAGCGCTCCTTGGGAGATCCGTCGGGGCCGTCGATCGGGATGCGGTGCCCGAACCGCCAGGGCGAGAGGACCCGGATCCAGCCCGCGTAGAGGGACCTGGGGATTCCCCAGGCGAACCAGCCGAAGACGAGCCCGAACACCACGACCGCGGCGGCGTCGGCGAGGTAGAGGTCGGCGGCGATGGTGCGGCCGATGACGTACCAGGTGGCCGAGGCGACGAGGCCGGCCGCCAGGCCGGCGCCGAGGTGGTCGAGGGCGCCCCGGAACCGGCGGACGGCCAGGGGGCCGAGGGCGGTGGCGAGGCCCGCCATGGCGAAGGCGCCGAACCGGTACCGGAGGGACACGAGGCTCGCGTCCACCACGTCGGTCTCGACGGCCCGGGAGAGGGCCACGCCCCCGCCGCCGGCCGCGTCGGCCTCCCCGGCCCCCAGATCCACCAGCATGCGCGAGAGCGGGGCCACGAGCCCGGGGGCGAGGACGGCCGTCCAGAGCCACCAGGCGGCGAGCGCGAGGAGACCCGAGATCGCGGCGGCCAGCGCCACGCGGCCCGCGACGCCGAGGAGGGGCCTGCGGCGGAGGAGGTCCTCGGCGAGGACGGATGCACCCGAGGTGACGGCGGCAAGGAGGGCCAGCAGGATCGCGCCGTCCCAGGGCAGCGTCCAGGAGGGCCCCACGCCCACCATCCACAGCAGGAGGATCCACCAGCAGAGCAGGGCGGCCCCCGCGCACCAGAAACCCACGACCAGGTGTCGCATGGCGGTGTACGGCACGAGGAAGACGTTCATCGGGCGCCCCTGGGGTGGGCGCCCATCATATCGCACGAGATAGAGGAGGGGGCGAGCCGGAGGTGCCATGAAGTCGGAACTGGCCATCTACCTGCGCCTGGCACCCGAGTTCGGGGGGACCCGCTTCGGGCCGTTCCAGGGGATCGAGGTCGTCCTGGGTTCGGACGGGGGCCGCTGCGACATCACGCTGGCCGAGGCCCTCGGCGTCCTGCCGATCCACGTGAAGATCCTGAGGCAGCCCGACCTCTCCCTCATCCTCGCCCCGGTGGAGCGCACGGCCACGGTGTTCCTGTGGCGCGCGGGGGCTCGCCGGCCGACCCAGATCGAGGTGGCCACGGCCATCCGCCCGGGCGACGCCTTCGCGCTCGTCACCGAGCAGGGGCCGCGCTTCATCGTCGAGCTGGACTCGCTCCCGGACACCGACGCCCCGGGGGCCGGAGGGCTCGCTGGCAAGGCCCGGAAGCGGCTCACCGGGAAGGCGCTCGCCGAGGAGGGCAAGCGCCAGGCCCTCACCCAGATGCTCACCACCGGGATCGGCCAGCAGATCCAGAAGGGCGTCGCCCTCGTCAAGACCGGGCAGATCTTCCAGCCCCGCTTCATCTTCCTCGGGCTCACGCTCCTCCTTGGCCTGTTCTGGGGCGGGGGCATGTCGTGCCGGGCCGCCAAGTGGAAGAAGAGCTACGCCACCACCACCGTCAAGCTCGAGAACTGCAACAAATCCCTCGAATTCGCGGAGAACATGGAGGGCTCCGAGAAGGCCACCTTCTCCCAGCTCGCGGCCCGCATCAGCGACTCCGTCGGCCTGGGCCAGGCCCTGGAGGACGAGATCGTCCAGAAGGCCGTCCTGGAGCAGCTTACCGCCATCCGATCCGCCGACTTCACCTGGCTCCTCGATCCGAAGCGCCCGGAGGCGGCCGCGTTCGCCACCTGGCGGGAGGAGGTGGTGCAGGAGGAGGGGCTCGACGCCGGCTTCGCGAAGGTGGTCGTGTGGGTGGGGATCGAGCCCTCGCTCGGCCACCGCGAGTGGGGCCGCAAGGACGACTCCCTCCAGGCCGACGTCTGCACGCGCGGCGTGGCGCGGCTCACCTACCGGCAGGCGCTGCACCTCGGGCTCGACGTGCAGCCCGACGCGCTGGTCACGGGCGACCTGGGCGGCCTCACCGCCAACACGGCGCGGCGCGACGAACTGCTGCTCGGCACCCTGCGCGCCGCGGGGGTGAGCGCCCTCCCGGACGGCTTCGAGTCCGACGTGGCGCCGTTCAGCCGGGGTCAGAGGGGTTGCCTGTTCGTGGCGGGCGACGACGACCGCACCCGGGTCGGCAAGGTGGTGCGGGCGATGGTGGCCCAGCTCGGACCGGATGCGACCCAGGTGCCCCCGCCCGAGTCGGCCTACGGGATCACCGCCCGGCTCGCCAAGCTGTTCGCGGCGGACCTGCCCGACATCGACCTCCGCCAGCGCGAGGTCGACATCGATTTCTCCAACGCCCCCACCGGCACCGTGCTGAAGGGGCTGGGGGCGAAGGGGGACTGGGTGCTGCGGGAGACCGCGCGCACCCTCGCCCGCTCCCTCCTCCTGCCCTGCCAGGCCACGCTCGAGGCCGGGCAGGACCGCCAGGAGGCCGAGAAGGTCTTCGGGCCGCTGCCCGAGGCCATCCCCTGCCTGGTCCTCGACTACCGCCTCACCCACGGGTGGTGAGCCCGCACCGCCCTACTCGATGCCCAACGCCTCCGCCGCCGCCGAGGCCCCGGCGATCCGGCCGGACAGCAGCACGGCCGAGATGCTGCCGGTGAACCCCCGGTCTCCCACGAGGCTGCCGCCGGCCATGCCCGTGAGCTCCCCCGCGGCCAGGACCCCCGGGAGGGGATCCCCGTCCGCGTCCGTCACCCGGCCGTCCTCGTCCACGGCGATGCCCCCGAAGGCCTTGGCGACCGAGGGCACGATCCGGACGGCGTAGAAGGGCGGGGTCTCGATGGGCGGAGGCCGGGAGGATCCGTGCCGGAAGGCGTCCGGCGCCTTGCCGTACACCCACGCGTTGAACGCATCGACCGTGGCCTGGAGGACGGCGTCGTCGGCGCCGATGGACTCGGCCAGCCCGGCCACGGTGTCGCTGGCGTATACGAAACCGCCGGCGAGCACGTCGAGGACCGTGGCCGAACCGGGCTCACCCTCGAGGACCATCGGGTCCGAGAAGGAGGAGTCCTGCACCAGGGGGCCGTGCACGACGAGCCAGACGACGCCCCCCGCCCGCGCCAGCGCCACGTCGGCCACGGAGAGGCTGTTGTAGACGTTCTCGTCCGTGAAGCGGCGCCCCTCGGCGTCCACCCAGATCCCGGCGTTCGTGAAGGAGGGGGTCAACTCCTCCCCGGGCGCCGCGGGATCGGGCGTGCCGTGGAGGTACAGGCCGATCGCCGCCGGGTTGACCCAACTGGCCCCGAGCGACTCGAGCAGGGCGTGGCCGTTGCCGTCCGTGCCGGGGGTGCTGGCGTGGAGGAGGTCCACGCTCGCGAGGTCCGGACGCAGGGCGCGGACGTGATCCAGATCGCGCTGGAAGCCGCCCGTGGCCACGACGGTGCGCGTGCCCGCGATCCGGCCCCGGGTCGCCGGGTCGCCGGTGCGGTGCCACGTGAGGCCGATCACCGCGCCGCTGTCGTCGCGGACGAAGCCGTCCACCGTGGTGGAGAAGGCGATGGTGTCGCTGCCCAGCGCCTGCTCCAGGGCATCCGTGACGTCCATGCCGCGGCCGGTGGTCTCGTGGGTGCGCCGGGTCGGTCCGCTGGAGGCGTCCGGGACCCCGGAGAGCTGGAACACCGCCCCGGCCCGCACGACGAGCCAGTCGCGCACGTCGGGCACGTTGCGCTGGGCGAAGGCCCGTACCCAGGGGGCCTCCGGATCGCCGCCGGTGAAGTCCCTCCACTCCGAGAGCAGGATCGCGGGCGAGTCCTCGATGCCGGCCGCCGCCTGCTCGGACGTGCCCGAGAGCAGGATGTGGGATCCGGCGTACCAGAAGGCGCCCCCGGTGTGGGCCTCCCGCTCCAGGACGCGCACGGAGGCCCCGCGATCCCGGGCCTCGAGGGCCGCGGCGAGCCCGGCCGGCCCGGCGCCCACCACGAGGACGTCCCAGGTGTGATCCTCGCCGGTGTCGGAGGGCGCGGCGGTGTCGTCCCCCGATGCACATCCCCCCCAGAGCAGCACCTGAGGGAGGAGGCCAGGACGAATCATGCGGATCCGCGACGACGTCGCGCCAGCAGGAGCGCCGCGAGGACGGGGACCAGGCCCGACGTGGGGTGGCCGGGGACCGCGCACCCCGCATAGCCTCCCCCCTCGCCGGCCAGGTCCGCGGCGCCTACGTGGGGCGCGCTGTCGGCGGGCGGGGTGGAGGTGTCGCCGGTGTCGGGGTCGGTGTCGCCGGTGTCGGGGCCGGTGTCACCGGTGTCGGGGCCGGTGTCGCCGGTGTCGACGGGCAGCGGAGCGGCGGAGGCCAGGGCGAGGCCCAGGCAGGCGATTGGCGGGAGGGCGATCAGGGCGGCACGCATGGGGGACTCCGCGGGACCGTGCGGCGCTCCGTGTCTAACCGCGGACCCCTGGGCGTGCCTCCGGGCGCTCACCGCGGCAGGTGCCCCTGCTTGCGGAGCCGTTCCAGGACGCCCTTGACCAGGAGGGGCAGGACGAGCGTGGCGTCGGCCAGGACCTCTGCGTAGCGGCCACCCTCGGCCTCCGAGGCGAACTTCGCCCACGAGACGCCCTCTGCGTAGGTGCAACCCGACAGGTGCCCCCAGTGGGGCGGATCCGGGCAGATGCGGACCGCCCGGCTGAACACCGGCACGTGCACGTCCAGCCCGTTCATCCGCATGATGTCGAGCGCGGGCGCGACCTGCTGCGCCCAGTTCCGCGGAACGCCCCCTCCCACGGTGAGGATGCAGTGGTGGCCGGTCCGGTGCGCCTCCACCCGGCGGGTGTAGTCGAGCAGATCCACGAATCCGTCGTAGGGGACGACGGGCGCGCCGGCCAGCGGCGATCCGTGCGACCCGTGGCGGCGCACCATGCGAAACTGGAGGTTGAGGGCCATCTCCGAGTCCGTGAACGCGGGGATGTAGAGCGGCACGCCCCGCTCGGCGCAGGCCGCCATGATGCCGGTGCGGCCCGGGTGGTGGGCGAGGAGCAGCTCCCCCACGCGCCGGCAGAAGTCGGCGCTCCCGCGCGGAACGCCGTCCGAGAGCGCGGGCAGGAGCGCTTCCCAGTGGTCGTCCACGAACTGCCCGAAGGCGTCCATGGAGGTCTCCAGCTCGGCGGAGTCGAACACGCGGCATACGCCGGCGGCCTGGGCCTCCTCGTCGGTCCAGGGGGGCGCCTCGAAGTGCGGGAACCCCATCGTCTCGACGACGTCGTGGGTGAGCAGGGCGCCGGTCCCCACCACGGCGTGGACGAGGCCGGTCCGGATCAGCGCTGCGAAGACCGGACCCATCTGGCCCACCGTCATGGCGCCGCTGATCGTCAGGACGACCAGGTTGCCCTCCTCGGTGAGCATGAGCTCCAGCACCTCGGCCGCCCGGCCCAGCATCCGGCCCTGGAACGAGCCGCGGGCCATGCGAGCGAGCATCTCGTCGAAGTCGCGGATCTCGCCGAGGACCATGGGCTCGAGGGGCACGAGGCCCTCGCCGTGGGAGAGCTGGTGCTTGCCGCGCGCGCCGGCCTGGGGGGGGCCGTGGGACATGGGATCGCTCCGGTCCGGGAGAGGGCGGGGGGTAATGCCGGGGATCCGGGCGGGCAAGGGAACGGAGCGGACCTCCCTTCCGGATCCGGGCCGGCACTCGCCCGCACCCGCGGACCCGTGCTATTCCAGACCTCCCCGTCCGTCCGCCCGGAGGACCGCGGTTGCTGCCCCGGCTGCCCCGCCTCACGCCCCCGCCCAGGGCCCTCTCCAGGGACCTCCTCGCGCAGGTGTTCCTCCGGGGCCTCCGGATCCAGCTGGGGTGCGCGCTCCTGGGCGTCGGCCTCGCGATCTTCCTCACCGTCGCGCCACGCACCGACGTCGCCTCGGCCTGGTGGTTCCGCGGGGATCCGGCCACGACCGGCGGGACGGTCACCGCCACGAGCCGGGTACCCGAGCTCGAGCCCGGGGACCGCTGGCCCCGGGCCCTGTCGCTGCAGGCGGTCCGGTTCGCCTTCCGGCCGGCGGCGCCCGGCCCGGAGGCGGTCGCCCTGGTGGAGGGCACCTCCTGGCGGATCGGCGGATTCCGCGACCCGGGTGACGCCGTCGTCGTCGAATACCTCCCGGATCGGCCGGAGGTGGCGCGGGTGGAGGGCACCTGGCGGAGGCCCTTTCCGCCCTGGACGCTCCTCTTCCTCCTCCTGCCCGCCCTGGGTGCCCGGATCCTGGTCCCGGCGGTGCGGGACCGGCGGCTCGCCGTCCACCTCATGCGCCACGGCGCCGTGACGCCCGGCGAGTTCTGGGCTCGCGACGACGTGACGTCCGCCTTCGGCCTCCCCCCCGTCCACCGCCTGGAGTACCGGTACGTGCCCGAGGGCGCGCCCGAACCGCTGGTGCTCGAGTGGGCCACGCGCAATCCCCTGGTCCTCTCGGACGGCCCCGAGACGCCCGTCCTCTTCGACCCTGCCGCCCCGGCCAGCGCCCGGCTCCTCGTCACCCTGCCCGGCCCGATCCGCCTCGACGAGGCCGGCGACTTCCTGCCGATGCAGCCCGGTGCCGCCCCCAGGGCGCTCATGGTCCCCCTGCTGTCGGCCCTCCTGGTCCTCGTCGCGGGGGTCGCGGTCTTCCTGTAGGCCTCCATGCCGGCCAACCTGACCCCCGACTACCTGTCCGCCGACGAGCGTTTCAAGAAGGCTACCACCGTTCGGGAGAAGGTCGCCGCCCTGGAGGAGATGCTGCGGCTCATCCCCAAGCACAAGGGGACCGACCGCCTCCAGGGCGAGCTCAAGGCGCGGCTCGCGAAGCTCCGCCGCACCCCGGAGAAGAAGGGCGCCCGCTCGGGGTTCTCCTGGCACGTCCCCTCGGAGGGGGCGGGCCAGGTGGCCCTGGTGGGGCTGCCCAACACCGGGAAGTCGTCGCTCGTGGCCTCGCTCACCCGGGCCGAGCCGGAGGTGGGCGAGTGGCCCGGCACCACGCGGGAGCCCACACCGGGGATGATGCCCTGGCAGGACGTGGCCATCCAACTGGTCGACCTGCCTCCCTTCGACGCCGATCGCACGGAGCCCTGGGTCATCGAGCTCGCCCGGCGTGCGGACCTCCTGTGGCTCGTGGTCTCGGGCGAGGACCCGCTCACCGGGCTGGAGGACGGGCTCGCGGCGCTGGAGGCGCGGCGGGCACGTCTCCATCCCGCGACCCGGACCCCGCCGCCGGCACCGCCGGACGGGATCCGCTCCCAGCCCCTCCTGGTGGTGGCCACCGGCCTCGACCGGCTCGGCGTCTGCGACAACGTGGCCACGCTGCGGGAGCTGCTCGAGGTGCCCTGGCCGCTGCACGCGGTGTCCACGGTGACCCGGGAGGGCCTGGACGACCTCGCGCTCGCGACGTTCCGCGCCCTGCGCATCGTGCGCGTCTACACCAAGGAGCCCGGCAAGCCCCCCGATCGGGCCAGGCCGTTCACGCTCCCCGAGGGCTCGACGGTGGGCGATCTCGCCGAGCGCATCCACAAGGAGCTCCTCGCCCGGCTCAGGAGCGCGCGGATCTGGGGCAGCGGCGCCTTCGAGGGGCAGACCGTGCACCGCTCCCACGTCCTGCGGGACGGCGACGTCGTGGAGCTGCGCACGTAGACGGCCGGTCCGCGGGCGCCGGGGTACGTTCCGTGCCCGAGGAGGCAGGATGGGCGGACCCGAGCGCCCCCGCGCCCACGCCGGGACCGCCGCGGCGGACCCCCCCACGGTCCTGCTCACCGGCGCGACCGGCTTCCTCGGAAGCGTCCTCCTGCGCCGCCTCCTGGCCGGCGGGTACGCGGTCGTGGTGCTCAAGCGCTCCACCTCCCGCACCGGCCGGATCCTCGACGTCCTGCCGCGCACGGCCTCGGTCGACCTCGACCGGAGCCCGCCGGACGCGGTGTTCGAGGCGCACGGGATCGACGCCGTCGTGCACTGCGCCAACCGGTACGGGCGCAGCGGGGAGTCGCTGGTCGAACTCGTGGAGGCCAACGTGCTCCTCGGGGTCCGCCTGCTGGACCTCGCGACGCGCCACCGCGTGCCGGTGTTCCTCCAGGCGGGCACCCGGCTCCCCCCCGACGTCAGCCCCTACGCGCGATCCAAGGCCCAGTTCCTGGAGTGGCTCCGGGGCGCCTCCGACCGGATCGCCGGCGTGGAGATGGCCATGGACCACGTCTACGGCCCCGGCGACGATCCCACCGGGTTCGTGACGCGCGTGGTGGCCGACCTGGTCCGGGGTGTCCCCGAGATCGCCTTCACGCCCGGGGAGCAGCGCCGCGACTTCCTGTACGTGGACGACTGCGCCGACGCGTTCGTGCGGGTGCTCGGGTCCGTCCGGGGGGCGCCGCCCGGGTTCCGGCGGATCGAGGTCGGCAGCGGCCGCTCCACCTCCATCCGGGAGCTGGTCGGGACGGCCTGGCGCCTCGCCGGGCAGCCGGCGACCCGGCTCGCCTTCGGCGCGCTGCCCTACCGCCCGCACGAGGCGATGGAGGTCACGGTGGACCTCGGCCCCCTCCAGAGCCTCGGGTGGCGCCCGGCGATCTCCCTGGAGGAGGGCCTGCGCCGCACGATCGCGCACCAACGGGCACACCTCGGAGACGGTCCATGCGCTACCTGATCACCGGCGGCACCGGGTTCATCGGGTCCAACCTGGCACGGGCCGTCCTCGCGGCCGGGGAGGACCTGGCCGTGCTCGACAACCTGAGGCGCCCGGGCAGCGAGCAGAACCTCGCGTGGCTGCGCCGGGAGGGCGACGTCCGCTTCGTCCACGGCGACGTCCGCAACCCTGACGACGTGATCCACGCGGTCCGGGACGCCCGGCCCGACGTGGTGTTCCACCTCGCCGGCCAGGTGGCCATGACCACCTCGCTCGAGAACCCGCGGCTCGACTTCGAGACCAACGTGGTCGGCGGCTTCCACCTCCTCGAGGCCGTCCGGGCCCACGCCCCCGAGGCCGTGGTGACGTACTCCTCCTCCAACAAGGTCTACGGGGCGCTCGCGGGCGTCACGTACGAGGCCACCCCCACCCGCTGGGTGGCCCGGGGCTGGGCGCAGGGGTTCGACGAGTCGCTCCCGCTCGACTTCCGCACCCCCTACGGCTGCTCCAAGGGGGCCGTGGACCAGTACATGCTCGACTGGGCGCGCATGTACGGGCTGCGGACCGTGGTGTTCCGCCACTCCTCCGTGTACGGGGGCCGGCAGTACGCCACCTGGGACCAGGGGTGGGTGGGCTGGTTCGTGGGACGGGCCCTCGAGATCGCCTCCGGCCGCGCCACCGAGCCGTTCACCATCTCCGGGGACGGCCGCCAGGTGCGCGACCTCCTCCACGTGGACGACCTCGTGTCCTGCTACGTCGCCGCCGTGGCCCACGCCGACGCCGCGCGGGGCCGGGCCTTCAACATCGGCGGCGGCCCGGCCAACGCCCTCTCGCTCCTCGAGCTGTTCGCGTTCCTGGAGCGGGAGCTGGACGTCCGGATGCATTTCCGGCGCCTCCCGGAGCGGCCTGAGGACCAGCGGGTGTTCGTCTCGGACACGCATGCGGCCCGGGCGTGCTTCGGGTGGTCACCCGCGATCGGCTGGGAGGAGGGCGTGCGGCGGACGATCGCCTGGTGCCGGGAGCTCGGCGGGGACGGGAGGTAGGTCGTGCCGGATCTCTCGGTCGCCCTGCCCTGCTACCTCGAGGAGGCCAACCTCCGGGTCCTGCTGCCCCGCCTGCGGGCTGCGCTGGAGGGGATCGACGCGGAGATCCTCGTGGTGGACACGGTGGAGCCGCGCGACGGCACACCCGCGGTCGCGGCCGAGCACGGCGTCCGCTACGTGAACCGCCGGGGGGGCGATGCGTTCGGGAACGCCGTGCGCACGGGCATCCGGGAGGCCAGGGGGGGCTGGATCCTGTTCATGGACGCCGACGGGTCCCACGACCCTGAGTTCGTCCGCGACCTGTGGGCCGCCCGCGACCGCGGCGACGTGGTCGTAGCGAGCCGGTACGTCGAGGGGGGGTCGCTCGAGAACCCCTGGCACCTGCGGGCCATGAGCCGCGCCCTCAACGCCACGTACGGCCTCGTGCTCGGGATCCGCTGCCGGGACATCTCCAACTCCTTCAAGCTGTACCGGGGCGACTGGTTGCGGGAGCTGGACCTCGGGAGCGACCACTTCGACGTCATCGAGGAGATCCTCTTCCGGATGGGCCGCCGCCACCGCGACCTGCAGATCGTCGAGCTGCCCTTCAGGTTCCGCAAGCGCATGTACGGGGAGACCAAGCGGAGCCTCGCCCGCTTCGTGGTCACCTACCTCGTCACCCTCGCCCGGCTCCGGATGCGGGGGTAGCCGGACCTGCGCTCTCAGGTCCCCTCACCACCCTGCCCGGCCGCGGCCCGGGCCTGGGCCAGGGACTCCGCGAGGTAGGCCCGGTACCAGGCGACCGTCGCCCGGAGCCCCTCCGCCTGGGACCACCGTGGAGTCCAGCCCAGCACCGTTCGCGCGAGCCTGGCGTCGAGGTACTGGTGGCGGATCTCGGCCCGCGCCCGGTCGAGGATCACCGGCTCCAGGTGCGCGTACCCCATCACCTCGAGGACGGCGCCGACGATCTCGAGCACGGTGGACGGCCGCCCCGGTGCGAAGTTGAAGGCGTGGCCCCGGACTTCCTCCCGGCCGGACGCCTCGGCGAGCGCGAGGTAGGCGTCCACGACGTCGTCCACGTAGAGGTAGTCGCGGGTGTAGGTGCCGTCCGAGCGCAGGACCACCGGGCGGCCCTGCACCGCGGCCAGGATGGTGGCCGGGACGATGCGGCTCCAGTTGAGGTCGCCGCCGCCGTAGATGTTGCCGCACCGGGCCACCGCCACGGGCAGGCCCCAGGTGTGGGCGTAGGTCTGGGCCAGGAGGTCCGCACACGACTTGGAGACGTCGTAGGGGTGGCGGCCGGCAGCCGGCATGTCCTCGGTGTAGGGCAGGCTGTCCACCTCGCCGTAGGCCTTGTCGCTGGAGGCGACCACGATCCGGTGGACCTGGTCCGCGTGGCGCCGGCAGGCCTCCAGCACGTGCCAGGTACCTCGGATGTTGGCCTCGAAGGCGCCGAGCGGGTTCCTCAGCGCGTACCCGACGATGGCCTGTGCCCCCACGTGGAGCACGGTGTCCGCCTCCTGGTCCACCACCGCCCGCTCGACGGCGGCGAAGTCTTCGAGGCACCCCTGGGTGACCGCGAGGCGGAGGACGGTCCCCGAGCGGACGAGCTCCGACTGGGGATCCCAGTCGCGGACGAACGCCACCACGTATGCGCCCTCGTCCACGAGACGCCGGCAGAGCCACGAGCCCACGAGCCCGGTGGCGCCGGTGACCAGCACGCGACGTCCGGCCCAGGTCATCGCCACACCTTCCAGGGCGCCCGACCGCTCGTCCACAGCCCCTCGAGCAGGCGCTTCTCGCGGAGCGTGTCCATCGGCTGGAAGAACCCCGCGTGCCTCCAGGCCATGAGCTGCCCGTCGGCGGCGAGGCGCTCCATGGGGCCCACCTCGAAGACCGAGTCGTCGCCGGGGATGTAGTCGAGCACCCGGCGATCGAGCACCATGAACCCGCCGTTGATCCATCCTTCCCCGGCCTGGGGCTTCTCGGCGAAGCGCCGCACGCGGTCGCCCTCGAGCTCGATGGCGCCGAACCGGCCGGGCGGGCGCACGGCGGTGACCGTGGCGAGGCGGCCATGGGACCGGTGGAACGCCACGAGTGCGTTGAGGTCGACGTCCGCGAGGCCGTCGCCGTAGGTCATCATGAAGGTGTCGCCCTCGCCCAGCCAGCCGGCCAGCCGCTTGATGCGCCCCCCCGTGTCGGTGGTGGGCCCGGTATCCACGAGGTGCACGCGCCAGTCCGGGAGGGGATGGGGCGAGGCGACCTCGACGTGCCCGGCGGCGAGGTTGATGGTGAGGTCGGAGTTCAGCTCCTTGAAGTTGAGGAAGCACTCCTTGATCCGCTCGCCCCTGTAGCCCAGGGCCACCACGAACTCGCGGAAGCCCTGCGCCGCGTAGAGGTGCATGATGTGCAGGAGGATCGGCATGCCGCCGATCTCCACCATGGGCTTGGGGACGAGGACCGTCTCCTCCGAGAGACGCGTGCCGAGGCCGCCCGCGAGGATGATCGTTCTCATCGGCGCTCCTGGCCCGGAGGGTAACCCGGCGCCGCGGCCGGGCCCGGCCGGGCTCACCACCAGAAGCGCACCACGTCCACGGCGAAGGTGCCCCCCACCAGGAGGGCGGGCCCGAGGAGCGCGCGGCGGGGCCGGTCGGGCAGGTCGCGCACGGCACGGGCGATCATCACGATGGCGAACGGCTCCCAGTACTTCTGGTAGGCCCGCGGGCTCGCGAGGTTGGCGGCGAGGAAGGCGGCGAGGGTGACGGCCGGTCCGAGGTCGCCCCGCCGCCAGCCCACCCGGGCGAGGAGCAGGAGGGCCGCCGCGCCGATCGGGACCAGAATCCAGAACAGGACCGGTGTGCCGAGGAGAGGGGGGAACCGGGAGGCGAGCGTCCAGAGCGAGCCACCCCAGCGCAGCGGGTCCCCGTGCCACGGGAGGGGGTGGAGCACGAGCAGCAGGACCCCCGCAGCGGCCGCCGCGACCGTGCCGATCCGGGCCCCGCGCCCCGAGTTCGCCTCGCAGCCGAGCCAGGGGGACCAGAAGAGGGCGAGGGCGCCGAACGTGGCCACGGCGTAGACCAGCACGTCGAGGTTCACGGACGCCCGGGCCCAGTCGGCGTAGGACGGCGGCGAGGTGCCGCCCCACAGGACCACCAGGGGGGCGAAGAGGACCACGGGCAGGCACGCGAGGGCCGCCCGGCCGAGCCGATCGGGCCAGGATCGGGCGCGCAGGGCCGCCACGAGGCCGGGGGCCACCGTCCAGAGGTGGACCTGGCGGGTGAGCGTGGCCGCCGCCGCCGCGGCCCC
>JBFYZZ010000261.1:0-13260 GCA_041309225.1 Deltaproteobacteria bacterium | reverse complement strand
TGGATTCAATCCCCCACCACCGTGACCTCCACGATCCGATCGCGGGGGCGGGTGTCGAGGTCCACCAGGACCGCCTGCTGCCATGTCCCGAACGGTACGCGGCCCTCCACGACCGGCAATGCGAGCGTGGCACCGAGGAGGGCGGCCCGGACGTGACTGTGCCCGTTGTCGTCGCCCCAGGTGGCTTCGTGGTGATAGCGGGCGTCCCTGGGCGCGAGCCGCTCCAGGCAGGCAGCGAGATCGTGGCGGGCGAGGCCGGGCTCGAACTCGAGGGTGGTGAGGGCCGCGGTGGACCCCACCACCAGCGCTGAGGCCATGCCCGTGGAGACGCCGCTCTCCCGCACGAGCGCCTGCAGGTCGGCAGTGAGGTCGACGACGTCGTCGTCGCCCCCGGTGGAGACCCGGATCCGTCCGTGGAACGCCTTCATGTTGCACCTCCGAGGGGCAGGGCTCTCGGAACCGGGTAACCCACGGGTCCCGACCGTCGTGACGGTGAGCGATCGGAGCGGTAGGCTTCCCTCGATCCATGCCCACTCCGGAGGCCCCCATGTCCTCCCGCACGTCCCCCTCGGTCTCCCTCCTCCTCGCCGCCGCCTGCGGCTCCGGCGTCGACATCTCCGGCGACTGGAGCGGCACCTGCTCCCTGTGCGAGGGGCCCGACACCTGCGCCGACCTGCCGATGCGGGTCACCTTCACCGTGGACGGCGACACCGTGGGCGGGATCACCACCGTGACGGGATCGGACACCGGCGACGTGATCGGCTGCGAGGGCGCCGTGGAGGGCACCCTGACCGGCTCGGATCTCGACGCGACCCTGCACTGCGTGGAGACCGACGGCTACGACCAGGCGATCACGATCGAAGCCGTGGTCGAGAGCGACGACCGGATCGCCGGTACGTGCCGGGTGGGCGCCGCCCAGGGACCGCTCCTCCTGGAGCGGTGAGCGACGCCCCGACGGGCTCCTCGT
This sequence comes from Deltaproteobacteria bacterium, assembly GCA_041309225.1. Taxonomy (GTDB): domain Bacteria; phylum Myxococcota_A; class UBA796; order UBA796; family JAFGLY01; genus JAFGLY01. The sequence goes on along the minus strand of JBFYZZ010000261.1, from coordinate 12,293 downwards.
AGCCACCAGCCCGTCCCGTCCTGTAGACTTACGAAGGCTACAGCACGGAGGGCCCCGTGGACATCCGCTCCAGATCGTACTTCCCCTCCCTCGCGCTCGTCGCACTCCTCCTCGGAGCCTGCGACGCCGGGCGGGACGACACCTCCCCGGAGGTCGATACCGACACCGACACCGACACCGACACCGACACCGACACCGACGCCGACGCCGACACCGACACCGACACCGACACCGACACCGACACCGACGTGGATACCGACGCCGACGCGGACACCGACTCGGACGCCGACGCGGACACCGACTCGGACGCCGACGCTGACTCGGATAGCGATTCGGACGTGGACACGGACGCGGACACCGACACGGTGGACGTCTGCACGCCCGCCCGGCACGACGGCTACGTACTCTCGGGCATGTCCATCCCGTCAGGCGACACCCTCGAACTGACGGTCGAGTACAGCGGCGGATGTGCCACCCATGCGTTCGAGCTGTGCTGGGACGGCGATTTCCTGGAGTCCGACCCCGTGCGGGTGGTGCTGGACCTTGGGCACGACGCCCACGGCGATCCGTGCGAGGCATGGATCACCGAGCGCCAGGGATGGGACGTCTCCTCCATCCGAACGGCCTGGCAGGCCGCCTATGGGCCCAGCGGGACCGTGATCCTCGGGCTGGGTGACTCGTCGGTGGCCTACACGTTCTGAACGGAGCGGCGTCGGGTGACCGCCGCCACCGTCCGGCCTACATTGGCACCCTCACGGGCCCGGAGGGCACGATGCGGCGGTCTTCGTTCCTGGTCGACACCGGACTCGTCACGCTGCTCGCCCTGGCCGGCCTCACCTGCGTCCCGACGGCGGACAGCGGCGACTGCGGCCCGGGTACCCACTGGGACGGAACGGACTGCGTGCCGGGTGAGGCGGACACCGACTCGGACGTCGCCGACACCTGGGTACGCGCCACCATCGACGGGCAGGTCTACGAGAAGGCTGTCGCCGAGGGTGTTCTCCACACCTACTGGAGACCGAACCACCTCCAGATGTTCGGGGGCGACGAACTGAACGCCGTACTGTTCGGCTGGCGGGACGAGGGCGCCCAGTCGTGGTCCTTCTTCCCCATCACCGACGACGGGATGTCCGGGATGTTCTGGTGGCCGGACGGGGGCGTCCAGTGGTGGTCCATCTCAGGCACGTTCGAGATCACCCGGTTCGAGGACAATCCCGATCACGGTGCCTCCGACGATCGGATGGGGTGGGTCGAGGGCACGTTCGACGCCACCTTGAGGGAGGTGATGGACCCCGGCGGCACCATCCCGGTCAGCAATGGTGCATTCCGGGCCCTCGTCCACGAGACCGAGGGGGAGTGATCCACCCGGCGGCGTTCGCCGGCCTCCGTGCCACCGGCTGCCTTGACCCCCCACCGGCCCGGACGATAGGGGCGGCCACCACGGCGTCCATGGAGAGTCCGATGATCCTCCTCCTCGCGCTCATGGCGTGCACCACCGAAGAGCCCGTAGACACCGCGCCCGACGAGACGAACCTCTTCGAACCCCCTCCCGAGGGCACCACCTGGGAATACCTGGTCGGCGCGGCGGGGGCCGGCGCCACGTACTGGCCCGGCGTCTTCGCGGACGGGGCGTACAAGGGCGAGCCGTCCACCGAGGTCACGTTCGGTGATTTCACCGAGGCGCAGCCTGAGGGCATCCGCGCCTGGATCGTCGTGGACGACGCCGACGCGTCCATCCTCCTCGTCCGCGCGATCGAGGTCTGGGGTGGCCGGTCGGACACGCCGACGCGGGAGTACCGGTTCGAACCGCCCATGGGGATCCACCGCGACCAGTTGCGCGAGGACGAGGATCTGACCCTGGCGCCCACGGGCGAGTTCGTCATCAACGGCACCGTCCAGGACATGGACATCCAGGGCACCTACGCGCTCACCAACGTCAACGACACGCTGGACGTCCCCTACGGCCGTCTCGGTGGCTGCTGGATCTACGAGTTCGAGCTGGTGGAACGGGGGATCAAGGTGGCCACCCAGCTCGAGCTCAAGCCCCGCATCGGGCTGGTGCGGGCTCGGGGCCTGCTCGGGTTCAACGACATCACGCTCGCCGAGGTCTACGAGCCCTAGCGCACCGACCGGTGGCGAGCCTCACAATGCCTCGCGTATACTCCCGGATGGTTCCCGCGAGGAGGTGCCGATGCATGTGCCCGTCCCGCTCCTCGGGGGCGTGCTCGCCGCAGTCCTCGCACTCGCTTCCTGCGAGGACCGCCGCCCCTGCACGGACGGCACACACTGTGACGGCTCCCGTTGCTTGCCCGACACGGACGCCGACACGGACGCCGACACGGACGCCGACACAGACGCCGACACAGATGCCGACACAGATGCCGACACAGATGCCGACACGGACGCCGACACGTGCGTCGACGTGCCGCCGTACTGCTGCACGGACGCGTGCCCGTGCACCGGAGCCGGAGAGCGGTGCCTGGCCACCTACGAGAAGGCCGTGATGCACACGCGGGGTGTGTGCAAGCCCGAGAAGAGCGGCCCCGACTGCTGGATCGCCTCGGACTGCGCGGAGGACCATTTCTGCGCCGGTGTCTTCGTCTGCCCGTGCGAGGTGCTCTGCAGCGACGAGCACCCCGGGGTCTGCTCGCCCGTGTCGGGCGCGTGCTGCACCTCGACCGACCGCTGCCCGGAGCACTACGTCTGCCTCGAACTCGCCGGTCCCGACACCTGCCACGGGATCCTCGGCTACCCTCAGTGCTGGACCGACGCCGACTGCTACGGTGGCACGTGCGCGGACGCGTTCCTGTGCACGTGCGACATGGACTGCATCTCGCGCCCCGGGACCTGCGTTCCGTAGGTGGCCGACTCACCCGTATCTGCGGGCCGTCCCGTGCTCGGACGCCACCGGGTCGCGCGTGAGGAGGCGACCCTCGAGGAGCAGCCCGTCGAGGCCCGCCTCCACGAAGAGGCGGACGGCGTCGGCGGGACGGCACACGATGGGCTCCTCGTGGAGGTTCATGCTGGTGTTGAGCACCACCCCCGAGCCGATCCGTGCCCGGTATGCACTCAGGAGACCGTGGTAGCCGGGGTTGTCGGCGGCCCGGAGGACCTGGGGCCGGGCGGTGCCGTCCACGTGGACCACCGCCGGCGCGATGGATCGGCCCAGCGGAGTGACCCGGTAGGTGGTGGTCATGTGTCGGGAGGATGCATGGTCGGGGTGCCACCCCTCGAGGATCGCTGGAGCGACCTCCTCGAGGACCGTGGGGGCGAAGGGCATGAACTCGGATCGGTGGAGCATCCGGTTGAGCCGGTCGTTGGCTGCGGGATCGCTGGCGGAGCAGAGCACCGAGCGGTTCCCGAGGGCGCGGGGCCCGTACTCCATCCGCCCGTCGAAGCGCCCCACGACGCCTCCGCTGGCGAGGATGTCCACCGCGGCCGACTCGCCGGCGGGCCCCTCCAGGACGTGGAACCCCCCGACCTCCAGCGCGTCGCCGGGGTCGGGCACCGGCCCCAGGAAGAGCGAGGGCAGGGCGTCGGCGCCCGCGGGACGGGCCTCGAGCAGCGCGGCGCCCGCGGCGAGGCCGCCGTCGCCCATGTGGGGGAAGATCCAGGTGGCCGCGATCCCCGGTGTCTCCCGGAGAACACCGTTGATCCGCACGTTCGAGAAGACACCCCCGGCCAGGGCCAGCCGATCGAGCCCCGTCCGGGCGGCGTGGTGGCGGGCGAAGGCGACGAAGCACGCCTCGAAGTGGGCCTGGACACCGGCACACACGTCCTCGCGCGTGAACCCCGCCAGGCGCGAGGCGAGACCGTCGTAGTCGGCCACGAGGCCTCGGGCCCGGTTCACGAAGCCGCCGGATGCATCGTCGAAATCCACGTACTCCCGAAAGATGGGCAGGGTGGTCGACGGATCCCCCCGCGCCGCGAGCCCCATGACCTTGCCCTCGCGCCCCGGCTGGAATCCGAGGACGAGGGTGACGTAGAAGTACAGGATCCCGATCGAGTGGAACACCGGGACCCGGAGGACGGGGGTGAGCCGGTCCGCCTCCAGGCGCCAGACGGTCGCCGAACACCCGTCGCCCATCTGGTCGGCGGTGAGCACCAGGGCCCGATCCCATCCACAGGTGTACGCGGCGGACGCCGCGTGGGCGGCGTGGTGGTCCACGCGGACGAGGGGTGCGACGACGCCGAGGTCGGCCAGACGCCGGCGCAGCCGGACGAGCTCCACGCGCCGGGCCGCCCCGAACGCACCCCGGTAGGTGGCTACGCCCGGGCGGGATCCGAGCAGGCCGCGCTGGAGGCCCAGGTGCCCGAGGGCGCGAAGCGCCCCCTCCATGAACCCACCCGGCGTGATGGCGTAGGTGTTCACGTCGGAGGGGGGGCTCCAGGCCGTCCCGGCCAGGACGACCCGCTCCACCTCGCGGCCGGGGATCCCCGCCGCCCGGAGCACCGCCTCCACGGAGCGCCCAGGGAAGCCCCACTGGAACTTGGTCCGCGTGAAGCGCTCCTCGTTGGCCGCGGCTACGAGCCGGCCGTCCAACAGGAGCGCCGCTCCGGCATCGACGCCGACGTGGAGGCCGAGGAGACAGGCTGGCGGGGACGGCATGGGCGGCTCTTCCCGGCCCCGTAACGCCCCAGCGCCCGGAGCGGTCCCGCCCGGCTTGACGGCCCTCCGTCGCCGGCACTACGCTGCCCGCCCGTGAGACCGTCCATGGCTCCATCCCTCCGGGACCGGTACCTCGCACCGGCGCGGGTGGTGCCGATCACGCCGCGAGGCCTGGGTCGGGTGGCCCGCACGCTGGCCGCCGCCTGGCGGGCGCAGCCGGTGGCGGGCGCGGTCCCGGCGGCGCTCGGGATCGACGTCTCCGACGTGTGCGACCTCTCCTGTGCGGTGTGCTCGCGGGTCCTGCACCGGGACCCGCGGTCGGTGCCCGTGCTCGACCTCGAGCGGTTCCAGGCCGTGTTCGACCGGGCCCGGCCCGCCTACCTGCTGCTCTCGGGCTACGGCGAGCCCCTGCTGGCCCCCGACCTGCCCCGCATGGTGGCGCACGCCACGCGCCGGGGCGCCGTCTCCACGGTCATCACCAACGGCATGCACCTGGACGAGGACCGCGCCCGCCGCCTCCTCGACGCCGGCCTGACCAAGGTCAAGGTCTCGGTGGACGCCGCCGATCCCGAGCTCTACCGCCGTCTCCGATCGGGGGGCGATCTGGAGCGGGTGCTCGCCAACGTCCGGCGCTTCCTCGAGCTGGGCGACCGCCATCCCCGGGCCCGGGTGCAGGTCGAGCTCCAGGCGGTGCTCTGCCGCGAGAACCTGGATCAGGCCGTGCCCCTGGTCGACCTGTGCCGGGAGCGCCTCCCCGGCGTGCAGCCCAACTTCCTCTCCATGTTCACCTACGGGGAGCAGCCGGGGTTCGTGGAGCGGGCCCTGCCCCGCTGGGACTCCCCGCTCGCTACAGGGGTGCTCGCCGAGATCCGACGTGCCCGCGCGGCGTGTGCGTCCGCCGGGTTCCGGCGCGCCCGAGGTGCGCTCGACGCCATCGAGGTCCAGCTCACCCGGGACCTCTCCTCGGCCCCCTGCTTCATGCCCTGGTACCAGGCCCTGGTGGCCACCGACGGCCGCCTCTACCCCTGCTGTCACCACTCGGTGCACGGCACTCCGGTGGGCAACGTGTTCGAGGTCCCCTTCGCCGAGGTCTGGGATGGCCCGGCCATGCAGGCGTTCCGCCGTCGCCTCGTCGCGCGGCGCGCCGCGGATCCCGTCTGCGCCACCTGCCGCTACGAGGACCGTCCGCTCGCTCGCGTCTTCGGCGCCGTCCCCTTCCGGCCGGCCCCGCCCCCGGCGGACGGACCCTGACCGTGCCCCCCCTCCTGCCACTGCTCGACCGCGCCAAGGAGGCGGAACTCCTGCTCTGGCGCCACGTCCTGCCCGACCGCTTCGTCCGCCTGGAGGTCGAGACCTCGACCCGGTGCAACCGGCGGTGTGCCTTCTGCCCGGTGTCGATCGAGCCCCGACCCGACCACCGGATGCCCGAAGACCTCTTCCTCTCCATCGTGGACCAGGCGGCACGGATGGGCTTCCGTGGCCGGTTCTCACCGCACTTCTTCGGGGAGCCGCTGCTCGACCCCCGCCTCCCGCACCTGGTCCGCGAAAGCCGCCGCCGCCTGCCGGGCGCCCGGGTGGTGATCTACACCAACGGCGACGCCCTCGACCCCGAACTCGCCCGCCGCCTGCTCGAGGCGGGTACGAGCCTGTTCGTCGTCACGTTCGAGGACGGCGAGAGTGCCGCGTTTCAGCGCACGCGCGAGACGCTCCCGGCCTGGACCCTCCGCCGCCGCTTCCTCGTCCGCCGCTTCGCGCGCGACGTCGTCGAGCCCTACAACCGAGGCGGCGCCGTGCGCCTGCCGGGCCGGCGACGGAGCGCCTGCTACGCCGCGGCGAGCACGCTCGTGGTGGACGCCTGGGGTCGCGTGCGCCTGTGCTTCAACGACTATCGGGGTGAGGTCCTCTGGGGCGACCTCACCGTGGAGCGCCTGGAGGACGTCTGGCGCAAGCCCGCGTACGTCCGGCTCCGCCACGACCTCCTTCGCGGCGAATTCACCACCGCCACCTGCCGGGCCTGCGCCGGCCTGGATCCCCCGTCCCCCCCGGACGGTTTTCCGCGAGGAGAGCCGCCATGGCCCCGGACCTGAAACGCCTCGTGATGCGCCACTACCGGCGGGTGGGCCCCGCCCTGGACCTGGCCTCCCGGGTCCGGCGGGGCCTCGTGGTCCCCTACGAGGCCTACGACCGCCACAACGCAGCCGTCGAGGCAGACCTCCGGCCCGAGATCGCCGCGGTCCTGTCGGCCGCGAACACCTTCGACCTCTGGTCCTACGCGCGGCGGTTCGAGCTCGATTTCGCGGCGTGGTGCGACCGGCGCCACGGCGTGGGCACCTCCTCGTGCACGGCGGCCCTGGCCATGACGCTCGCGGCCCTGGGGGTGGGGCCCGGCGACGAGGTGGTCACCGCAGCCCACACGTTCGTCGCCACGGCCCTCGCCGTCCGGAGCGTCGGCGCGGTGCCCGTGCCCGTCGATCCCCGGCCCGGCGACCTGGGTCTGGCCGCCCGGGACGTGGAGCGCGCCCTCACCGCCCGCACCCGGGCCGTGGTGCCCGTCCACATGCACGGCCACCCCTGCGAGATCGGCCCCATCCTGGAGCTCGCCCGCGACCGGGGCCTCCCCGTCGTCGAGGACTGCGCCCAGGCCCACGGGGCCCGGTACCGGGGCCGGCGCCTGCCCGCGGGCCCGATCGGGTGCTTCTCCTTCTGGCCCAATAAGCCGCTCGGAGGCGCGGGCAACGGCGGCATCCTGGTCACCGACGACGAGGACCTGGCCCGCCGCGTCGAGACGGCCCGGGATCCGGACGGCCACGACCCGCTGGTGGCCCGGGCCGGTCGCACCCCGGGCTTCCTCAACGCCCTCGAGGCCGCCGTGCTCCGGGCCCGCCTGCCCCACCTCGACGCGTGGCGGACGCGCCGCGCCGCCATCGCCGCCCGCTACCGCGCCGCGCTCGGGCACCTCGACCCGGTGCTGCCCGGATCCGGGACGGAGAGTGCCTGGTACTCCTTCGTGATCCGCGTCCGGGACCGGGAGGGGCTGAAGCGACGCCTGCTGCGGGCCCGCGTGGAATGCCGCGTGGAGTATCTCATCCCCTGGTTCGCCTCGCCCACCTTCGCCGACCTGGGGCTCGATCCGGCCGGCTATCCGGTGGCCCGCCGGGCCGCGGAGCACGGTCTCTCCCTCCCGATCCATCCCATGCTGACCGACGAGGAGGTGGACCGCGTGATCCGGGCGGTGGGCAGCCTCCGATCCTGACACCGACTCCCGTTCGGCGCTTCTCAGGCCAGGTACACCTGGAAGGCCAGCTTTCGGATCCAGTCCTCGCCCGCGAACCAGCGCAGGTCGAGGTGGCGGAGCCGGTGGCTCGCGAGCGGCCGGTAGAGGCGCGCGAAGGCCCGGATGGGCGCGACCACGCCGAACCGCTCCGCCTTGCGGTCGTGGAAGAGGGAGAGGAAGTAGAGCGCCTCGACCAGGCGGCGATGGTCGTCGGAGAGCCAGGGCACCTGCCCGCGAGACCAGCCGGTGCGGGCCCAGCCTTCCAGGCCGAGGCGAGGCGGCCAGCCGTGTTCGAGGGCCTTCGCGTGGAGGGCGGTGCCCGGGTAGGGCGTGGCGAGGAAGAACGCGGAGGTGACCGCCGAGGGGTTGGCCTCGAGGAGCCGCGCGGCCAGCGACACGGTGGCCTGAAGATCCTCGCGGGTCTCGGTGGGGAACCCGCACATGAAGAAGTACCAGGTGGGGACCCGGGCGGCGGCGAGGCGGCGGTTCATGGGCTCCACCGCCGCGAGATCCAGGCCGGTGCGGAAGAGGCGCTGGAGCCGTTCCGACCCGGTCTGCACGCCGATGAAGAGCCCCTGGCACCCGCTCTCCCGGACGAGGTCGAGCTCGGCGTCCGTCATGCGGACGACGTCCTCGACGCACACCCCCTGCACGGCCCAGTCCACGCCCAGGTCCGCGAGACCCCGGACGATCGCGAAGGCCCGGGACCGATCGGAGAAGAAGTTGTCGTCCGTGAAGTAGACCTGGGCGGCGCCCGTGCTCCGGACGGCGTGGCGGACGGCCTCCAGGGCCCGCCCGGCGCTCATGGCCCGCCACCGCGACCCGTGGACTACGGTGTTGTAGCAGTACCCGCAGGTGTGGGGGCAGCCGCGGGTGGTCTCGAGGCTCACGGTCTTCCGGCCAAACGTGTGGACGTGGTACCGGGGGGACCGGAGCAGGTGCCAGGGCACGGGCGGGAGGGCGTCCAGGTCCAGGGTCTGTCCCCGGTGGCGGCCGCCCTCCCGATCGAACACGCCGGGCACGTCGCGCCCGCGCCCGCCCCGGTCGAGCGCCTCCGCCAGCTCCAGGAGCGTCGCCTCGCCCTCGCCCACGACCACGAGGTCCACGGCCCGCTCGGCCAGGAACTCGTCGGGGGCCTGGCTCGCGAAGGGGCCGCCGAACACCACGGGGACGGCCGACCGTTCCTTGACCCACCGGGCGATCGCGAGGGCGTGGGCGAGCTGGGAGCCGGCCGAGGAGGTGATCCCCACGAGTTGGGGGTCGCGGCCGAGGGCGCTCCCGAGGGCGGCGAAGAAGCGCCGCTCCACGCGCTGGTCGAGCAACGTCACGGGAAATCGGTCGAGGACCAGCCGCGACGCACAGAGCAGGCCGAGGGGTTCGATCACGTTCCCCAGGACCTGCTCGAACCGACCCATGGCGGGCTGGACCAGGACGATCTCTCGTGGCACGCGCTGACTCCGGACCGCTGCGGGTCGAAGTAGTATACAGCCTTCCCCTCTCCCCTCCCACCCGTACTCCCCGCCGGTCGCATCCCCGTCATGCACGTCCTGTTCGCCACGGCCGGCTACGCGGAATCCATGGGGGTGGAGACCCTGTCCGCCGTCCTGAAGCGTGCCGGCCACCGCACCTCGCTGGTCCACGATCCTCGACTCTTCGACGACGGTTTCGACCTGAGCATCCCCCTCCTGGCCCGGCGGTTCGACCGGGAGGAGCGCGCCGCCGCCCGCATCCTCGAGGCCGCGCCGGATCTCCTCGCCCTCTCCTGCGTCACCGCCACGTGGGCCTGGGCGCGCCGGGTGGCTGCCCGGGTGCGCGCGGTCCGGCGGATCCCCACCGTGGTCGGCGGGCCCCACCCCTCGGCCCTCCCCGAGCGCTGCCTCGCGGATCCCGCGGTGGACTTCGTCTGCCAGGGCGAGGGGGACGAGGCCCTCGGCGAGCTGGCCGATGCCCTGGCCGGAGGCGGCGACGGGAGCGGGATCCGCAACGTCTGGACCCGGGACGGGGACCGGGTCGTACCCCCGCCCGGGATCCGCCCGTTCCTCGCGGATCTCGACAGCCTCCCCCTCCCCGACAAGGACCTCTACCGACGCGTGCTGCCCGAGCGTGGCATCTACAACGCCATGACTGCCCGGGGCTGCCCCTGGCGGTGCACCTACTGCCACAACAGCCACGCCGCCCGGCTCCCCGCCGAGCCGGGGGCGCCCTGGCTCCGCCGGCGCTCGGAGGATCACGTCCTGGACGAGCTCGCCTGGGCGCGACGGCGCCAGGACTTCACGTGCATCGAGTTCCACGACGACGTCTTCACCCTGGACCCGGCCTGGCTGGGGCGCTTCCTCCCGCGCTACCGCGAGGTCGTGGCCACCCCGTATATGGCGCTGTCCCAGGCCCGCTTCCTGGACCGGGAGGTCGTCCGCCTGCTCGTGGCCACCGGGTGCCGCCGGGTCAAGATGGGCATCCAGGCCCTGGAGCCGCGGACCTGGAAGGAGGAGGTGCTGGGCCGCCACGAGGACGAGGCCGACATCGCCCGGGCGATCGATGCGTGCAACGCCGAGGGACTCCGGATCGAGGTGGACATGATCCTGGGCTTCGCCGAGGAGACGGCGGCGGGCCGGCGGCACGCCCTCGCGTTCTTCCGGGCCCACCCGCCCGCGCGCATCGCCACCTACTGGCTCGCCCTGTTCCCTGGCACCGAGATCCTCCGGCGCTACCGGGAGCGGGGCCTGGTGTCCGACGCGCTCTGGGAGTCCATCTGCGACGGCGAGGTGGCCGGGTACCACCACGCGGCCTCCTCGGAGGGCGGTGCGGACGCCGATCGGCGCGGGCACGCCGCGGCCTTCCGGCTCCTGCCCCTGGTCCCCGCGCCGGCCCGGGGCTTGCTCGTACCGGCGGTGCTGGGACGGGTGCCGGGGGTGGGGGCGGCCGCCCGCTGGGCCCAGGCCGCCGGCCTGCTGGCCAGCGTCCTCGAAGGCCACGGGGACGACGCGCTGGCCTACCTCCGCTACTACGGCCGCCACCTCTGGAGCCGCGACGTCGTGGCCGCCGGGGCCGCGGTACAGGCGGCGGCCGGCCCGGAGACGACGTGAGCCTGCGTCCGGATCTGCAGGCCCTCCGGTCCCAGGCCCGGGGGGCCTGGCTCCACCGCAACCTGTGGGATCCGGGCCAGGTGGCGCGGGCCTCGGCCCTCCCGGTCCGGATGCACCTCGCCCGGGACGGGCGGGCGCCCAGGCCCCTGATCCTCGCCTGGTACGTCACGTTCGCCTGCGGCGAGGCCTGCTCCTTCTGCAACGTCACCCAGGTGCTCGCCGAGCGGGGATCCCCGCTCGACGCGGCGGGGTGCCGGCGCGTGCTCGACCACCTCGTGCCCGCCGTCCCCACGGTCGCGTTCGGGGGCGGCGAGCCCCTCGCCCATCCCGAATTCGTCGAGCTGGTCGCCCGGGTCGGCCGCCTGGGAGGCCGGGCGTTCCTGGTCACCTCGGGCACGCGGCTGGTCAACGAGACGGCCCGGGCGCTCGCGGCGGCCGGCCCCCGGGTCGTACAGGTGAGCCTGCTGGGGGACGCCGCCGTGCACGACGCCCTGAAGGGCGTGGCGGGCGGGTGGCGGCGCACCGTGGACGGGCTCGCGAACCTGCTCGCCCACCGGGATCCCCGGCGGACGCGCGTGATCGTGAACACCGTCCTCTCGGCGGAGAACGCGGGCGCGCTGCCGGCCGTGGTCCGGACCGCCCGCGACCTGGGCGTGGACGGCGTCCACTTCACCTGGCTCTCGTTCGCGACCGGCTCGGAGTTGGCCGGGGAGACCCGGAAGGCCACCTGCCTCCGCCTGGACGACCAGGCGATCGCGGCCGTCCGACCTGCGGAGATCCTGGCCGCCGCTGACCGGGTGCGCCGGGCGTGGCCGGGCGGCGTCTCCTTCCAGCCCCGCCTGTCCCCCGCCGAGGCGCTGGCCTGGTTCACCGTGGGCGGCGGGGTGGATCGGGCCTGCCCGAGCCTCTGGCACACCCTCTTCCTCAGGCCCGACGGCGCCCTGGTGCCCTGCGGCCACCTCCTGGAGTCCCCGGTCCCCGTCCTCCCGGCCGACCACCTGGACGCTGCCTGGAACCACGCCGAGATGTGCCGGATCCGCCTGGATCGCCGAGCGGAGGCGTTCCCGCTGTGCCGACGTTGCTGCAAGGTGTAAGCGTGGACGCCCCGATCGCCCGCATCGGCGCCGTGGTCCCCGCCCACGTGGCCACGCCGTCCGCGCTCGACGACCTCGCACGCTGCCTCCGCGCGCTCGAGGCCTGCGAACCGCCCGAGGGGGGACCCGACCCCGCGATCGTGGTGGTGGACGACGCCTCCCCACTCGATCTGGTGCCCGCGCTCGCCGGGCTCGCCCGGACCCGGTGCGTGCGCCAGGCGCGCGCCGGCCCT
>JBFYZZ010000260.1:0-9499 GCA_041309225.1 Deltaproteobacteria bacterium | reverse complement strand
CGACCGCCGCGGCCCACGCCATCCGCTGCAGGTGGAAGGTCAGGAACCCCGGCGCCCGGTCCACGGCCCGCTCGAACCCGGCCAGGACCTCCTCGGGCGTGGCCGGCGGGGAGTCCCGGCGGCGCGCGAGGGTGTAGGCCACGCCGGACGCGCGCACGGGCTCGTACTCGGTCCAGAACCACGGGGCATTCCAGATGGACCGCTGGAAGCGGGAGCAGGACCCGGGATCGTTGAGGGCGATCCAGTCGGGACGTCGCCCGTGCAGCCAGGCCACCCGGCCGGGCGTGTCGAGGCCGGTGGCGCCCGAGATCTCACGGCTCACGAGCCCGACGAGGTCCACGATCACCCAGTCGGTGGCGTAGCCGGCCAGGCCCACATCGGGCATGGCCAGGGTGGCCCCCGGGGGGACACGGGTGAGCAGGGCCGCCACGGCGTTGCTCATGCTGGCGTGGAAGCCTCGTTCCAGCGATTCGGGAGGCCAGTCGGCCTCCTCGCGGAGGACCGTCTCGAGGCGGCCGTCGGCCCCGAGCCGGGCCGTCTTGACCGGCACACTCCGGAACGCCTGGATCCCGACCAGCCCGGCCAGGACGAATGCCGCGGGCACATGCGCCCGACCCCGGACGGCCGCGGCCCCGATCCCGGCCAGGGCCGCGAGCAGGGGGACGAGCGGCCCGACGAACCGCTGGTTGGGCATCCAGTCGTCGCCCTGGAGGGCGAGGAACGCGACCTGGGCGCCCGCCACGAGGAGCACGGCCCCGGCCCCCCGTGCCCGGGCCACCAGGATCCCCGCGATCCCGATCGCGGTCGCGAGGAGGAACGGCCACTCCAGGCGGATCCACGGTTCGAGGTAGGTCAACACGTCGGCGAGCGGCTCCCGGCTCCGCCCCTTCACGTACCAGGTGTTGGCGAGCGGGAAGCCGTACCAGGCCAGGCGGAAGACCTCCCAGGCAAGGAACGGGGTCGCGGCCAGGGCGAGCCAGGCCGCGAGGCGGCGGACCGGATCGCGCCTGCGCAGGGCGAGGAGGGCACGGGCCCCGGCCAGGCCGGCCACGAGGAGGGGCGCCTCGGGCCGGGTGATCGCGGCGATGCCCGCCAGCACCGCCGACCAGGGCCGGGCGTCCGGGCGGTCCGCCTCCACGGTGAGCCGCCAGAGGGCGCCCACCAGGAGCGCCCGGTAGAGGGAGCACTCCAGCCCCTTGACCGCCCAGGCACTGGCGGGCAGCGAGACGGCCACGAAGCCCGCCGCCAGGGCTGCCGCCAGCCCGGACGCCCGGCCCGCGGAGCGGCCCACGGCGAGGACGAGGAGCGCCGTGCCCACCACCGACGCCAGGTGGAAGGCGAGCCCCAGCGACCTGGCCCAGACGATCCCGTCCCCGCCCAGGGCGGTGGCGCCGGCGAGGAGGAGGACCCAGGCGGGGTTCGAGAAGCCCTCCACCCGCTCGCCGGCCTCGAACACGAGCCCGTCGCCGGCCACGAGGTGCCGGGCGTACTCGAGCGAGATGTAGGCGTCGTCCACGTTGACGCGCCAGTTGCCCAGCGCCACCCAGGCCGCGACGCCGGCGGCCGGGAGCCCCCAGGCCAGCCCGGACCACCCGCGGAGCGCGTGGAGGAGGCGGATCATCGCATCCCGGCGACCACGTCGGAGACCTCGGGCGCCACGAGGCGGAGGTCGGTCCAGAGCGGCACGGGCCCGAGCCGATTCTCCGAGATGCCCGGCACGCGCAGCGTGAGGATCGCCCCGCTCACCCCCTCGCCCGGCGCGAGGGGGACGTGTACGAGCCGGGAGGGACGGCCTCGCACCAGGCCCGTCCAGGCCACCCGGGCGGGGGCCTGGGCCCCGGCGCGGCCGCGCACGGACAGCTCGAACGTGAGCTGCCGCGTCGACGCGAACACCGGGGAGTCGAGGACGACGGGCCGGAAGACGAGGACGGACCCCTCGGCGACCGCGTCCAGCGCGACGCGGGCCCCGACGCTGTGGCCGAACACCGCCGGCCGTTCGAACCCCTCCACGCGGACGACGGCGGTCGGGAGGCCGTCCTGGAGGCCGCGGATCCGGCGCTCCTCGGCGGCGGCCTCCGGCGGCACGCGGAACGACACCTCCTGGGGGTCGGGCTCCCCGGGCGCCCGGGCCACCGCGAGGGCCCCATCGAGGAGGAGGCAGGGGCCCGAGGTCCGTCCGAGCGGGCAGGGCCGCCCATCGATCACGACGTCCGACACGAGGAGACCCTGGACGAAGGGGACCGGGAACAGGCGAAAGGCCCGGTCCTCGTGCGCCCGCTCCCGCCAGGTGAGCGGCGCGCGCACCGTCACGCGATCGCCGTCCACGGCGACGGCGACCGGGCCTCTGCCGGTGGCCAGCGTGGCGAGGTCGCGGCCTTCGGGCAGCGGCTCGTCGGGGGTGCCCGGTGCCTCCTCCTCGGCCACGAGTTCGGTCGAGGTGACCCCGAGGATCACCGGATCCGCGATCGCGGGGAGGGCGCCCAGCCGCATGGGGGTGCCGCCGGGGCCCCGGATCCCGATCACGACGCCCTGGGGAGTCTCGGGCAGGTCCAGGACGGCGTCGATCGGGGCAGCGTCGGGCCCCGGGGGAGGGCCGGACCAGAGCTCGACGCTGGGAGGGTCCTTCTGGTTGCGTACCCAGGCGGTGACGAGCAGGTTGGCCACCGCGGGACCCTGGTAGAGGGGCGAGGCCAGGAGGACGGGCCGGAACCGCACGTGCATGCCCGGACGGGCCTCGGGGACGGGGATGCGCTTCATGGTGGAGAAGGCGGGGATCACCCAGCCCGTGCCCGGGACCTCGTACGCGGCGCGGGTGGCCGTGCCGCCCTCGGGGGCGATGCCCCGGACGGCCGCCTCCGCCTCGGCCACCTCCGGGGGCACCGCGAAGGAGACCCCGGCGGGCGGATCGCCCGGACCGGTGAACACCACCAGGTGCCCGGCGACGACGCCGCAGGTGCCGGGTCCGCCCGCCGTGAGCGGGCACGGCCGGTCGCCCACGCGCACGTCGGAGATCTCCACGCCCTGGACGAAGGTGGCCGGATGGGTCCATCGCCGGGGTCCGCCGGGCAGATCCTCCGGGCGCCAGGGCACGGGGTCCACGAGCGTGATCCGGGGACCGGACACGACGAGGGCACCCGGAGACGCGCCCTCGGCCCGCTGGGCGAGCGCCAGGTCGACCCCGATGGACTCCCGCACGAGGCGGCGGGGGGCCACGTCGGGCGGCGGCCCCGGCCGCTCCAGGGTCGCCTCGCAGGTGGCCAGGAGCGCCTCCGCCCCGGGATGCCGGGCCGCCAGATCCCGGCAGACCGCGCGGCGTGCCTCCCCGGCGGGGAGGGCGTCCATCCAGGCGACCCGCGCCTCGTGGAAGAGGACGAAGCGGGGGGCGAGCCGAACGGCGCGTGCAAGCGCGGAGGCCACCTCCTCGGGGGTGGCCCGGCGGGTGCCCTTGCGGGCGGCCAGCGTGAAGCCGCCCGCGGGCCCCTCCTCGAGGTCGTACTCCTCGTAGAGCCAGGCGGTCTCCCTCAGACGACCGACCCGGAGCCCAGCGCGGGCGGCCGGGCGGAGGAGGATCCAGTCCGGGGCGCGGCGGTGGAGGGACTCGAGGGCCTCGGCCTCGCTGGAGCCGTCGGCGCCCGACAGGGTGGCGTCGGTGAGGCCCAGGACGTCCACGAGGGGCCAGCCGCCCACGTAGCCGGTGAGGCCGATCTCGCTGTAGGCGAGCGTGGCGCCGGGCGGGATCCGTTGCAGGAGGAAGGCCGCCACGTCCTGCATGGCGCCGTGCCAGGTCTCGCGCGTGGAGGCCGGGAACCACTGGCGCTCCGTGCGGGGGGTCCGCACGAGTGCGCCGTCGCGGGCCACGTCCACCTCGGCCAGCGGCACCGAGCGGGCCCCCTGGAGCCCCACCAGGGCGGCCAGGATGGCGACCGGCACCCAGCGGAGCGTGCGGGACCGGAAGGAGGCCGCGGCCATGCCGGTCGCGGCGCCCGCGGCGGCGGCGAGCAGCGGCAGCAGCGCGACCAGGAGGCGCTGGTTGGGCATCCAGTCGCCGGCGCTGTGCCGCACGAAGATCACCTCGGCCGCGAACACCAGGAGCAGCGCCAGGGACGGCTGGAGGCGGCGGGCCAGGAGCACGATCAGGCCGGTGAGGCCCGCGAGGGCGAAGGCCGCCTCCAGCGTGAGCCAGGGACGGACGTACGCCCACACCACGTGGAGCGGTGCCGCGTGGCCCTTGGCGTAGAACGTGTTGGGCAGGGGGTACCCGTAGTAGACCAGGCGGAACGCCAGCCACAGCGCCCCGGGGAGGACGAACGGCAGCGCCCAGCGCACGAGCGGACGTAAGCCCTCCCGCCGGCGGATGGCGGTCACGGCGCGGGCCACGGCGATGCCCGCGACGATGAGGGGCGCCTCGGGGCGGGACACCATGGCGATGCCCGCCAGGACGGCCGAGACGGGCCGGGCCCCGGGGCGGCCGTCCTCCTCGGCGAGGCGCCACAGGGACAGGACCAGGAGGGCCGCGAAGAAGGAGGTCTCCAGCCCCTGGACGGCCCAGTAGGCGGCCGGCAGGCTCACGGCGAGGAAGCCGGCCGCCAGCACCGCGGCGGCGTCGGGGGTGCGACCCTCTCGGCGGGCCAGCGCCCGGGCCAGCAGGGCGGCGCCCGCCACGGCCGCCAGGTGGGCGGCCAGACCGAGGACCTTGGCGACCCAAAGAGGGTCCGCCCCGACGGCCAGGAAGGGCGCGAGCAGGAGGAGCCAGGTGGGGTTCGAGAACCCCTCGACGCGCTCGCCCGGGTTGAAGACCGGGCCCTGCCCGTGCACGAGGTTCCACGCGTAGCGGACGGTGATGTAGGCGTCGTCCACGACGCGGGACCAGTGCCCCAGCGACACCCAGGCCGCCGCGAGCAGGACGATGCCCAGCGCGATCCCCAGGATCCGGTGGCGGCGTGCGTCGTGCAGCCAACCGCGGAGGCGGACGTCCATGGGGCTCCCGGGATCGGCGCAGGATCGCGCCGGCGCCTCCAAGGTACCTGACTCCCGGGATCCCGGCCGGTCCGCGCGGCGCGTTTCCGGAGCGGGAGGGACGGCCCCGTGCCCCCACCCTCCGGAACCGGCTACCTGACCGCGTACCCCCGGCCCGCTCCGGAGACGTCCCGTGCCCAGGCTCCCCATCGTCGCGCTCCTGGCGATCCCGCTCCTCGCGTCGTGCGGGAGCCGGCCCCCGGGTCCGCCGGGCGGCGGCGCGCCGGCCGTCGGAGCCGTCGACCCACTTCCGCCAAATCCATTCGACCAACCAGGAGAATCCGGGATCGGATCCGGGTGGGCCCCGCGTGGGCCGGGCCGCGAGCAGATCGCGCTCGACGACGGGGCGCTCCGCATCACGTCGCGTCCCGAGGGCGGGCGCGCGGCCGCCTGTGTCGAGGGGCCCTCCCCCGTCCCCGGGCGGGTCCGCGTGCGGGGCCGCTGGCGCACGGAGGGCGTGGAGACGCCGAAGCCCTGGCAAGGCGCGAGGGTGCTGGCGGCCTTCTACGGGCCGGACGGGAAGTTCCTGCAGGGAGGGCAGAAGGTGATCGGCAGCCTCCGGGGCACGTCCTCCTGGCAGGAGTTCCGGGGCACGGCCAACCGGCCCGACGGTGCCTCGGGGGTGCGCCTCTGCGTCGAGCTCCGGGACGCCACCGCCGGCACCGCCTGGTTCCGGGACGTCGGCTTCGCTGCCCGGGCGGCGGAGCCGACTGCCCCCAACGTGCTCGTACTCCTCGTGGACGCGCTCCGGCCCGACGTCCTCGGGGTCTACGGCCAGCCCCTGCCGACGTCTCCGCGTATCGACGCTTTCGCCGCCTCCGCCAGGGTCTTCCGGCGCGCGTGGACCCAGTACACCTGGACCCAGCCCTCGTTCGCCACCTACATGACGTCCCGCTACGCCCGCACCCACGGCTGGGACCACCGCATGGGCTCCACCTCGCTCCCGGCCCTCGACGACGGTGCACCCACCCTCGCCCAGGTCCTGTCCGGGGCCGGGTGGAGCACCGCGGGGATCACGGCCTCCCCCATCCTCAAGCCCGCGTGGGGATGCGCGCGCGGGTTCGACACCTGGAGCATCGTCAACGACGCCCGCGCCGTGGACCTCGCGGTGGACGAGGTGTCGGGCTGGGGAGCGGCGGAGGGTCCGGCCTTCCTGTACGTCCACATGATGACCCTCCACGTCCCGGTGGAGCCCTCCGCCGAGGCCTGGAGCGCCATCGGACGCTCGCCGCCGGACGGGACGGCGCGCATCACCTACCTCCCGCCGCCCGGGTGGGAGGAGGCCGCCTGGCGGGCCCGCTTCCCCGACGCCTACCTGGCGGCTGTGCGGGACGCCGACACCGCCGTCGGGCGGATCCTCGACGCCCTCGACACCGCCGGCGAGGCGGATCGCACCCTCGTGGTGCTCACGGCCGACCACGGGGAGCAGCTGCTCGAGCACGGCGAGCTGGGACACGCCTCCTACCTCTGGGAGGAGGTGGCCCGCGTCCCGCTCGTGATCCGGGGTCCCGGCGTCCCCGCCGGGTCCGAGGGCGACCGGCCCGGCCGCCTGATCGACCTGGCGCCCACGCTCGTGCGGCTCGCGGGGCTGCCGGTCCCCTCCGCCTGGCAGGGGCACAGCCTCCTCGAGCCGCTCGCCGGCGAGCCGGTGGTCGTGGAGCGCGACCAGCGCGTGGCCTTCCTCCTCGGTGACCGCAAGGTCGTGCAGGACCGCACCACGGGCGCCCTCCTCGAGGCCTGGGACCTGGCGACCGACCCCGGGGAGCGGTCCCCGCTTCACGCCCGCCTACCCGAGGCCTTCGCTCCGGTGGAGGCCGCTGCCGCGTCCTGGCGGACCGCGACGCCCGAGGCGGCCCGGACGGCGCCGGTGGTGGAGATGAGCGAGCCCGAGGCGAAGCGGACGCTCCAGAACCTCAAGGTGCTGGGCTACGTGGAGTGACCCGCCCCGGCCGGGGCAGCGGAGAGCCGGGCGGGCCGGATGAGCCCGGGGACCGCAAGGGGTCCTCACGATCGCCACGCCGGAGGGTGTCCCCGGCGCTCCGGCCCTCCCCGCCGGCCGCGACGTGCCTCTCCGGCCCTCCGGGCCGAGGGGGAGGTGCCTGCGGCCCTCCGGGCCGACGTGGGGGCGGCCCTGACGGGCCCGCGGCCACATCTCGGAAGGTTGCGATCATCTCCCGGAGTACTGGCCGTGTGGGGGCTACAACTCGAGGAGATGACGCCATAATCCAGAGATATGGCCGTAATCCGGCCACAACTCGGCAGGTTGGCAACATCTCCCCGAGATGTGGCCAGCGGGAGTCTCGATCACCCCAGCCGGCCCCCTGCGCTCCGGGCCTCCCCGCCGGCCGCGAGGTGCCTGCGGCCCTCCGAGCCGACGTGGGGGGCGGCCCCTACGGGCCCGCGGCCTGCTGTCGGTCGGGCCTCCGGTCGCCGCGATGATGAGCGGAATCGAGGTGAGGGGCGCGCTCGCGAGCGGACCGGTCCGCTCATGGATCGCGTCGCCCGGAGCCCTCCCCGCCGGCCGCGAGGTGCCTCCGGCCCTCCGGGCCGACGGGGGAGGTGCCTGCGGCCCTCCGGGCCAACCTCGAGGGAATCGCCCCGAACGTGGATCCGTTCGGTGCCTGGGGGGGGTTCACCGACGCCATCGAACCGGCCGCGGCCGGTGCGCGATCTACTCCACCGTGGCGGTGGTCTCGACGCCCATCACGCGCACCGCGTAGGTGCCGGCGGGGATCTCGTCGAGGCGGAACCCGACGTCGAGCAGGCACTCGCACTCGCAGTCGTCCATGGAGAGGTCCACGAAGGCCTCCACGAACGGCTCGCCGCGGACATGGGCCTCGGCCACGACTCCGACCGTGGGGCAGCATCCCGACTGGGCGTGGAGGAGAACCACCACGAGTGCGCCCGGACCCGCAGGCGTCGCCGTGAGGACCCGTGGATCCCCCCAGGCGCCGTCGCCGCACTCGGCCCACGCCTCCGAGACCTCGAGCGGGCAGATGCCCGACTCGCACTCGCCCATGGAGGCCGTATCGTCGGTCGAGGTGTCGCCCGTACCCGTGTCGTCGACACCGGTGTCCTCGGGGGCGAGGACGAGCGCCCCGGGGGGGCAGGCTGCGAGGCGGAGGAACGCGAGGAGGGCGGGGACGAGGGGGAGCATGGAGCGTCCTGAGGGTGACGGGCTAGCCGGGGAACCACCCCACCCCCGCGGTGACGGCGAGGGAGGGGAGGGGGATCGGATCGCCGTCGTCCTCGGGATCGAGGACGACGTCGGAGAGCGTGAGTTCGCCCCGAGCTGGCAGCTCCCACTCGGTGGCCTCTCCGGTGGGTGTGACCGTGAGTGAGGCCGAACCCGCTCCGGCCCTCCACGTGCGGGCCACCACGACCTCGTGCTCGATGGCGTCGTTGCAGACGACGTGGGTGACGTGCTCGCCCGCCTGGAGCGCGACCTCGACGGCCGGGTCGGGGAGGGTCCAGGTGGTGGTCACGGGGCCGCCGACGGCGTGGGCCGCGGCCACCACACCCGTGGTCCGGAAGAGGAGGGCGAGTGTGTCGTCGGGCGACCACCGGTAGAGCACCACATCGGCGCAGCCGCCCTCGTACACGAGCGCGGCCTCGAACCCGGCCTCGACGGCGTGCACGTCGAGGGCGCCGGTGTCGTCACCCGGCGCGGGGTCGCCAGGGGGTTGGCAGGCGGCGAGGAGGAGGAGGATCATGGAGGTCTTCGGACCCGTGCGTTCCTCACCATGTCCTCGCGCGCAGGCGCCGGCAAGTCCTTCGCCGGGGGGGTATGCTTCCCGCCCCCGGCCCGGACCTCGATCCCGCATGTCCAGCGCTCCCCCCGGCACGCGCACGTCGGCCCTCCCGATCGCGGTGTGCCTCGCGAGCGGGTCGCTCGTCCTGTACGAGCTGCTGCTCACCCGCCTCTTCGCGGTGGTGCTGTTCGCCCAGTTCGCGCACCTCGCGCTCGGGCTCGCCCTGCTCGGCATCAGCGTGGGCGCGGTGGCCCAGCACCTGCGCCCCGGCCTCGTCCCCGAGGCCGGGCTGGAGCGGCGGGTCGCGGTCCTCTGCCTGGCCCTCGCCGCATCGGTGCTGGTCGCCGTGCTCGCGGCGATCCGCTTCCCCGTGATCGAGGCGCCACTCGTGCTGCCGGAGAACTACCAGGCCCGGTCGGCCACGCCCGCGGCGCTCCTCGACCCGTGGTGGTTCGCCGCCCTGCTGCCCGTCCTCGCGTTCCCCTTCGCGCTCGGCGGCGCGCTGGTCTCCGGCGTCATCCAGCGCCGCAAGGGGCGGGTCTCGGGCCTCTACGCCGCGGATCTGCTGGGGGGGGCCGCCGGGGCGGTCGTGTTCGTCCCGCTGCTCGGCGCCCTGGCGGGTCCGGACACTGCGTTCGCCATCGTCGGGGCGGCCGCCGCGGCGGCGATCGCCGGGGCGCTGGGGGCGCGCTGGCGAGCGGGTACCGTCGTGGCCGGGGCGGTGCTCGCGG
>JBFYZZ010000259.1:0-7203 GCA_041309225.1 Deltaproteobacteria bacterium | reverse complement strand
CCGCGAGGAGGGGGTCGGTGGAGGCGGGATCGATCGGCTCGATGCTCACGCTCGCCACGGGAGCCGTGTTGACGACGGTGGTCGTGGCACTCCCGGACCTGCCGTCGATCTCTCCGTCGTTCGGGGTGACGACGACCTCCCAGGTCTCACCCTTGGCCGTCTCCGACGCGGGCACGGTGTCGCCCGTGAGGTCGGTGCGCGGCAGGCCCCCCTGCATCCAGGTGTAGCGGTAGGTGACCCGGTCGCCCTCGAGATCCGTCGACTCTGCGAGGATCACCACCACGAGATCGTCATCGGCGCCGGGCTCTGTCGGACCGATGCTCACCTCGGGTGCGCCCGGCGGGTTGTTGATGGGGGAGCACGCGGCGGCGAGGAGCACTACGGCGACGAACATGGGATACCTCCGCAGCTTCAGAACCGGATGCCGCTGGCGAGGGAGATCTCGGGAACGATGGCTGGCCCGGCCCGGGTCGCGAAGATGTCGAGGGTGGGGTCGAGGGCGAAGACGAGGGAGCCGGCGGCGACCTGGGCGTGCAGGCCAGGGACGACCAGCCACCCGGACTGGCCGCCGGTCTCAGGCAGGCGCCACGCGATGCCGGCACCGAGGGTGGGTCCGGCGAGGACGCGCCCCCCTGCCCAGAAGCCCCCCCGTAGGGTGGCCATGCCGGTGGGGAAGGTGTCGGATTCGGGCTCGGCGTCGAGGCCCCAGAGGGCTGCCGCGCCCACGACCCAGCGCGCGCCCGCAGGGTCGGCCGGCAGGTGCCATCCGCCCAGGCGGACCGCCCAGTCGGGGAACCAGCCGTTCGGCCCGTGCCAGGACGCGCCGGCCTCGAGCATGTGCCAGGCCTCCCGGTCCTCGACGAGACGACCGACGTCGAGGCGCTCGCCCGCCTGCACGCGGACCGGCCTGTCCATCACGGCCTCGCCGTCGACCTCCACGACCATGTCCCGCCGCCCTGGCTGGAGGGCTCCGGCGCCACGGGTGACACCGTCCACCTTGAGGACCGCGTTCCTGGGCAGGGCCTCCAGCCCGGTGACGATGGCCCACTCGGCGCGCTTGCGGGTCGCGGCCTGGCCCGAGAGGTAGATCGCGTCCCGGCCGACGAGCGTGGCCTCGACCCAGGGGACCTGCAAGCCGCCGGTGTACTCGAGGGTACGGTCGCGTGCCCAGTCGTGGGCCTCCAGCACGTCGACGAGACCGTCCTTGTCGGTATCGCCGGTCCCCGTGAGCGCCTGGACGAAGAAGTGGGTGTAGACGCCATTCTGGAGGTTCGGGTCCTCCACGGCCGGCTGGTTGTGGTGGGCCGCGAACAGGCGCACGTCCCAACGGCTCACCTCGAGCGCCGTGGGCGCTGGCAGCGGCCCCCTCAGGCCCTGAATCCGCTCCTGCATGGACGGCGCCAGTGCGGACCGGCCGCCGCCGGAGTGGCAGGTGTCCATGACCAGCACCCGGCGACGGCTGGGCAGCTTCGCGATGGCGGCCTCGATGTCCGTGATCGCGATGCCGCTCTTCCCCGCGTCGGCCAGCAGGCCGTCGGAGGGGAGGACGTAGAGGACCGTGCCGTCCGCCGAGAGGTCGAGCGTGCCGTGACCCGCGACGTACAGCAGGAAGGTGTCGTCCCGCTGGAGGTAGCCGGTCGCCGCCCCGAAGGCCGACCAGAAGGACTCACGGGAGACGGTGCCGGCCATCTGGGACACCACGTCGAAGCCGCCCTGGGCCGGGTTCACCAGCACCGCGGCGAGGTCCCGCGTGTCCTTGGCCGCGTACCTGAGGTTGCCCAGTGCGGGATCGGCGTAGGTGTCGATGCCGACGACCAGGGCCACACGACGCGGACGGTAGGCCCGTTCGAGGCCCCGGGGGGGAGGAGCGTCCTGGACGACCCCGCGCGGCCCGGCCTGGGCCAGGGACGCGGCGAGCAGGAGCAGGGAGCCGATCACTGGACCTCCAGGGTCTCGCAGGTGCAGGTCTCGGGGGAGCACGCGAGGGACGGATCGGTGGTGAGGACGAACGTGTACGTGCCCGGCCGGTCGAACGTATAGGCCGCGAGGCCCGAGCCCGTGCGCACGTCGGCGGCTGCTGGCGACGCCGTCGCACGAGCGACCTCCTCGCGGCCCGCGGGGCCGTCCACCAGGAGCACGACCGGTACCTGGCGATCCGCGGCGATCCGGAAGAAGACTCGCTCGCCCACCTGGCAGCCGGCGTTGCGGCTCACGCGGAAGGCCTCCCCGCCACGCTCTACCACCATGCGCAGGTCGAGGAACACGGCGCCCGGCGTGTGGGTGCCGGGGCCGCGGTACCCGACCTCGGATTCGGGACGGAGCGAGATCCCCGTGACGAGGAGGGTCAACCCCGCCGCCAGCGCGAGCGCCATGCGCCAGGGGAACGAGCGTCGGGGCGGGAACGCCGGGGCCCGGACGGGAGGGGGTGGCCCGATGAGGCGCCCGAGGAGGACGTCGACGTCATGCATCGGAGCCTCCCAGGACCTCGCGCAGGGAGGCCCGCGCCCGGGACAGGCGCATGCGGACGGCGCCGGGATTCACCTGGACCATCTCGCCGATCTCGGTGGAGGTGAACCCTTGGACGGCGAGCAGCAGTAGACGGCGATCGATCGGATCGAGGTGGTGGAGGCCGGCCACGAGCCGATCCCGCAGATCGGTCTCGTCGCTCGCCTCGCCCTCCAGGTGGAGCAGGCCGGGTTCGGGACGGCGTGCGTCCCGCCCGGCGTTGGCAGCGATGGCGAAGACCCAGGGGGCGAACTTCTTCCCGGGCTGGAAGCTCGACCGGTAGCGGTAGATCCGCAGCCATGTCTCCTGCAGCGCCTCCTCGGCCCGGGCACGGGATCCGGTGCGGCGAAGCAGGAACGTGAAGGTGGAGGGACTCCACCTCGCGTAGAGCGCCTCGTAGGCGGATCGATCGCCGCTGGCCACCAGGGCCATGAGATCCTCGTCGGATTCCCGGACTGCGTGGGAAGGAGCCATCCATCCCACTACTACCGCCTCGCGCGGAACACTGTCACCGGCAACCTTCGCGCCCCGCCAGGACACTGCTGCCGTAAGGATCTCCTGACAAGTCAATACTTGTGATCTCGAGCTTCTCCCCCGGGTGATGGCGAGGTTGGCGTCAGGCAGCCTCCTTCACCTCCTCCCGGTGGTCGGCCACGCCAGGTGGTGAGAGCGGATCGCCGAGCAGGGCGTCCACGTCCTCCACAACGAGGTGGTCGAGAGCCAGGGGCTCCAGATCGTCGGACCTCACGGCAGCTCGGTGAGGTAGGCGGGATCGTCGGGGTAGCAGTCGGCACAGTCGTCGGGCGCCCCGACGACGAGGGTGGCGCCGCCCTCCACCGTGATGGAGGGTCTGTAGTCCGAGCAGGGGGACGGGTGGGTAGCGCAGGGCATGAGGTGGTGGAAGTAGACCGTCTGGCCTGCACCCGACACGGTGTTCTCCGAGATGCTCCGGTCGGGCACAGTGGTGCGCTGTTGGATCAGGATGGCGAAGTCCCCGTCACCCGAGGTGTTGTCCTGGAACACATTGGCGAAGATGTGGTCCGCCCACCCGGCCTGGCCCGCCTCGGTGATGTTGAACGACTCCGGGTAGTGGTGGCCCGGGTTGTGGAACGGGTCGTACCAGCCCGTGGGATCGGAGGTCGGGTCCCAGGCGGCGACCTCGTTGCCGGAGATCTGGTTGCGGACGCCCGCGAAGGTCAGGGCGCCGTTGCGCATCTGGAGGAAGCGGTTGCCCCGGACCGCGCCATCGTGGAGGCCCGCGAGGCACAGGTCCGGGTCGGTATCCTTCGTGTGGCCGGCGAACTTGACCGCGCCGTTCCCGATCCGGTCGAAGAGGTTGTCCTCCACCACGGTGCCGCCGGCGTCGCCGAGCACGTAGACGCCGTGATCGTAGACGGAGGTGAACGTGTTGCCGGCGATCTGGAGCGCGAAGCCGTCGGCTGAGGCCACCACGCCCTGGACGAACCCCGTGAAGGAGCTGTCCTCCACGGTGGTGGGCCCGTAGGCGTAGGAGCGCCGGATGCCCGAGTGGAAGTCCATGCCCCACGAGGTCCCGGTGTCCGCGACGATGGCGGCGAGGAGCGCCTCCACGGCGGCCTCCGGGTCCGTCTCCTCGGGGTCCGGCAGGGCGCCCTCGAAGTCCGACCCGGTGACCGCGAGGATGCCCACGGCGCTGATGGCGCTTCCGTTCACGCGTTCGAAGCGGCACGCCTCGAAGGTGGCCTCGTTGGCGCCCCCGTTGAGGCCCACCATGGCCGCGCCCCACTGGGCGGCCCAGTAGAGCGAGGCCTGGTTCTCGTGCAGCGACCTCGCCGGGTCCGTGAAGGTGGCGCTCTCGGCGTCGCCGCGGAACACGAGCCCCTGGACCGCGAGCCGCGTGGCGCTGCTGTCGAGGAGGAGGAACACGCGCCCGTGGTGCACGCCGTCGGCGCCGGGGCCCGAGGCGGTGAGCACCGGCTCGGCGTCGTCGCGCGCACGGCGCAGGGTCAGGTCGTCCCGGCGGACGAAGAGCTTGGGACGCAGCGGCTCCTGGTAGAAATCGCCCTTCGGGACGGAGGGATGGGCGTCGTCGAGGCCGGTGAAGTCGTAGGTCCCGTCGGGCAGGAGGACGCCTACGGACGCGGCCGAGAGGGCGTTGGCGACGACCACGGCCCACTGGAGCTGCCGCGCCCGGTCCACCGGGTGCTTCAGGTCGTCGTCGCGCAGGTCTTCGGGCATGGCCGCGATGGCCGCGTCCATCTCGGCCTGGTAGGGCTCGCCGAGGGTCTGGGCCCAGAAGCGGTCGGCGCAAAGGGTGACGGTGGCCTCGGACTCCGGGACGCAGTCGTCCACGGGCTCACCGGTGTCGACCGCAGTGTCGACCGCGGTGTCGACCGCGGTGTCGTGCCCACCCTCCGTGTCGGGGCCGGTCTCGGCGACGGTGTCGCCGGTCGGGGCGGTGTCGCGGGGAGCGGAGTCGCGCTCCGACCTGCACCCGGGACCGCCGAGGAGGAGGAGCCAGGGGACCAGGTGCCGGGCCGAGGAGCCGCGATGGGGCGAAGATTCTGGTGATGGGGTCGCTCCACGGCGACGGTGGGCCCAGGTCCCCGGGAGGGTGCGGCGCCGCGCGAGGCCGACGAGTGCGAGAGCCCAGGTCCAGCCGACCGGTCCGCGGGCCGCGCCGCAGCCGCAGCCACCGTGGGGAGGGGACAGGCACGATGACCGCCTCATGGGTGGAGCCTACCGCCCGGCTGAGACGGGGGTCAAGCCTGTCCATCATCGTCGACCGCCCTCTGGCCCGCCCGTTGCCATCGGCCTGATCGGTGGTCTGGGATTCCCGGCGGGACCCCGAGGCGCGCGACGCGCAGGGCTGCCTCTGGACATCGACTGGACGTTTGCCCCGTCAGCAACGGCCCGGGTGAACGGTTACGCCGGCGTGGGCGACGGGGCTCGTACACGAGCGGGAGCGCACCATGATCCTCCTCCGCGAGGCGTCCCTCCGCGCGAGGGCACAGGCCGCGAACATCCCGATGAAGGCGTGCAGGGGAGGGGGGTTGGCGTTGGGGACGACACCCGGGTGAGTCACCTCGCCCCCGCCGCGTACCGCCTCGCCGTCTCCTCCTTCCACGCCGTCTCGAACGTGGCGAGGTCGGTGTGCAGGACCGGGCCGAGGTGGGGGAGGAGGTCGGGCCTGCCCGTCGCCGACATCGCGTGGAGGAGGGCGGGCATCGCGTCCGGTTGCGTGGCCAGGAGAAGGTCCACGACGGTCATCGCCTGCCAGTACCGCTTTCCGGGGAGACGTCGGCCGTCGAGCAGTTCGGCGAGCGGGAGGCGGTGCGCCGGATCGGCCAGTCCGTCGCGTACGATGGACGCGAGGTCGTCCTGGGGATGGAAGCGGATCTGGAGGCGGGACGCGATCCCCTCCTGGAACCAGTCGCCTCGGTCGGAGGGCAGGGCCGAGGCTGCGGTCAGCCAGGCGTGGGCAAACTCGTGCGTGTACGATGGCCGCAGGGTGCCCCAGGCCCGATCCCACGATGTGAGGGCGACGCCCTGCAACGTGAAACCGTCGGTGGACGGCGGGTCGGTCACGGCTCCGTACGCCCGCGCGAGCGCCACCGTGAAGTCCTGGTAGGCCCTCCGATCCCCGAGCACCACGAGCGGGACGGGCCGGGAGGGCGGCTCGAGGAAGGGAAGGTCGGCTGCGAGAGCGGCTCCGACGGCCTCCAGATGGGCGAGCAGTTGATCGAGGTCCGCGTCGGGTGCGCTCGTGAGCAGGCGCACCCGGGGAGACTCGAGGTGGCGCATGGGCACACCGGCCAGCGCCTCCAGATCCGCGACGCCCAGGACCGGGCTGCCAGCCTCGAGGGCACCCTCTCCCAGGACGATGGAGGCGGGCCCGCGGAACCGGATGCCGATCCGGTCCACGGCCTCCCAGCGCGCCACGCGGCCGTCCCGCCACCGGAACCAGCGCAGGGGGAGCGCCAGGTCCTGCCCGCCCGGCACGAGATCCACGCGGCGCCAGAATCCGGCCTTCCCATCGGGCTCCATCCCAGCCACCTCCAGGGTCACCGGACGGTCCGAAGTGACGTGGAGCCGGAGGAGGCCGCGACCATCCCAGTGGGCCGGGACGGCACACTCGATGGAACCTTCCGCCTCGGCCTCCACCCTGCCGGCGATGGGAGCCGAGGCCGATTCGAGCACCCTCCAGCAGGTGGTGGGGACCGCCACCGGTCCGTGGTCGTCGGTCACGCCCGGTGAGGCCGAGGCCAGGGCGAAAAAGGCAGTGAAGCGCAGGTGAGGGTGCACGGGTCGATCCTATGGCATCCCGGGCATCCGGGTGGAACGGGTGGATCGGCACCACCCGCTCGAGCGGAGAGCGTCCGCCGGGAGGCAGGCCAGGTACTCCCTGCCCGGGGCGTCGCGGTGAATGACGGAACGATACCCCGTCGGTTGAGCCACCCCCTCGAACGATCCCCCCCCATCTGTGCCAGCGGGGGCCTCCCGAGCCCCTCCGGTGGGGTGAAACCATCCGAAAGCGGGCTCCGGTGACCCAAATCCGGGGGGATCGCCAGTGGGGGTGGCACGCGAGGGGGGGGATCGTTGCCCCGAGTGGCCCAGAAGTGGGGGGATCGCCATCCGCGGCGGCCAGGGCGAGGTCGAGCGCCCCGTCGCCCTCGCCGAAGCGCTCCGAAGCGAGGTCACCGCCGTCCAACAGGGCGA
>JBFYZZ010000258.1:0-13577 GCA_041309225.1 Deltaproteobacteria bacterium | reverse complement strand
CGTCACGGTCCGCTGGGACCGGCCCGGCACCTCCAACGCGCTCGCGCGGGCCCGCCGGGGCCTCGGGGACCTCGCGATCCTCCACGAGGACCGCAGCCTCGTGGCCGTGGACAAGCCCGCGGGCCTGCTCACGGATGCCGCCTCACGGCACCAGTCGCTGGACCGGGACACGCTGGTGAAGCGCCTTCGGGCGTACCTGAGGGTTCAGGGCGACGCGCTCCACGTGGTGCACCGGATCGACCGCGACACGAGCGGGGTGGTGCTCGTGGCCCGCACCGAGGCGGCGGCGCTCAGGCTCGCGGCCGAGTTCCGCACGCACCGGCCCGAGCGGGTGTACCTGGCCGTCGTGCACGGCCTCCTCGATCCGCCCGAGGGGAAGTGGGAGGACGGAATGGCCTGGGACGGCCGGCGTCTCCTCCAGGTCCCGGCGGCCCCCGGGCGCCGGGGCGCGGTCCTCGCGCGGGCGTCCTACCGGACGCTCCGCACCTTTGCCGGACGGGCGTCTTTGCTGGAGGTCCGGCTCGAGACCGGGCGCCGCAACCAGATCCGGCTCCACCTCCAGTTGCGGGGCCATCCCCTGCTGGGGGAGCGGCTCTACCTGCCCGGGGACTGGGAGGCACCGAGCCTGGTCGCGCCCCGCCAGGCGCTGCACGCCCGCCGCCTCGCCGTGCGCCACCCGGACGACGGCCGCCTCGTGGCCTTCGAGGCGCCCGTGCCCGCGGACCTCGCCTCGCTCCTCGAGGATCTCGCGCGCCTCGACGCGCGGGCGACCCGCCCCGTCACCCCCTCCCGGTGACACCGGCGGCCGGCGCGGTGCCCCCCGCCTGCCGGCGGCCCACGAGGTTGCCGCAGGAGGCGCCGATGTCGGCACCGCCGCTGTACCGGATGCCCACGGGCTGGGCGACGTGCCGCCGGAGCGCAGGGAGGAAGGCGTCGAGCTCGGCGGGCGAGGGGGGCTGGAAGCGGCCGGTGGGATCGTGGACGGCCACGAGCGACAGCTGGATCGGCAGGCCCGCGAGGAGGCGTCCGAGGGCGATGGCGTCCCGCTCGGCCACGTTCACACCCGACATCATGACCCAGGCGATGCCCACGCGACGCCGGGTGGCGGCGTGGTACGCCCGGAGCGACTCCACGAGGTCGCCGAGCGGCCAGGCCTGCGCCGCGGGCATGAGCGCCCGGCGCTGGTCCTCGGAGGCGGCCACGAGCGAGACCATGAGGCGGGCATCCACGGGCTCGCGGGCCAGCTTCAGGATGCCCGGGACCACCCCGCACGTGGAGATCGTGATGGACTTCCCCGAGATGGCCGGACCGCAGGGCTCCGACAGGACGGCGACCGCCCCGAGCACCCGGTCGAGGTTGAGCAGGGGCTCGCCCATGCCCATGAACACCACCCCCCGGACGGGGTGGGGGGAGACCCTCCGCACCGCCAGCACCTGGTCCACCATCTCCCAGGTCGCGAGGTCCCGGCGCCACCCGAGGCGGCCGGTGGCACAGAAGGCGCAGCCCATGGCGCACCCGGCCTGGGAGGACACGCACACGACGAACCGCTCGCGCCCCGGCCGGTGCAGGAGCGGGATGCGCACCGACTCGAACAGCTCCGGACCGTCGCCCCGGAAGAGGAAGCGCGCGAAGCCGTCGGTGGGCGAGACCTCCGTCTCCAGGCACTCGAGCGCGGGGACGCGGGTGCGGGCCGCCACGGCAGCGAGGAGCGAGGCGCGCACGTTGTGCAGGCGGGTGGGGACCGCCGCGTCTCCGTGCTTGAGCACGCACGCCTGGAGCCGCCGCGCGAGCCCGGGATCCACGCCGAGATCCGCGAGGGCGGCCTGCAGGCCGGTGGCGGTCTGGTCCTTGAACGGCACGGTCGGCACGTCGGGCTCCGGGCTCCGGGCTCCCCGGGGTATTGCAGCCTCCCCCGAAGCACCAACCGGCGAGGCGCCGTTCCTCCTTTCCATCGAGTGAAAGAAATGGTAGTCAGCGGCGATTCGGCAAAAACGCCCATGCTGTATACCATTGACATTCACCCTCGGGTACGGGTACCTTCCCGCGCACGGCGGCCGAGTCCGTCACCGCGTACCGGGATGACGGCTCCCAGGGCCGACGATCGCCGATGCGCGCCCGTCCCCTCGCCTACCCGCAGTCCCGGAGGCTCCCGTGAACCCGACCGTCGCCCAGGCCGTAGCGCGCTTCCGGTCGCTCGTGGAGGGGCAGCTGGAGCGGGTCGAGACCATGAAGCAGGCCCTGCCCCCCATGGACTACGCCAGCCTCCGGCCGATCGTGGTCGGCGTGGCCCCGGGGGACGGCATCGGACCGGTCATCGCCCGGGAGACGGTGCGGGTCCTCCAGCGCCTGCTCAAGCCGGAGATCTCGGAGGGCAGGGTCCGGCTCCGCCCCATCGAGGGTCTGACCCTCGAGAACCGGATCCGGCACGGGCAGGCCATCCCCGACGACGTGCTCGCGGCCTGCAAGGCGTGCCACGTCATCCTCAAGGGTCCCACCACGACCCCCGAGAAGGGCGGGCCCCTCCCCAACATCGAGAGCGCCAACGTGGCCATGCGGCGGGAACTGGACCTCTTCGCCAACGTGCGGCCGGTGCGCGTCCCCAGGAAGGGCATCGACTGGGTGTTCTTCCGCGAGAACACCGAGGGTCCCTATGCCCTCGGGAGCCAGGGCCTCCAGCTGGGCGAGGACCTCGCGTTCGACTTCTCCGTGACCACCGCCCAGGGGTCCGAGCGGATCATCCGGATGGCGTTCGAATACGCGGAGCGCCACGCACACGAACTCGTGCTGGGCGTCACCAAGGCCAACGTCATCAAGACCACCGACGGCCTCTTCCTCCAGGTGGGCGAGCGGGTGGCGCGCGACCACCCCGGGATCCGGTGGGAGTCCTGGTACGCCGACATCGTCGCGGCCAAGCTCATCGATCCCAAGCGGCGCAGGGACTTCCACGTCTTCGTCCTGCCCAACCTCTACGGCGACATCCTCACGGACGAGGCGGCCGAGATCCAGGGCGGCGTGGGCACCGCGGGCAGCGCCAACCTGGGCACCCGGTACGCCATGTTCGAGGCCATCCACGGCTCGGGCGATCGCATGGTCCGCGAAGGTCGCGCCGAGTACGCCGATCCCTCGAGCCTCCTGAGGGCCGCGGCCATGATGCTGGGGCACATCGGCTTCCCCGTGCGCGCCGCCGCCCTGGACATGGCCCTCGACGTCTGCACGCAACTCGATCCGCAGGTGGTGGTGACCGGCCGTCCCACCGGGGCCACGGCGCAGGCGTTCACCGACCACCTCCTCAACACGCTCGAGAGCCCGGAGCTCGAGAGCCGCTGGACCGTGTTCCGCCGCCGGCTGGCCTGACCGCGCCGGGGTCCGATCCCGGCACGGTGCCCGCCCAGGAGTCGCCATGCCCGTCGCCTTCCAGGATCGGTTCGGCACCCAGACGCGCCTTCCGGGCGTGGACGGCCCCGTGGACTTCGTCCGGCTCGCCGCGCTCGAGGAGCGGGGCCTCGGCCGCGTCGCGCACCTCCCGTTCTCCCTCAAGGTCCTGCTCGAGTCGCTGGTACGCCACTGCAACGGCCTCGAGGTCCGCGAGGAGGACGTCCTCGCCGCCCTGAGGGTGGCGACCGCCGGCGCCGGCCGGGCGGAGATCCCCTTCCTGCCGGCCCGCATCGTGCTCCAGGACTTCACCGGCGTTCCCGCGCTCGTCGACCTCGCGGCACTGCGCGCCGCCGTCGCCCGGCTGGGCGGCGATCCCGCGCGGGTGGAGCCGCTCCTCCCTGCCGAACTCGTGGTGGACCACTCGGTGCAGGTGGACGTCCACGGCACCCCGGAGGCGCTCGTCGCCAACATGCGCCTCGAGTTCGAGCGCAACCGGGAGCGGTACGCGCTGCTCAAGTGGGGCCGCCAGGCCTTCCGTACCTTCCGCGTGGTCCCCCCCGGCGTGGGGATCGTCCACCAGGTCAACCTCGAGTCCCTGGCCCGCGTCGTGTTCCACGAGCCCCGCGGCGACGGAATCCTCGCCTGGCCCGACAGCGTGCTGGGCACCGACTCCCACACCCCGATGGTGAACGGGCTCGGGGTCGTGGGCTGGGGCGTGGGGGGCATCGAGGCCGAGGCGGCCATGCTGGGCCAGCCCCTCTCCATGCTGTGGCCCGAGGTCCTGGGCGTGCGGCTCACCGGGGTCCTCCCGCCCGGTACCACCGCCACCGACCTCGCCCTCACGATCACGCAGGTGCTCAGGCGGAAGGGCGTGGTGGGCCGCTTCGTGGAGTTCTTCGGGCCCGGGCTCTCCTCCATGTCGCTGGCCGACCGGGCCACCATCTCCAACATGGCCCCAGAGTACGGGGCCACGATCGCCTACTTCCCCATCGACGCCGAGTCCCTGGCCTACCTCCGGCGCACCGGGCGCGACGACGCCCACGTGTCCCTGGTCGAGGCCTACGCGCGGGCCCAGGGCATCTTCCGGACCGACGACACCCCGGACCCTCTCTTCTCGGAGGTGCTGAACCTCGACCTCGCCACCATCGAGCCCAGTCTGGCCGGCCCCAAGCGCCCCCAGGACCGCGTGCCCCTGTCCGGCCTCCAGGCGGATCTCCGGCGCGCCCTCGTGGCACCCGTCGCCGAGCGGGGCTTCGGCCTCGCCCCCGAGGCGCTCGGCACCCGTGTCGCGTTGGAGGTGAATGGCCGTCCCACCGTCCTGGCCCACGGCTCGGTGGCCATCGCGGCCATCACGTCCTGCACCAACACGTCCAACCCGGGCGTGATGCTCATGGCGGGCCTCGTGGCCCGGAAGGCGGTGGAACGGGGCCTCACGGTCCCGGCCCACGTCAAGACGAGCCTCGCCCCGGGCTCGCGGGTGGTCACCGAGTACCTCGCGCACGCCGGCCTCCTGCCCGCGCTCGAACGGCTCGGCTTCCACGTGGTGGGCTACGGATGCACCACCTGCATCGGGAACTCGGGGCCGCTCCCCGAGCCCGTGGCCCGCGCCGTCCAGGACGGGGCGCTGGTGGTGGCGGCCGTCCTCTCCGGAAACCGAAACTTCGAAGGCCGGATCAACCCGCTCACCCGGGCCGCCTGGCTGGCCTCGCCGCCCCTCGTGGTGGCGTACGCCCTCGCCGGCACGGTGGACGTGGATCTCACCACCGAGCCCCTCGCCACCGACCCCTCGGGAGCCCCGGTGTACCTGGCGGAACTCTGGCCGTCGGCCGAGGAGGTGCGGGAGCGGGTGGCCCTGGCCGAGGATCCCGCCGTCTACCGTCGGCTCTACCGCGACCTCGACGCGTTCAACCCGGACTGGAACGCAATCCCCGAGGCGTCGTCCCTCCTCTTCGACTGGCGCCCCGACTCCACGTACATCCGGGAGCCTCCCTTCCTCGTGAACCTCCCCTCCCTGCCCGCCCCGATCGGGCCCGTCGAGGACGCGCGCGTACTGGCGCTCTTGGGCGACTCCATCACCACCGACCACATCTCCCCGGCCGGCGCCATCGCGCCGGACGGCCCGGCCGGGCGCCACCTGCGCAGCCTCGGCGTGGCGCCGCGGGACTTCAACTCCTACGGCGCCCGGCGCGGCAACCACGAGGTGATGGTCCGCGGAACCCTCGCCAACATCCGGCTGCGGAACCGGCTCGTGCCCGGCACCGAGGGCGGCGTCACGGTCCACCACCCCACCGGCGACGTGCTCTCCATCCACGAGGCCTCCGGGCGGTACCTGGAGGCCGGTGTCCCCCTGCTCCTGATCGCGGGCAGGGAGTACGGCAGCGGGAGCTCGCGCGACTGGGCCGCCAAGGGCACCGCGCTGCTCGGCGTGCGGGCGGTGCTGGCCGAGTCGTACGAGCGGATCCACCGCGCCAACCTCGTCGGCATGGGCGTGGTGCCCCTCCAGTTCCGGCCGGGCGAGTCGGCCGCATCGCTCGGACTCGACGGCCGGGAGCGATACCGGGTGGCCCTCCACGACCGTCTCTCCCCGCACGAGGAGGTGGAGGTGGAGGCCCGCGGAGACGGCCGGGCGCCGGTGCGGTTCCGGGTCATCCTCCGCGTGGACACCCCCGCCGAGATGCAGGTTCTCCGCCACGGCGGCGTTCTGCCGGCCGTCCTCCGACGCATGATCGAACCCACCCGCCCGTAGAGGAGCCGCCATGGATCCCAGACCCACCCTCACGGTCACCGACAACCGCACCGGAAAGACCTACGAACTGCCCGTCCAGGACGGTACCGTACGGGCCCTCGACCTCCGCCGGATCAAGACCTCGGACGAGGACTTCGGGCTCATGTCCTACGACCCGGGGTACCTCAACACCGCCTGCTGCCGCAGCGCCGTCACCTACATCGACGGCGAGAAGGGCATCCTGGAGTACCGCGGGTACCCCATCGAGCAGCTCGCCGAGCGCTCGTCCTTCCTGGAGGTGGCCTGGCTGCTGCGCCATGGGGAGCTGCCCGGCCCGCAGGAGATGGCGCAGTGGTCCCACGGGATCCGGTACCACACGATGATCCACGAGGGGATGAAGCGCTTCCTCGACGGCTTCCGCTACGACGCCCACCCCATGGGCATCTTCATGGCCACGATCGCCGCGCTGGCCACGTTCTACCCCGAGTCCAAGGAGGTCTTCGACCCCGAGATGCGGCACATCCAGTGGTACCGGGCCATCGCCAAGATGCCGACCATCGGCGCCTTCGCCTACCGCCACCGCATGGGGATGCCGTACGTCTACCCCGACAACTCCATGAGCTACACGGAGAACTTCCTCAACATGATGTTCCACGGGGGCGAACCGGTGAAGGGCCGGCGCGTGGACTTCGAGCACGACCCGGTTCTGGCGCGGGCCCTGGACATCCTGTTCATCCTGCACGCCGACCACGAGCAGAACTGCTCCGCCGCCGCGGTCCGGATGGTGGGGAGCGCCCAGACCGACCCCTACACCTCCATCTCGGCCGCATGCGCTGCGCTCTACGGCCCCCTGCACGGCGGCGCCAACGAGGCGGTCCTGTGCATGCTGCGCGAGATCGGATCCGTGGACCGGATCCCCGAGTTCATCCGGCAGGTGAAGGCCGGCGAGCGGCTGCTCTACGGGTTCGGCCACCGCGTCTACAAGAGCTACGACCCGCGCGCCCGGATCGTGAAGCGGTGCGCGGACAGGGTCTTCGAGGTGATGGGCCGCAATGCCCTCATCGACATCGCCCTCGAGTTGGAGCGCATCGCCCTCGACGACGCGTACTTCGTTCAGCGGAAGCTCTATCCGAACGTGGATTTCTACTCGGGCATCATCTACGAGGCGATGGGCTTCCCGGTGGACATGTTCCCCGTGCTCTTCGGCATCCCGCGCGCGGCCGGATGGTTCGTGCAGTGGGAGGAGAACCTCCTCGACGAGGAGCAGAAGATCGCCCGTCCCCGGCAGGTCTACACGGGCCACGGCCGGCGCGACTACCCGGCCAGGCCACCCTCGCCGTTCGACGACGACCGGTAGGATCGGGACGACGCGACACCCCCAGGCCCCGAACCGCGCGGGGGTGCTATCATGGAACCCATCCCGGCACTCCGCCGGCCCCCCCCGGGAGGTCCCATGCGTGCGCTCGTCCTCGCCCTCCTCGCCCTGCCCGTCACGGCCACCGCCGACCAGCTGATCTCGGGCGACCACATCCAGATCTACTACTGGGAGGCGGGGGTATGGAACAGCGGCGGAGGCCTCCAGGTCCGCGACACCACCGACGACGCCTGGGCGGACGTGACCTTCCCGGGCAACGCCTGGCAGCCGATCGGGTTCGCGTTCACGTACAACGACACCGAGTACGACTACTACGGCAACTACTACGGCTCCACCTACGACTGGACCGTGCTCACCGAGGCGGACCGGTCCAAGGGCACGTCCAACGAGTCCTACTACGAGTGGAGCGCCGGGCCCCTCCTGGTCGAGAAGACCGAGACCTGGGCGGACGACGGCCGCATCGTGTACATCTCCTTCGACGTCACCAACGCCGCCTCCTCCGACGTCACCACGTTCCGCCTCCAGCACGCGATGGACCCGGACCAGGATTCGCGCCGGGGCAGCTACAACACCTACATCGACAGCATGGATCTCGACGAGGACGGGATCGCCGACTGGGTCCAGGCCGTGGGGACGGTGTCCGGCTGGACGATCGCCTACGGCGCCTGCGACCCGGACACCGACGAGGTGGGCGGTACCTCCTGGGACACCTCAACGGACGCCGTCTACTACGACTACGAAGGGACCAGCTACGACCGCCAGATCCACATCCGGCACGCCGAGGACGTCATCGCGGGGGGCGACACGGTCTCGTTCGGATTCGTGGTGGTCTTCGGCGCCACGGCGGCGGCGGCCGAGGAGGCCTACCTGGCCGAGGCCGGGCCGTTCTGCCTCTGGGATCGCGACGAGGACGGCTTCCTGGCCGACGTGGACTGCGACGACTACGAAGAGCGCGTCTACCCGGGGGCCCCCGAGCACTGCAACGACGTGGACGACGACTGCGACGGTGTGGTGGACGAGGACGACGCCGTCGACGCGTCCACCTGGTACACCGACACCGACGCCGACGGCTACGGCGATCCCAAGGCCCCGGTCATGGCCTGCGATCCGCCCGAGGGCACGGCCGGTACGGGCGACGACTGCAACGACGCCGACCCCGACATCCACCCGGGCGCCTGGGACGCCCCCTACGACGGCATCGACCAGGACTGCACGGGCGCCGACTGGTGCGATGTGGACGGCGACGGCGACGACGCCGAGATCTGCGGCGGTGGCGACTGCAACGACGTCAACCCCACGGTCTACACCGGCGCGCCCGAGTTGCCCGACGGGCTCGACAACGACTGCGACGGCGTCACCGAAGACGACGACACCGACGGCGACGGCCTCCCCGACGAGATCGAGCAGGCGGTGGGGACCGACCCCCACAACCCCGACACGGACGGGGACGGCCTGTCCGACGGCCAGGAGCTCGGCTCGGCCGAGGCCCCCACCGACTCCGACGGCGACTGGGTCATCGACGCCCTCGACACCGACGACGACGGCGACGGCATCCCCACCGAGACCGAGCTCCAGGGCTACGACTGGACCCAGGCCGGAAGCGAGCCCCCGGACACCGACCACGACGGCACCCCCGACCACCTCGACGACGACTCCGACGGCGACGGGACGTCCGACGAGGAGGAGGGCACCGGCGACATCGACTGCGACGGCGTCCCGAACTTCGTGGACGCGGACGATTCCGACGGCACCTGCGAGGACACCTCGGCCCCCGAGGACGACACCGCGGCCGACGAGCCCGACGACGAGGGGTGCGGGTGCGCCCAGGCTCGGCCCTCGGGCGCCGGGTGGCTGCTCCTCGCCCTGGGCCTCCCCCTCCTCCGGCGGCGCCGGACGTAGCCCCGGGATCCCCGCTCACGCCCCCGCGGCCACCAGCCGCACGCCGCGCAGAAGCGCGCTCACGGCGTGCTGCACGAAGTCCATGCGGATCTCCTGCTCCACGGGCGAGCGGCGGATCCCGCCGCGGGCGAGGAGCGGCTCGGGCATCATCCAGGCGTTGTCGGGCCGGATCTGCTCGCGGACGAGCGCGTCGAGGGCGAGCGCCGCCTGGCGGTCCAGGTCGGGCGCCGGACGCCCGACGCGGCGCGCGAGGAGCGCGGTGGCCGTGATCGCCTCGCCGAAGCCGCCCGCGGCGGGGGCCTGGGGGAACAGGACGGCGCCGAACCCGTAGTGTCCGGAGAAGTCGGCGTTGTCCCACGCGCCAGGCTCGTACTGGAGGCGGCCGAGGAAGCGGGCGTAGCCCTCGCAGAAGGCGAGGTAGTCCGGGTCGTCGAGCCGGGGATACGCCTCGTCGGCCGCGAGGCAGGTCCAGACGTCCGCCCCGTAGATGAACCGGCCGAGGAAGTCGTCGTACTTGGGGCCCGTCAGCCAGTCCAGCGCGCGCCGGGCGGAGGCCAGCCAGGCCGGATCGCCGAGGATCCGGTGGGCCTGGACCAGGGCCAGCGCCGCCTCCTCGGAGGCGAACATGGCGCGGGCGTCGAGGTCGGGGCGGCCGGTCCGGAGGTCGTACCCGTGGTGGAACTCGCCGTCCTCGCGCTGCAGGGCCACGAGCACCGCGAGCACGCCCTCGGCGGCCGTGCGGAGCGCGGGATCGGGGTCGAGCGCGACGGTCTCGGTGAGCGCGATGGCCGCGATGGCGTTGGTCCCGAACGTCATCCGACCCCGGGACGCGATGCAGGCGCCTCCGAGCGCGCCGCAGGGTGCCTCGAGCTGGCCCTGGAGCCACGTGGCCCCGGACCGGGCGCCGTCGAGGAAGCGGGCGTCGCCCGTGGCCTCGTACAGGAGCCCCAGCACCCAGACCACGCCCGCGTGACGGGCGATCGAGTACTCGGCGACCTTGCGGTCCCGGGCGCCCCGGAGCGGGGCCAGGGGGTAGTGGAGGTAGCGGAAGCGGCCGTCTCCGGCCTGGTGGCGCAGCAGGTACTCGCCTCCCGAGCGCGCGGCCGCCAGCCACCGGGACGCCCGACCCGTGGACGCGGGAGCCGGCGTGTTGCCGCGGACGACGGACAGGGCCTTGCCCTCCCACTCCACCCAGGTCTCGGTGACCACCCGGAGCGGGCGCTCGCCCGGCTCGAGGTGGGCGAGGGCGCGGGCCCGGGCCACGTCCATCCCGAGGCGGAGCTCGCGGATCTCGGGGACGAGGGGGGTCTTCCCGAAGACCTGTCGCTGCAGGAGGTCCGTGGGGAGGACCAGGACCTCGGGATCCCGGTCCCGGCGCCACAAGCCCTCGACACCGGGACGGACGGAGAGGGCGAGCACCGGATCCGCGCCCGAGGCGACCGGCGCGAGGGCCGTCACCCGGTCCACCTGGATCCGGGCGTCGGGGAGATCCCGCGGCGCGGCGGGCGCGAGCGTGTCCCCGGCGAGGTGCACGGCTTCCGCGAGGCTGCCCTCGTCTATGGCCGCACGCGTCGTCGCCCGGCCCCGCTCCCAGACGGTCACCACGAGCGGGCCCGGGCCCCGCGGGATCCCGCCGAGCGCGGGCGTGTCGGGCCGGGCTCGGCCCTCCAGCGCCGCCCTCAGGTACGCCACGGCCTGCTGGCGCCCCTCCTCGGGCACCGGCGGCAGGGGTCGGGGCGTGAACGCGACGGAGACCCCGATGCCGGCGAGCAGGGGCAGGACCGAGATCCCCAGCAGGGCGCGGATCCAGCCGCGGCCAGCACCCACGTCCAGGCGGACCTCCCGCCGCAGGAGGCCGTGCAGCTTGAGCGCAGGGTACAGGCCCAGCACCTGGAGCGCCCCGCTCGCGGCCAGCAGGGCCCCGATGGACGCGCCGACGCCGAAGTCGCCGTAGACCGAGCGCAGGTAGGCCCACGACGCCACGAGGCCCGCCGTCACGACCATGCAGGCCACCCCGCCGGCGAACCCGCCGGCCACTGCGAGCCTCCAGCCCCAGCGCCGCCCGCGCCCGAGGCCGACCGCCGCGGCCAGGGCGAGGAGCGCGTACCCGAGCCCGAGCGCGTTGGCCCAGGGGGTCTTCCACGGGACGAGGAGCGCGACCACGAGCCCCACGACGAGGCCGTACGCTCCCTCGGCGATGGCCCAGGTGGCGAGGGTGCGGCGGGTCGGTTCCTGCATGGGCGCCTCCGGGGCGGGCGAGGGAGGGAGCCCCCCGTTGCGGGACCGGGGCTACAGCGTGCGCCGGGGGTTGCCGTCCGCGTCGGTCTCGGGGGGGCCGGGGACCTCCGGGAGCCGCCGCCCCGCGAGGGGCGTGCCGGGGTCGGTGGTGGTCTCCGGGTCGAGGTCCGGGACGTGATCGCCGGGGGTGAGCGCCGGTCGGATCCGCCGGGGCGTGGGGCCGGCCAGCTCGGCGTCGAGCGCGGCCCGGGCGGCGGCCTCATCGGGGTCGGGGTGCAGGCGTGCCCGGACCCACCCGCGAGCGACGTTGGTGAACCGCTGGAGGACCGACATGCGAGCGGTCTATCCCGCGAGTGGGGCAGCCGCCTCCGTCACGGGGGAGGGTGGGGTGGTACATTCCCCGTCCCTCTGCCCAGGAGCCCGCCATGCCGCTTCTCCTCACCCGCAAGGACGTCGAGTCCGTCCTCACCATGAAGGACTGCATCGCCGCCGTCGAGGCCGGTTTCCGTCAGCTCGGGCGCGGGCGCGTGGTCATGCCCCAGCGCACCGCCATCCGCGTGGCCGACGCCCCCGGCCTCCACCTCGGCATGCCCGCCTGGATCGCGGGCGACGGGCCCGACGATCCGGGAGTCCTCGCCCTGAAGGTCGTCACCGTCTTTCCCCAGAACCCGGCGAAGTACGGTCTGCCCACCACCATCGGCACACTCCTGCTCAACGACGCCCGCACCGGTGCGCTGGTGGCCATCATGGACGCCGGCTTCCTCACCGCCATGCGCACCGGCGCTGCCTCCGGGGTGGCCACCCGCTGGCTCGCCCGCGAGGACGCCCGGACGGTGGGCGTGTTCGGCGCGGGCGTCCAGGCCCGCACCCAGCTCCTGGCCGTGGCCGAGGTCCGTCCGATCGAGCGGGCCGTCGTCTGCGACGTCGTGCCCGAGGCTCGCGAGCGGTTCGCAGCCGACCTGGGTGCCCGCCTCGGGATCCCCGTCACGGCGACCGCCGACCCCCGTGCCTGCCTCGAGTGCGACGTCGTGGTGGCCGCCACCTCCAGCAAGACGCCGCTCTTCGACGGCGCGTGGCTCCGGCCCGGCACCCACGTGAACGGCATCGGGTCCCACTCGCCCGACGCCCGCGAGCTCGACAGCGAGACCATCCGGCGCAGCGTGCTGATCACGGACTCCGCCCCGGCGCGGTTCGCCGAGGACGCCGACCTCCAGATCCCCCTGAAGGAGGGCGTCATCACGCAGTCGCATCCGCGCGCGGACCTCGGCGAGGTGATCGCGGGCCTCAAGCCCGGCCGCACCTCCCCCGAGGAGATCACGCTCTTCAAGTCCGGCGGCCTGGCCGTCCAGGACGCCGCGGCGGCGGACCGCGTCTACGCGCTGGCACGCGAGCGCGGCGTCGGCCGCGAGATCGAGATCTAGCCCGACCCGGGCGCTTCCAGCGCCGCCCCCCTCGGTTCGATCGGATGGGGGACAGGTCAAATGAAGGCTTCGAGTGGGGACTGTACGGTCTCTTGGGGTGACGGTCAAGCAGCATCAGCGGCTGGAGTTGCCCCTGTCCCGGGGGGGCCTGGTGAAGGGAGCGGCGCGGTGGTACCGGCCCTGCGGGCCTGCCCGCGGGTCGCGAGGGGGCTCCGGCCCTCTGGGCCGACGTGGGGGAGCGGCCCTGGCGGGCCCGCGGCCTGCTTGCGGTCGGGCCTCCGGTCGTCGCGATGATGAGCGGAATCGAGGTCCGGGGCGCGCTCGCGAGCGGACCGGTCCGCTCATGGATCGCGTCGCCCGGAGCCCTCCCCGCCGGCCGCGAGGTGCTTCCGGCCCTGACGGGCCGACGTGGGCGTGGCTCCGGGCCGGGCCGCGGGCGGACGCTGGGCGATCGGGGATCGGGGCTCGCGGGTCCGACGGGTCGGCTCGACGTCGGTCCTGGCCCCGATCCCGGGCGCGAACTCGGGCGCGAACTCGGCCAGCG
>JBFYZZ010000257.1:0-10998 GCA_041309225.1 Deltaproteobacteria bacterium | reverse complement strand
GGCCGGATGGTGCGCCTGGCCCGCGCCACCGAGCGCGCGCTCGAGGTCTTCCACCGCACGGCCCGTTTCGACGCGATCCCGGCCGTGGAGGCGCTGGTGGGCGCTCCTTCCGCCCTCCGGCGGCGCCTGGCCCGGCCGGGGCGGTAGCCCCGTCGTTACACGCCCCCCGAGGCCACCAGGGCGAGGGCGCCCTCCACCACGAACCGTACGCCCCACGCCAACGTGATGAGGCCGAGCAGGGTGGAGGTGACCTGGACGAGCGTGCGGTTCACGAACCGGGCCACGAGCGGGGCCGAGGCGAAGAGGGCCGCGGTGAAGAGGAGCACCACCCCCACCGCGAGGGACGTGGGCAGGAGGCCGTCCTCCTGGACCGATACGATGATGGCCGTGATCGTGGCCGGCCCGGTCAGCAGGGGGGTCCCGATGACCGCGGCGATGGCCTGGGCCGACCGCTCCTTCGTCTCGTCGCCACCCTCGAGCGAGCCGCCGAGCGCCATCTTGAGGCCCAGCAGGCCCAGCACGATGCCCCCCGCCACCTTGAACTGGTCCACCGTGGTGGAGAACAGCACCAGCAGGCCCGGTCCGAGGAGGAGGACCACCACGGAGAGGCCGGCGGCCACCCCGAGCCCGAGGGTGGCGACCCGGCGGCGCTCCACCGGCGGCATGTCCCGCGTCAGGCCGAAATAGACCGCGAAGGAGGCCAGCGGATCGAAGATCACGAAGAAGAGGACGACGAGCTGGAGCAGGTGGATGAGGTCGGCGGACATGGGGCGCTCCCGGACGAGGCCGGAGCCCTATCGCGGGCCCGAGTGCCCTTGCACCCGCGACCCATCCCGGCGATGCTGGACGCTCCGGTCGCACCCCCCCCCGTGAAGGGAGCTCCCATGCCCACCCTGTTCGCCCTGCTCGCCCTGGAGGTCGCCATGGCCGCGGACCTGCCGCCGGTGGTCCCGGACGCCAACGCCGCCCGCAGCGACATCCCCGCCGTCTACCAGTGGAACCTGGCCCCCCTCTTCCCCGACGAGGCCGCCTGGGAGGCGGCCCGCGCGGGCGTGCTCGCGGACCTGCCGAGGCTCGCCGCGTACCAGGGGCGCCTCGCCGATCCCCGGGCCCTCCGGGAGGCCCTCGACCTCTACTTCCGGCTCCACGACACGGCCAACCACGTCACGCTCTACGCCAACCTGCGCCTCACGACCGCCCAGACCGACGAGGCCGCCCAGTCCATGAACCAGAAGGCGCTCGCCTGCATGGCCGATGTCATGCGGGGGGCCGCCTTCCTGCGCACCGAGGTGCTCGCCCTCTCCGACAAGCAGATGTCGAAGGCCTGGGCGAAGGATCCAGGCCTCGCCCCCTACCGCGCCTACCTCGAGAACCTGCGCCGCCGCAGGTCCCGCGTGCTGGACGCCGATGGCGAGCGGGTGCTGGGCCTCGTGGGCGACAACCTGTGGGCCGAGATCGATCTCAACGAGATCCCCTCGCCCTCCGAGGACGTGTTCCAGGCCCTCCTCGCCGACATCCCCTGGCCCAGGATCCGCGACGGATCCGGGGCCGAGGTGCAGCTCACCCTGGCGTCCTACCCGCGGTACCGGCGCGACCCGGACCGCCGTGTCCGCGAGGAGGCCGTGACGCGCTTCCTGGCCACTCTGCGTACCTACCGCCACGCACTCGCGGCCACGCTCGCCGGCCAGGCCGAGTACGACGTGATGC
The DNA here is from genome assembly GCA_041309225.1 of Deltaproteobacteria bacterium. GTDB lineage: Bacteria > Myxococcota_A > UBA796 > UBA796 > JAFGLY01 > JAFGLY01. Next base: position 9,291 of record JBFYZZ010000257.1, on the reverse strand, counting down.
TCGCCCGCGCCCGCACCTACGGGACCGCCCGCGACGCCTACCTCGACAAGGACCGCATCGACCAGGTGGTCTACGACACGCTGGTGGCCACGGTGAACGCGCACCTGGAGCCGCTGCACCGCTACGTGGCGCTCCGGAAGTCGATCCTCGACCTCGACGAGGTCCGCCTCCACGACCTCTACGTGCCGCTCCTGCCCGCGGTCGACGACAAGGTCCCGTTCCCGAAGGCCCGCGAGACCATCCTCCAGGCGCTCGCGCCCCTCGGCGACGAGTACGGGAAGGTCCTGGCCGAGGGGCTCGATCCGGCCAACGGCTGGCTCGACCTCTACCCGAGCCGGGACAAGCAGTCGGGCGCGTTCTCCTCTTCGGTCTACGGGGTCCATCCCTACGTGATGATGAACTACCTGGACAGCGTGAACGACATGTCCACGCTGGCCCACGAGTACGGCCACGCGTTGCACTCGCACCTGTCCATGAAGACGCAGACCTACCCGGACTACCGCTACGTGCCCTTCCTGGCGGAGGTCGCAAGCACCACCAACGAGGTGCTGCTCAACGACTGGCTGCTCGCCCACGCCCCCGACGACCGGACCCGCGCCTCGCTGCTCGTGGACCGCCTGGAGACCATCCGAGGCACCATCTACCGCCAGACCCTGTTCGCGGAGTTCGAGTGGGCGGTGCACCGGTTCGTGGAGGCCGGCACCCCGGTCACGGCGGACCTGCTCGAGAAGACCTACGCCGACCTGGTGAAACGCTACTACGGCCCGGCCTACGTGATGGGCCAGGACGACGGCCTGGAGTGGGCGTACGTCCCGCACTTCTACTGGAAGTACTACGTGTTCACCTACGCCACCGGCCTCTCCTCGGGCATCGCCCTCGCCGGGCGCGTGCAGCAGGGGGGCCCGGAGGCGCGCGACGCCTACCTGGGCATGCTCCGGGCGGGCTGCTCCCGGCCGCCCCTCGACATCCTCCGCGGGGCGGGCGTGGACCTCGCCAGGCCCGACGCCATCGAGGCGGCCATGAAGCGCTTCGACGCGACGGTCACCGAACTGGAGGCGCTCCTGCCGCGCCTCAAGGCCGAGGAGGCCGCGACCCGGCCCGCCACCCGGCGGCCAGCGAAAAAGAGAACCAGGTAGGCCGGGATGGCGCGGGCGGATCCGGAGGAGATCCGGCGTCTCGCGGCGGAGCTGGGCATCGACCGGCTGGGGTTCGCCTCGGCGGCGCCCATGGTCCGGGCCGCCGCGCGCATGCGCCGGGCGCGGCGGGCGGGCGGGGATCCCGAGGTGTCCTGCGATCCCGGTCACGTGCTGTCGGGCGCCCGCAGCGTGATCGTGGCCGCCCAGGGCTACCTCACCGACGAGCCTGCGGACGGCTCCCGGCCCGGCGATCCGCACGGACTGGTGGCCCGATACGACTGGCGTGACCACTACGGCGACCTGCGAAGGCGCCTGAAGGCCCTGGCTTCGTCGCTCCCCCACGTCGTGGGCGGGCCGGTGCGGACCCACGTCGGGGTGAACGGCAGCCTCGCCGAGAAGCCCCTCGCCGTGCGGGCCGGCGTGGGCGGCTGGGGCAGGCACGGGATCGTCGTGGCCGGCCCGCTTGGGTCCTGGGCGGTCCTGGGCGAGGTGGTCACCGATCTCGAGATCCGGCCCGATCCGCCGGGAAGGTCGCCGTGCGGCACCTGCCGCGCCTGCATGGCGGCCTGCCCCACGGGCGCCATCGTCGCGCCACGCGTCCTGGATCCCACCCGCTGCATCCAGCACCTCTCCGGGCAGGCCGGGCCGCTGCCGGCCGACATCCGCGAGGTCTGGGGCCCCCGCCTGTACGGCTGTACCGTCTGCCAGGATGCCTGTCCGCTGAACCGCCGTGCCCCGTTCACCGACCGGCGCCCGGCCCGCGGCGTGGTGGGGCCGTCGCTCCCCCTCCTCCCCCTCCTGACGGAGTCCGAGGCGGAGTTCCGGACCCGCGTCGCCGGCAACCAGATGGCGGCCCGCTGGGTGGCGTGGGGGGCGATCCGCCGCAACGCCTGCCTCGCCCTCGGCCACCGCGGGGATCCCGTCGCCGTGCCCGTACTCGAGGCCGTGCTGGACAGGGACGAGGACGCGGCGGTGCGCGACGCCGCGGCCTGGGCGCTGGACCGCGTGCGCGGGGTGGGATCTCCGCGCTAGGTTGCCCTTCTTCGTACGTTCCCCGTCGCGCGACCCCGGAGCCCCGCATGCGCACCGACCCCAGGGCCCTCCCGATCCTCGGCGTCCTCCTCGCCCTCCTCGTCCTGGCCCCCGAGGCGGGGGCGACCTCCGACCGATCGGGTGCCGAGGTCTGGTCGGCCGCGTGCGCCGCCTGCCACGGATCCGGCGGCGCGGGCGCGGATCCCGCCCTGGCGGCGGCGCCGCTGCCGCTGCCCGACTTCACGGACTGCGCCTTCGCCTCGCGAGAGCCAGACGGCGACTGGGGCGCGGTGATCCGGGAAGGCGGCCCGGCCCGCGGCTTCGATCCCTGGATGCCCGCCTTCGGCGACGCCCTGACCGACGGGGAGGTGTCGGCCGTGCTCGCCCACCTCCACGGATTCTGCGGGGACGATCGCTGGCCCCGGGGCGACCTCAACCTGCCCAAGGCGCTCCGCACCGAGAAGGCCTTCCCGGAGGACGAGGCGCTCCTGATGACCCGCGTGGGCACGGGCGAGGCGGGGTATGCGAGGTCGAAGCTCGTCTTCGAGAAGCGGTTCGGGAGGCGCAACCAGGTGGAGGTGGTGGTGCCCTTCGACGCCCTGGAGGGCGCGGCCGGCGACCCGTGGGCCGCCGGGATCGGCGACCTCGCACTGGCGTACAAGCGCGTGCTCCTCGCGAACCTCTCCAGCGGCACGATCTCCTCGGTCACCCTGGAGGCGGTCCTCCCCACCGGCGACGCCGACCGGGGGCTCGGCAGCGGCCACGCCGTCCTCGAGCCCTTCTGGACGCTGGGCCAGATCCTGCCGGCCGACGCGTTCCTCCAGACCCAGGTGGGCGCGGGCATCCCCTCCACCCTCGAGGCGTTCGAGGCCTTCGCCCGCCTCGCGGCGGGGAGGACCTTCACCCGCGGCATCGCGGGACGCTCCTGGACCCCCATGCTCGAGGTGCTCGCCGCGAGCGAGCTGGGCGACGGCGTCTCGTTCGAGTGGACGCTGGTGCCCCAGATCCAGATCTCGCTGCCCCAGCGGCAGCACATCCTGCTCAACCTGGGGGTCGGCCTGCCGCTCCGGGAGGGTGGGATCGGGACGCCGGAGATCCTCGTCTACCTCCTGTGGGACTGGTTCGACGGCGGTCTCCTGGAGGGCTGGTAGCACCATGGACACCTCCCCCCTCCGGTCGTGCGTCCCCCTCGTGGCCCTCCTCGCCGCCGGCCTTCCGGCCCGCGCCGCCCAACCGCCACCCGCGCTCTTCGCCCCCTCGGTTCAGTGCCAGGCCTGTCACAACGGCCTCTTCGCGTCCGACGGCCGCGACGTGTCCATCGGGCTCGAGTGGCGACCCGGCATGATGGCCCACGCCGCGCTCGATCCCTACTGGCAGGCCGGCGTGCGGCGGGAGATCCTCGAACATCCTGAGTCCCGGGCCGCCATCGAGGCCGAGTGCTCGGCCTGCCACATGCCCATGGCCCGCCAGACCGCCGTGGCCGGTGGGAGCCAGGGCGAGGTGTTCGCGAACCTGCCGCCGGGCGTGCCGACCCATCCCACCGCCGCGCTGGCCGCCGACGGCGTCTCCTGCTCCGCCTGCCACCAGGTCCTGGCCACGGGTCTGGGGGAGCCGGAGACCTTCAACGGGCGTTTCGAGGTGGACTTCGCCACACCGGCAGGCCGGCGCGCCGTCTCCGGGCCCGTCCAGGTGGATCCGCCGATCGCCCGGGTCATGCGGTCGGCGACCGGCTTCGAGCCCACCGCGTCACCGCACGTGCAGCAGGCCTCGTTCTGCGCCTCGTGCCACACCCTCGTCACCCACACCCTGGGTCCCGGCGGCCAGGTGCTCGGCGAGTTCCCCGAGCAGGTGCCCTACCTCGAGTGGCGCCACAGCGCGTATCGCGACACCCGCCCCTGCCAGGGCTGCCACATGCCGGTCGTCGAGGGCACGGTGCCCTACGCGAGCGTGCTGGCCGCCCCCCGGGAGGCCTTCTCGAGCCACACCTTCCTGGGCGGGAACATCCTGCTGAATCGGATCTTCTCCCGTTTCGGCCCGGAGCTCGGGGTGGTCGCCGGGGTGCAGGACCTGGAGCGCGGCCACGCCGCCACCGTCGCGCACCTCCAGTCCGCGTCGGCGCGGCTCTCGGTGGCCTGCGAGGGGGCCCTCTCGGCCCTCGTCACGATCGAGAACCTCGGTGGGCACAAGCTGCCCACCGCCTACCCGTCCCGCCGGGCCTGGCTCCACGTCGTGGTCCGTGACGCCACGGGCGCCGTGGTCCTGGAGTCCGGCCGCCCCGCGGCCGACGGCTCGATCCAGGGCAACGACAACGACGCCGATCCTGCCCGGTTCGAGCCCCACCGCCAGGTGATCCGGTCCGGGGAGGAGGTCCAGGTCTACGAAGGGATCCTGGCGGACCCCGATGGCCGGGTCACCACCGGCCTGCTCCGGGCGCTGACCTACGCCAAGGACAACCGCCTCCTGCCCGCGGGCTTCGACAAGGCCACCGCACCCCCATGGGTGGCCGTCCACGGCGAAGCCTCCTCGGACGCCGACTTCACCGGAGGGATCGACCGGGTGCGCTACGAGGTCGCCGCCTCGCCCGGGACGTACCGGGTGGAAGCCGAGCTGTGGTACCAGCCCGTGGGCTACCGCTGGGCGCACAACCTGGGCGACGTCCCCTCGACCGAGACCGATCGCTTCGTCCGCTACTACGACGCCCTGGCCTCGGCCTCGGGCGTCGCGCTCGCGCGCACCGCGACCACGTGCACGGTGGCGCCGGCTGCGAAGGCCGACGCCGTCAGTCCTCCTCGTCGTCGTCCGAGCCCGTGAGGCAGCCGGGATCGCCGGCGTCGCGCGCCCCGTCGCCGTCGTCGTCGAGGCCGTCGTTGCAGGCGGTGTCCCCGTACCCGGCCTCCACGTCGCCCGCGAGGCAGTCGGGATCGTCGTCGTCCACCCAGCCGTCGTCGTCGTCGTCGGCCCCGTCCTCGCACGAGGGCGCGGCGTCGTCCTCCACGGTGTCCGCACCGGTCGCGCAGCCCGGGTCCCGGCTGTCCACGAGGAAGTCGCCGTCGTCGTCGAGGCCGTCGTTGCACTCGCCGCCGCCGAAGCCCGTCTCGTCCTCGCCGGCGAGGCAGTCGGGGTCGTCGGCATCGATCCACCCGTCCGCGTCGCCGTCCTCGGCGTCCCAGCAGTCGCCCGGGAACGTCTCGCGGGCGTCGGCGCCGTCGCTGCAGCCCGGATCCTCGGCGTCGATGAGGTGATCCCCGTCGTTGTCGGCGCCGTCGTTGCAGGGGGCGGTCCCGTACCCGGCCTCGTCCGTCCCGGTGGTGCAGTCGGGGTCGTCGGCGTCGGTCCAGCCGTCGGCGTCGTCGTCCCACCCGTCCTCGCAGTCGGCCTCGTCGTCGGTCTCGTCCCGGTCGGCGGCCCCCTCGCACCCGGGATCGTCGACGTCGGTGAGCCCGTCCCCGTCGTTGTCGGCGCCGTCGTTGCAGCCGAAGGCGGCGTCGGTCCCGACCTCCTCGTCGCCGGTCGTGCAGTCGGGATCGTCGTCGTCGGTCCAGCCGTCGGAGTCTTCGTCGAGGCCGTCGGTACATCCGGGCAGGGCGTCGGCCTCGCTCGCGTCCCAGCCCGAGGTGCAGTCGGGGTCGTAGACGTCCACGCGCCCGTCGCCGTCGTTGTCCCGGCCGTCGTTGCAGGCGTAGGGGCTCGTGAGCGGGTCCTCGCTCTCGTCCGAGAGCCCGTCGCACTCGGGATCGTCGAGGTCCGCCCACCCGTCGCCGTCGTCGTCTTCGCCGTTGCCGCAGGCCGCGTCCGACTCGGTGTCGTCGGTGGCCGAGGCGCAGTCGGGATCGCCGGCGTCGGCAAGCTCGTCCCCGTCGTTGTCGTCGCCGTCGTTGCACTCCCAGGCAGGGTCGGGGCCCAGCTCCTCGGTGCCGGTGGCGCAGTCGGGATCGGCACCGTCCACCCAGCCGTCGCCGTCGCCGTCCATGCGGTCCTGGCAGTCGACCACCTCGGTGGCGCCCGCGCCGGTCGCGCAGCCGGCATCCCGACTGTCCACGAGGAAGTCGCCGTCGTCGTCGAGGCCGTTGTTGCACTCGCCCCCGCCGAAGCCCGTCTCGTCCTCCCCCACTGCGCAGTCGGGATCGTCGGCGTCGGCCCAGCCGTCGGCGTCGTCGTCGAGGCCGTTGGCGCAGGGGTTCTCCTCCCGGTCGTCGGTGGCCGAGGCGCAGTCGGCATCCTCCCGGTCCACGCCGCCATCCCCGTCGTTGTCGAGCCTGTCGTTGCACTCGGTGGTGCCCGGGCCGACCTCCTGCCCGAGCCCGGCGCAGTCGGGGTCCTCGGCGTCGATCCAGCCGTCGGCGTCGTTGTCGAGGCCGTCCTCGCAGGGCGGGGAGGACTCGTCGTCATCGGTGCCGGTCTCGCAGTCGGGGTCGGCGGCGTCGATCCGGCCGTCGGCGTCGTTGTCCAGGGCGTCGTTGCAGGCCCAGGTGTCGTCCCAGCCCAGCTCGTCGCCGCTCGTGGCGCAGTCGGGATCGTCGGCGTCGGTCCAGCCGTCGCCGTCGCTGTCCCGGCCGTCCGTGCAGGCATCGCCCTCGACGTCGTCGAGCGCGTCGCGGCAGTCGGGGTCCGCGGCGTCCAGGAGCGTGTCGCCGTCGTCGTCGTCGCCGTCGTTGCACTCGGTGGCGCCATACCCGATCTCCTCGTCGCCCGTGGTGCAGTCCGGGTCCTCGTCGTCGGTCCAGCCGTCGGCGTCGTCGTCGAGGGCGTTCTCGCACCGGGTGACGGGATCGTCGAGCACCGCGACGCCGGGGACCGTGACCTCCCGGACCGCGGCGTCCCGGAAGGCGACGGCGCCGCTCTCGCCACTCGAGACGGTGAGGGTGGTGCCCGCGAATCCCCGGGCCGAGAACACGAGGGGGACGGAGGGATCCCGGCCGGGCCGGAACTCCACCGTGGGGAGATCGCCCTCCCCGGCGAGATCCAGGGTCACCACCAGTTCGGGGGCCTCGTCGTCGAGGACCACGTCCTCGATGCGCCGATCGCCGCCGAGGTCGTGGGGGACCAGCGGATCGCCGGCCTCGTCGAGGAAGGGCGTCTCCGGATCCACCACCAGCTCGATCCGGTCCGCGGCGGCGCGGATCGCTGTCGGATCGCCCTCGAGACGGACGAGGATCGCGGTCTCGACCTCCGGGGTGCATCCGGCGATCCAGGCGAGGGCGAGGAACGGGGTCATGGGAGCGTCACCGTCACGTCGCCGTGGGGCGGGGGTTCGGGCGTGAGCGTGACGGCCAGGGCGGCACCTCCCGCCGCCCCGGCGGCGGCCAGGCCTCCCGCGACGGCCCAGAAGCGCCACCGCCGGTAGAGCGGTGGGACCTCCTCCAGGACGGAGCGCACGTTCCCCGCGGCGGGCTGGAATCGGACCCGCAGGGCCACCCGGCCCGAGCGGGGCACGCTGACCTGCCGCAGGGCCGTGGCCTGCCCGGGCGCCTGCACGGTGATCTGGACGGTGCCCGGCGCGACCGACGAGATGCGGACCCGGCTCCCGGTGCCCACCGGGCAGTCGTTCACGGCCACGGAGGCATCGGCCCGGCCGGTTCGCACGTCGAGCGTCGCCCCCCCGGGGAGGAGGGTCGCCGTGACCTCGCCCTTGGAACCGTCGGTCGTGTCCACGCTGCGGAACACGTCGGCGTAGCCCGGGAGCCGGAGCTCGACGCCGTGGATCCCCTCGGAGATGCCGGTGAGGTCGAGCGGGGTGTGCCCCACCCCCGTGCCGTCGAGCACCACGAGGGCACCGGGCGGATCCGACCGGACGGCGAAGAGACCCCGGGACGGGTCGAGCGTGACCGGGATGAGGAGGTTCTCGCCGGTCGTGAAGGTGAAGGGTTCCCAGGCGGACTCGTGACCGGGGGCCTCCATGCGCCAGACGTGGTCGCCGGGGGTCACGTCGGAGAGGCGGATGGGCGCAGGCCCCACCTCGCGGCCGTCGAGGAAGACCCTGGCACCGGGCACGTTGCTGACGAACTCCACCGTGCCCCGCCCGGCCGTGAGGTGGGCCTCCACCCGGAGCACGAGGTCCTTCTCCAGGACGATCCGCCGGACGAAGGGATCGTACCCGTTGGCGGCGACGCGAAGCTGGTGGGTGCCGACGGGCAGGTAGCGCGTGAGCGGGACCGTCCCCACCTCGACGGCGTCCACCCAGACCCGGGCGCCCTCCACGCCGGACGTGACCGACAGGAGGGCGGTGCCCGCCTCCGCGGCGGGGTTGGCGGCGGCCGGAGGATCGGCCGCCCGGGCGCCGGAGGAGAGCACCAGCCCGCAGGCCAGGAACAGGATCGCGACGAGGCGGGACAGGCGGGCCGTCCGGTCGGGGCGGCGGGTCATGGTCGCTCCTCCACGGCGGATCCTAACCCCATCGGCCCGGCGCCCGTGCGCGAGCCCGGCTCCCCCGCCGGGCACCCTACAGGTAGGATCGCCGGACCTCGCCCACCCGCCGGGTGATCCGCTGGGCGTCGAGCCACTCGAGGAGCGGGATGAGGTGCTTCCGGGTCAGGCCCAGGCGCTCCTTGGCCTCGGTGGGGGAGAACGTCCCGTCGCGGGCGAGCCAGCCCCGCACCTCGGCGACGCAGGCGTCGATGGCGGCACGGTCGCAGAGGAACGGGCCGACCCGCGCGAGCAGCCCCTCCTCGGCGAGGCGGCGGGCCAGGCTCTCGGCGTCCGGGTGGGCGCCGGCGGCCGCGAGGCTCGCCACCGTGTGCATGGCGAGGCCTGCCTCCCGAGCGGCGGCGAGCATGCGGCGACGGGCGGCGTCCTGCTCGGGGTCGAGGCGGAGCGCGAAGGTGGGCAGCCGCAGACGGCCTCCCTCGACGACCACGTCCCCGGCGGCGGCCATGGCGGCGACGAGCGCCTCGAGCACCCGGTCGTCGAGCGCCCGCAGCGGGCCCTCGACGATCTCCTTGCGGTGGGCCCCCGGGACCAGCGGGTGGGCGCGGTGGAAGCGCTCGAGTGCGCCCCGTACGGCCGTGCCGAGTTCGGCCTGCACCTCGTCGTGCACCACGCGATCGGCCAGGGAGCGGGCCCAGGGGGCGCCGGGGCCCGGCAGGCAGCCCCGCTGGCGGGCCTCCGCGGCAGAGAGGCCCGCCCG
>JBFYZZ010000256.1:0-2581 GCA_041309225.1 Deltaproteobacteria bacterium | reverse complement strand
TGGCCCCCCCGAGGACGAGGGCGGGATCGCGGGCCGCGGCGGCCGCCGGGCTGGTGGCGGCGGGCCTCGCGGCCTCGACCTGGACGACCTGGGGCGCGCGGGCGTACGAGCTGCGGAGCCAGGCCGACCACGTCGCCCGCCTCGCGCGGTTCGGCCGGGCACTGTGCGCCGAGGCCGCGCCGGGCGATGTGGGGATGGGCGTGGCCGAGGCCTTCCTCTACTGCCCCATGCCCCACCACAAGCCGGGGAAGGGGTACGGGGCCGCGGAGTGGCACGCCTGGTGGGTCGTGCTTCAGGAGGTCATCACGGCCGAGGGCGAGGGGCGGACGTCCCAGCCCCTCCCGACGGACCCCTGGAGCCTGGCCACGCTGCGCGTCGAGGGGGTGCCGTTCATGGCCTACCGACTGGCGCCCGGGCTATGGGATCGACCCTGCGCGGCGTCCCGGCCGGCGCCGGAGTACCGCTTGAGGATCCTGAATCCCACGACCGTTCCGATGACGCCCCCCTGCCGGGCGGATCCGCCGGGGCTGGTCCCTCCCTGATCGGACGGGATACGTCCGCGACCTCCCGGTCCCGTGCCCGGTGCCGGGCCGGATCCTTCCAACCGAGCGGGCCGCACCCATGCACCACCGGACGGCAGCGGCGAAGGCGTTCGCCCGGCGGGCGTGGCCGGTGGCCGTGCTCGTGGCCGGCGGCACGCTGCCGCTCCTGCGGCTCCTCGCGGATCCCCTGCACTCCGTGCCCGGGAGCGCGCGCACCGACGTCTACAAGCACGTCTGGTCCTACTGGCACACGCTGGAGATCCTGGGCGAGGGCTCCCTCTCGTGGACCCCCTACCTGAACGCTCCGGGCGGGGGCGTCCTGCTCGACGTGATGCTCGTGCCCTCGCTCCTGCTCGCGCCGGTCACGTGGCTGGCCGGGGTGGTGGCGGCCGCCAACCTCTGGGTCTGGCTCTCCCTGGTGGCCACGGGGATCTGCACCTGGGCCCTGTGCCGGGAGATCACCGGCTCGGACCTCGGGGGCGTGGTGGGCGGCCTGCTCGCCCAGACCGCCCCCTACCTCATGAGCTACCCGCTCTTCAGCGGTGTCCACGAGCGCCTCACGGTCTGGGCCTTCCCCCTCGTCCTGCTCGGGCTCCTGCGCCTGCGCAGCGGCCGGTCGTGGGGGTGGATCCCGATCCTGGGCGGCGTCTTCGTCCTGACCGCGGCGAGCTGCGCCATCCACGGCTACATCGCGGCCCTGGTCTGCCTCTTCACCGCGCCCATGCTCGTCCCGGGCCCGGCCGGCCCGGGGGCCGCGCGGGGATGGATCCGGCCCGCCCTCGGGATCGCGATCACCCTCGGCCTCTTCGCCCTGGTGATGTGGCTCGACTTCCTGTGGTACCGGTGGGCGTCGTACCACCCCTGGACGCTCTCGTACCAGGGCGACTGGATCGAGAAGCGGCACGGGCTGGCCTACTCCAACTCGGTCGCCTCGCTGGCGGGCATGTTCGTGGCCTCGGTCGCCCGGGCCACCGGTCGGGGCACCACCAACGACGAGCTCTACATGATCTGGTTCGTCGGGATCGCGCCGGCCGTCGCCGCCGTGGCGGGCGTCCTCGCCGCCCCCCGGGGCCGGCGCCTGCGGGTGGGCACCCCCGTGGCCGTGGCCCTGCTCCTCTGCTCCCTCGCCCTCGGCCAGACCTTCGAGTGCGGAGGCCAGGCGTTCTCGAATCCGCCCTTCCGGTGGCTCGCGGCGCTCCTGCCCTACTTCGGCGTCCGCGTCACCCACTGGCAGCTCGTCGCCGCCTTCGGCCCCCTCTCGGCGGTGGGCATCGCGGCCCTCGTCGCCCGCCCGCCGCGGGGCTGGATGCGCCTCCTCGTCGCGGTCCTCGTAGTGGGCGTCACGCTCGTGGAGCGGGTCCGGGCCCTGCCCTTCCCCCTGGTCGTGCCCGCGGCGCCTGCCCATGTGTCCTCCATCTACGACGCCGTCCAGCCCGACGGGGGTCTGGTGGACGTCCCCCGATTCTGGTACGGGCTGGAGCTCACGCCGGGGGCCATCTTCCTCGCCCAGACCCGGCACGAACGTCCCATCCCGCTCACCGTGAACATCAACCAGAGCGTCTGGGACAACGTCCTCCTGCTGCGCGACGGTTACTCGGGACGCTGGCCGATCGTCGCGCCGGCCCTGCGCCGAGCGAGGTTCCGGTGGGTGGTGGTGCACCGGGACTGGATAGTCCGGGCCGAGGATGCCGAGACCAGCATCGAGGCCCTCCGCAAGGTCGCCGGGCCGCCCGTGGCCGACAACGGGACGGAGGTGCTGTTCGACCTCTCCTCGCTCGCGGTGACGCCCGACCCGGACCTGGTCTGGAAACCCGGCCAGCAGGACGGGAAGCGGCGTGGCTCGCTCCCGGTCGGGGCCCGGCCCTGACGGTCAGGCCTCCGCGGCCAGCCGGTCCACCTCGGCCGCGAGTTCCCTGCACCGGACCGCCGCGGCGTCGTCGCCGGTGTCGGCGGCCAGGCAGGCCCGGTGCCTCAGGGTGAGGGCGAGGCCATGCAGGTCGCCGGCACGGACGTGGTGGCGGCAGGCCCGGGCGTAGCAG
>JBFYZZ010000255.1:0-6892 GCA_041309225.1 Deltaproteobacteria bacterium | reverse complement strand
CGGGCGCTGGCCCGCCGCCTCGGCGTGGACCTCGCCGCCGTGACAGCCACGGGCCCCCGCGGCCGCATCACCGACGAGGACGTCCAGCGGGCCGCCGTGGCCCCGACGCCCCCTCCACCCGTGACCCCGGCGGCCGCACCACCCCCGCCCGTGGCCCCGCTCCGCCCGCCGCCCCCGCTCGCGGCCCAGGAGGCCGAGGAGCGCGTGCCGCTCACCCACCTGCGGAGGGTGATCGCCGAGGCGATGGCGCGCTCCACGCGCACCGCCGCCCACGTCACCCATGTGGACGAGGCCGACGTCACCGAACTGGCCGCCATGCAGGCCCGGATCAAGGCCGAGGCGGTCCGTACGGGCAGCCCCCGGATCACGCTGCTGCCCTTCTTCCTCAGGGCCACCGCGGCTGCGCTTGCAGATCACCCCTGGTTCAACGCCTCCTTCGACGAAGAGAAGGGTGAGGTCGTACTCAAGCGCCACGTCCACCTCGGCATCGCCGTGGACACGCCCGAGGGCCTCATCGTGCCGGTGGTACGCCACGTCCCCCACAAGGACGTGCGGACCCTGGCCGCCGAGCTGGACGACCTCGCCACCCGCGCCCGCGAGCGCCGCCTCGACCTGGCCGAACTGCGCGGCGCGACCTGCACGGTCACCAACATCGGGCCGCTCGGCGGCGTCTTCGCCACGCCCATCATCCACCAGCCGGAGCTGGCGATCGTGGGCTTCCACGCGATCCAGGACCGGCCCGCGGTGGTGGACGGGCAGGTGGTGCCGCGCAAGCGCATGTACGTGAGCGTGTCGTTCGATCACCGGTTCATCGACGGCGCCGAGGCGGCCCGGTTCGCGGCCGACCTCGTCCGCCTGCTCTCGGACCCCGCGCGATTGATGACGCGCCTCTGACGGCGCCGAGGAGGACACCATGGTCGTCGGGACGCTCCAGCGGTCGTGCCAGGTGGCCGTCGTCGGCGGGGGGCCGGGCGGCTACCTGGCCGCCATCCGGCTCGGCCAGGAGGGCCGGGACGTCGTGCTCGTCGAGAAGGAACCCGCGCTGGGCGGGATCTGCCTCAACGAGGGCTGCATCCCGTCCAAGGCGCTGCTCCACGCGGCGGAGGTCTACACCGCCACGCGCCACGCGTCGGAGATGGGGATCGAGGTCTCGGGCGTGTCCCTCGACGTCGGGCGGATGGTCGCCTGGAAGGACCGGATCGTGAAGCGGCTCACGGACGGCGTGCGCACGCTCTCGGAGAAGAACGGCGTGGAGGTGCTGCACGGCACGGCGCGCTTCACCTCGCCCCACGACCTCGAGGTCCTCTCCGCCGACGGCGAGGTCGTGCGGCTGTCCTTCGAGGAGGCGATCGTGGCCACCGGGTCGGTGCCCGCGCGCGTGCCCGGGTTCGAGCTCGACGGCACCCGCGTGATCGGCTCGCGGGAGGCACTCTCGCTCACCGAGGTGCCCCGCCGCCTGGTGGTGGTGGGTGGCGGGTACATCGGCCTGGAGCTGGGATCCCTCTTCCGGAAGCTCGGGTCCGAGGTCACGCTGCTCGAGTCCGCCGAGACCCTCCTGCCGCGCCTCGACCCCGAGGTGGGGCAGGCGCTCGGGCGCCGCATGCGGGCCCTCGGGGTGGACGTGCGCCTGGGCGTGCGGGCCCGGGGCGTGGTCCAGCGGGATCCGCCCGTCGTGGAGGTGGAGCGCCCGGAGAGCGGCGTCGAGCGCCTGGAGGCGGACGTCGTGCTCGTCTGCCTGGGCCGCGCACCGCTCACCGAGGGGTTGGGCCTCGAGGCGGCGGGTCTGTCGACCGACGCGCGCGGATTCCTCCCCGTGGACGTCGCCCTCCGCACGGCCCGGCCCTGGATCCGCGCCATCGGCGACGTGGCCGGCCCCCCGCTCCTCGCCCACAAGGCCTACCGCGAGGCCAAGGTGGCGGTGGAGTCCATGCTCGGCCGGCGCGCCGAGTTCGACAACCTGGTGATCCCGGCGGTCATCTACACCGATCCCGAGGTGGCCTGGGCCGGCATGGGGGAGGCGGAGGCCCGCGCCGCCGGGATCCGACCCCGGGTCGGCACGTTCCCCCTGCGAGCCTCGGGCCGGGCGCTCACGCTCGCGGCGCCCGACGGGTTCGTCAAGACGATCGCCGACGACGCGACCGGCCGCATCCTGGGCATGATCGTGGTGGGCGCCAACGCCTCCGAGCTCATCGCCGAGGGTACGCTCGCCATCGAGATGGGCGCGTTCCTCGACGACGTGGCCGCCGTGATCCACCCCCACCCCACCCTCTCCGAGGGGATCCTCGAGTCGGTGGACGCGGCCCTCGGCCAGGCGGTGCACGTGCTGAACCCCAAGGGGTAGGATCCAGGCGGACCCGAGAATGCGACCCGCTACCCCCGCCGGACGTTGTGCTGGAGGCGGACGTACTTGCCGGCGAGGCGGCGGTGGGCGTCCTCCTCCTCGGGCCCGAGCGCTCGGACCACCTTCGCGGGCACGCCGAGCACGAGGCTGAGGGGGGGGATCACGGTGCCCGCGGTGACCACCGCCCCCGCGCCCACCACGCTCCCGCGGCCGATCACCGCGCCGTCGAGCACCACGGCGCCGATCCCCACGAGCACGGCGTCCTCCACGGTGCACCCGTGGATCACGGCGCGGTGCCCGATCACCACGTCCTCGCCGATGATGGCGGGGTCCCGGTCACCCAGGTGCACCATGGTGAGATCCTGGACGTTGGTTCGGGCCCCCACCACCACGCGCTGGATGTCGCCGCGTAGCACGCAGCCGTACCAGACGCTGGCCTCGTCGCCGATCGTGACGTCGCCCACGATCACGGCGCCGGGCGCGACGAAGACCTCGGCCCCGATTCTTGGCACCCGGTCGAGGTAGCGCTCGATCACCGCGCCCGGGAAGCGGGCCCGCAGGGCCGCGATGGCTGCGTCGAGCGCCTCCACCCCCGGGGGCGGACCCTCGACGATCGGCACGGAGTCGGTCACGGTGCGGACGACCATGGAGGGCGGCTATCCCGTCGGGGGCGGACCGACGGCCCGCGGGATCGCTGGTCCCGAGCCGGTGACACCGGGTCCCGCTGCCGGATCCTGCCGCCGTCCCACCGATCTCCGGAGTCCGACGTGCTCCCGGCCTTTCTCGCCCTGGTCCCTGCGCTCGCGGCCGGCCTCGGAGGGCGCGCCATCTCCCACCTCACGCGTCTCTCCGTGGGCGTGGACGGCCCGCTCACGCCGACCACTTCCTGGTCGCTCGAGGCGGCGTACGCGATTCAGCAAGTACCTTGCCGGTGTGGTCCTGGCCGCCGGCGAACGTCTCTCCCTGCCCCACCGTCTCCGCACGACTCTCCCGATGCCTTCCTCCAGCGGAAATGAGCCGCCCCGAATGAGGTTTCTACTCGCAAACGGGAAGGATGGAACCGACACGGAAGCCTTCCATGGATGCCGTCGCGCTCGATGCGATCACGCGCATGAACCCGAGGCTGAAGGACCCGGCCCGCTGGTCCGATGCTGAGCGGCGACCGGATCCGGATCCCACGGGTGACCAGGCCCGCGGCCGACATGTCGGGCGACCCGGCCTTCCGTGACGAGCCCGGGAGGGACTCCTCGCTCTCCGTCCCGGACGATCGCGGACGCGGGGGGCAGGTCGGACCGACGGAGGTCGAGAACGTCGCGATGGCGAGGCGCAGTCGGATCAGGCGGCCGCGCGCCGCTCGTACCGGCGATGGAGCCCGCCGACCCGTGGAAGGGCGACGACCGCGGCGTCTCCGGAGGGTCTCGGGGTCACCGCCCGGACGGAGTCGATGCGAGACACGGGCGTCTGAGCCACGGACCTCTCCGTGACGCTCCGCGAGCGTGGAGTATCCATCCCGAGGAAGCAGGAACGTCCCATCCGGAGACACCCATGAAAATCGGCATCCTCGGCACAGGTATCGTAGGACGGACCCTCGGTGGCCGCATCGCGTCGCTCGACCATCGAGTCGTGATGGGAACGCGGGACGTGGAGCGGACCCGGACGCGGACCGAGCCCCAGGAGAACGGCATTCCACCCTTCGGCGCATGGCACGAGGAGCACCCGGAGATCCACCTGGGCACGTTCGCCGAGGCCGCACGCCACGGCCAGGTCGTCATCAACGCAACGAGCGGGAAGGCCTCCCTCGACGCCCTCCGGGCGGCAGGCACGGAGAACCTCGACGGCAAGATCCTGATCGACGCCTCGAACCCCCTGGACTTCTCGAAGGGCATGCCGCCCGTGCTGACGGTGTGCAACTCGGACTCCGCCGCCGAGCGGATCCAGCGCGCGTTCCCCAGTGCCAAGGTCGTGAAGGCCCTCAACACGATCTCGGCTCCCCTCATGACGCAGCCGGACGCCCTCGGTGGGGGTGACCACACGCTGTTCATCTGCGGCAACGACAAGGACGCCAAGGCGAGCGTGAGAGCGTGGCTCGGATCGTGGTTCGGCTGGAGGGACGTCCTCGATCTGGGGGACATCACCGCCGCTCGTGGAGCGGAGATGTACCTCCCGTTCTGGCTCCGGGTGTTCGGTGCGCTCGGCACGGGGATGTTCAACATCAAGGTGGTCCGGTAGGACGGAAGGGACGGGAGACGGTCCGGACGGGCAGGAGCGCCCTGCACGTGTCCCCCCCCGGAGTCGGCACGATGACGTGAGGCGCACCCCGGGGGGCTGGCCCGCATCCACCGGTCTCGCCTGGCCCGCAGCCCGCGTGGGGCGTGGGACTTGCGGGGCGTGGACGGCCCGCTCTCGCCGACCACCTCCGGGTCGCTCGAGGCGGCGTACGCGATCCGGGACGTGCCGGTGCTCGGGGATGCCGACAGGGACCACGACGCCCACACCGCGGGGCTGCTCCTCGGGATCGGGTGGGGCCGGGCCGGACGGTACTCGGGCAGCGGCGGGGCGTCCGTGCCGTGAGCCGGGGTTCGTTCAGGGCCTCGGCAGCACGGGTTCCAGGGTGGCCTCGGGCAGCCGGAGGCGCAGCAGGCGGCCGTCGGCGTCGAGGAAGAGGGTGGAGGCGGGGGAGCCGACCGGGAGGGGGGCGACGAAGGCTCGCTGGCCGGAGGCGAGGCGGGCGTGAAACGCGGCCGGGCAGAGGTCGTCGCCGAGGAGCCGGGAGGTGCCCGTCTCCAGGTCCAAGAGGAGGCTAGGACCGCTGATATCGGGGTACGGTGGCAGGCGCCTGTCGGGGTCCAGACAGTCGCTGACCACGAGGTGACCAGCCTCGGGCTCGCCACCCAGGATCGGATTCCCGCGGACACCCAGGTCGAAGGCCCGCTCCTCGCGGCCTGCGCCGTCCAGGAGGCGCAGCCGGGCCGACGCGGCGTCCCGCGGCACCCCGGCCGGGCGATTCCACTGGGGCGCGGTGCCCTCCGGCACGGCGATGCGACCGTCGGACAGGAACTCGCCCCACCGGCCCCCACGGCCGCCCTCGCCCAGGCGGGCCAGGACGGCGCCGGTCCGGCCGTCGCGCAGGGTGCAGCGGTTGGCGTCCTGCTCGGAGAGGAGGAGGCGCTCGCCCGAGGCGTCGCGGTGGGTGGACCAGGCCCGCAGGTCGCGCAGGTTCCGGACGGTGCCGGTGACGGTGACGTCGCCGGTACCGAGGTCGAGGGTGGAGAGCACGAGGTCCTGGACCTTGACCTCGCCCTCCTTCCTCACCTTGGTCAGGCGCAGCAGGCGCACGGCGTCACTGCTTGCGAAGAACACGCCCACGAGGCGCGGCCCACCCACGAGCGACACCGCGGCGACCCGGCGTCCGGAGGGCACGTCGAGCACGAGGAGCGCGCCGTCACGCGCTTCGAAGGCCACGCGCGATCCGTCGGGCGAAAGGGCGACGAGCGACCCCTCGTACGGCACCGGATCCTCGCTCTCCACGGTCCCGGCGTCCGGGTCGGAGAGGTCGAGAGAGACGAGGCGCTGGTCCCGGTACACCGGATACCCGCCCAACGCCCTGGAACTGCTCAGCCAGGCGGCTCGGCGGCCGTCGGGCGAGAACTGCGTGCTCGGTTCCGGCACGCCCCAGGGGCCGCCGACCCGCATCGAGCGGCCGGTGGCGAGATCCGCGAGGAGCGTGGACTGTTGACCCCCTTCCTGCACCGGCCCGGGGAGGAGCACCGGCCCGGAGAGGAACACCCAGGTCCCGCGCGGGGCGGGAGCCACCCAGGCCAGCCGCTCGAAGTCGTCGAGGTCCACCGCGAGCCCGGCGATCACCCAGAGGTCGACGCCGACGAGCATGACCAGGAGCGTGCCCCAGAGCCCGGCCGACAGGAACCGGTGGCCGCGCGCGGCGTCGGTGCGTCCCGCCACCTCGCGGAGCAGCGATCCGACGAGGCACGCAGGCAGCCCGATCCACACGAGGACGGCGTATACCAGGAAGAAATAATAGAATTCGAGATAGTCGAAGAGGAGTCGCTGGGACAGCAGCAGGCCCCCCACGAGGACCGCGACCCCCGCGCCGTCGAGGAGGAGGTGGCGTCCCCGGTCGCGGACCACGGCCCCCAGGCAGTCGCCGGCCGCCAGCGCGTACAACACCAGGACCGCGGCGACGGCGAGGAGAGGGCCGGACGCACCACCGACCAGGAGGGCGGGCAGGATCGCGAGGAAGCCGGCGGCGAGGGCGGCGAGCCAGGCGGCCGCGAGCCGGCCCGCCCAGGCGGCGATCCCGCGGACCGGGCGCGAGAGGAGGAAGGAGGCCCGCGTGGAGGGCCGGACGCCGGCGAGGAACGCACAGCCGAAGAACAGGAACACGGCGGTGCAGTCCCGGGCGGCGTCGCGTTCGGTGGGCGGGACGCCGGGGAGGTACGGCAGGGCGAGCGGCAGGAGGCCCGCCACGGTCGACACGGCCAGCACACGGCCGCGCCGGGTGAACTCGAGCCAGAGGACGGCGAGGAACGCCCT
>JBFYZZ010000254.1:0-27909 GCA_041309225.1 Deltaproteobacteria bacterium | reverse complement strand
GGGAGGTCGCGGTAGGGACGCCCGTTGACGATCACCTTCGTGTCAAACAGGCTGCCAAGGAGTGGTGATCAGCCCATGAGGTATTGCCCGACTTCCGCCAGCGTAGAGGCACGACTCTGTCCAAAGGCTGATTCCAGGGCTGCATATGGGGCGGAGTGCTGCTGGAGGCGTGTGTCTACAGCCCTTCCCGTAGTGGGCGGATCTCCCTCCCGGAAGAACGAGGTCCTCTACCACGGGGTGTTCGCGCCCCACGCCGCCTGGCGGCCCCTCGTCGTCCCCCGGCCCCAGCCCGACCCCACGCCCGTCCACCTCCATCGCAGGCTCACTCGTGAGTCCGCCGCCCACCCGGCCCCCTACTGGCCTTCCTGGGCCTCGCTCCTGTGGCGCATCTTCCAGGTCGATCCGCTCACCTGCCCGGCTTGCGGCCAGCCTCTCCGTCTCCGCTGCGTCGTCCTCCCCCCGGCCACCCTCGACGTCCTCGCTGGCCTCCAGGCCGCCGCCGCTCGCGCGCCGCCGCCCCTCGCACTCCCCCAGCCCACGGCCCAGGCCGCGGGACTCCTCCCCGCCGCCTCCCGCCCTCCCGCCTCGACCTTCGCCTCCTGATCCCCGCCCGCCCGGCCACGTCCGCCGGGCCAGCACCGGTGCGCCCCCGCGCCCCGCTCCTCGCCGTCTGGAGGTCAGCCGTGATCCGCAATAATCAGATCGGTGGCGATCACGGACTGGAGCCCGGGAGGGTGGGCACCTCGATGGAGACCACATGAGCCACACGCAGAGGATCGGGTCCCGAGATCGGCCCTCGAGCAGGCACGGGACGTCGTCTGGCGAGGTGTGAGCGAGGTCCCGCATGCCCCGCTGGGGGAGGACCTGTCGGGAGATCGCACCTGGCTGCCCGCGGCGCGTCCGCTGAGGGCTCCGAGCCGACTGCTTCAGGCTGCGAGCCGGTAGTCGTGGTGGAGCCCGCCGAGGATGGAACGGGCGATCAGGCAGGCGCAGCCGGTGTCGACAGGTGCAGGTACCGCGTCGGAAGGGGAGGGTGCCGGGATCGCCTGGATGCCCTGGCGCGGCCGCGCCTCGTTGTAGTACCTGACGAACTCGGCGACGACCCGGCGAAGGTGATCCTCGGAGAGGAAGAGGAAGTGGTCCAGGCACTCCTGCCGTAGGGTCCCGGCGAACCGCTCGAGGAAGGCGTTCGCGTTCGGGGCTCCGTACGGGATGGGCAGTCCCCGGACACCCATGACCCGGGAGAGTCACTCGTCGAGGGCGGAGCGGAACCCCGGCCGGATGCGGTACTGACCGAAGATGCCGTCGTTGTCGTGCAGAAGGAACCTCGGCACGACGCCCCAGGGGGTGGCCTCCATGAGCTGGCGCTTCACCCACTCCGGGGACGGCTCGCCCGTCACGGCGACGTGGACGACGCGACGGGTGTCCAGGGCCATGACCGCGAGGACGAACCGCATCTCGAAGTTCCAGAGGATCTGGGTGACGAAGTCCATGGCCCACATTTGGAAGCGGTGGGACGCGACGAATGATCGCCAGGTGGAGCGCGGCGCGGGAAGAGCGTCCTCGACCATGTAGCGGCGGATGGTGGCCGTGCTGTGCTCGACGCCGAGTTTGAGAAGGAGCTCCAGGGCGATCCGGTCCTCGCCCCACTCGGGGTGGTCTCTGGAGATGCGCCGGATGAAGGCGATGTGGTGTCGAGGGATGGTCGGCCTGCCAGGGCCCTTCCTGGACTTCCAGGTCCACCAGGCTCTCCAGCCGGCTCGATGCCACTTCAGGACGGTGTCCGGGTGGACGATGACGAGGGCGGACTTCCACCGAGCCCAGCGTCGGGAGAGCCAGATCCAGAACATGCGATCGGAGCGCCGGAGCCGGGGCCGCTGGCACTGCCTCTGGTAGACCGCGAACTGCTGCCGGAGGCCCACGTTTTCGAGGGTGAGGTCGGCTCGGGGTCCCGCGAGCGAGGCGACCAAGGAGGCGAGGAGTGCGAGAAAGGCGGTCATGAACTCCTCTCCCACGGACCACCCAGATCGTCAACTTGAAGCGGCCGGACCGATAATTGCGGATCACGGGGTCGAATGGGAACTGGGAACGCTCCATCCACTGGTCGCGGTTCGTGCTTGCAGGAACACCTCGTCGAGTCTTCTCTCCACGAGGGTGCGCAGTCTGGGCGTTGGGACACGGAGGGCCCAATCCCGAGCTGCCCCGCGACGGAACCCACGCGGAAGTTCCACTTCGGGGAGTGTCGCGAACAGCCTGCTGCGTGCTGGTGACAGGTAGAGGAAATCAACCAGCGCCTTCTCTGCCGTCGCGAGCTTCAACCCCGAGGGACCGACCGAATCGAATCCTCCGAAGAACTCGGGTTGGACGTGATGCACGCTGTAGACTCCCACTGCAGTCCGAATCCGCGAGGAACGAGCGAGCGAGACGACAAAGACGGCTTCAGGAACCTGGCCGACGAGCCCCCGCAGGTAGAGAGCCGTCTGGAGCGACAGGTAGCACGGGTGGGGCGACGTGACGTACTCGGCGAGGACGCGTGGGTCGGGATCACGACCGAATGCCCAGAGTCCTTTGCGGACAGGGGTGAGGAGGCCGGAAGCCGACAGGCGGCGAAGGGTCTGACCCGTTGCGCTGACGGTCAAGCCGAGAACGGAGGCTGCGTCGGAAGTGGTCACCGCGGGCACGCCGAGCGCCTGGAGCCGAGCGAGCGCTGTGATCGCATTCATGACGCACCGAGCCGATCGACCACCTCAGATTGGATGGCCTCCCAGGCCTCGCGGGTGGAGTATTGCCCCTGGTGCTCCGGCTGGAGGAAGGAAACGACCTGCGACCTGAAATCCTCCCAGGAGATGTCCATCGCACGGTCGAGAGCGAGAGGGACGTCGTCTCGCACGGGCTGGAGCAGGTCGTCGCCGGCTCGTGCACGGGCGAAGAGCACCACCAGGTCGAACACATCACGGGCTTGGGCCTCGCGGCGGTGCGCCATGGTGCGGACCTTCTGCCGCAAGGCGGCCGCCAGGGGATAGTGCGGTACGAGGAGGGGCATCAACTGGTACTCCGCCAGCACCTCGCGATCGACGGGCTCCGTTTTCGCTTCATCGTCGGTCGACCGTCTGGAGAATTCGACCTTCGTGTGGATCGGCAGGTCCCGACCCGCCTGCGACATCGCGATCTTCCACCGCTGAGTCGTCTCTGGCTGCTTCGGAGCGCTCACGGAATCGACGGCGAGGCCACGCGTCCTCAAGGCCATTCCGAGGGTCGGCCCCTCCAGGATCTTCTTCACCCGGTCCTTCAGGGCGAAGACGGGCAGATCCGCGAGGTCGAGATCCATGTCCTCGGAGTATCGCACGCTCCCGAAGAAGAACCTGAGGTTGCAGCCTCCTTTGAGAGCGAACGCCCCTTTCTGCGGACCCGTGGTCAGGAGGCGCAGGAAGTGCAGATGGAAGAACTCGATGGCCTGGCGGTCGGTGACAATGCAGAGAAGATGCGCGTTCAGAACTTTTTCGTCAAGAACATGCGTTCTTAAGCGACGTCGCCACAGCTCGGAGCCGCCCCACCCCCACCCCCTCCTCCTGATGAGGCCACCGGATGGCCCGCCGAGCCGAGGGGAGGGAGTTCCTCCGCTGGCAGGCAACCATTCGAGGGCCGACGCGGGCTGGCCCGTCGATCGGCCCCGAGGTCAACCTCCGGCCGCGTGCGGGCACCGAAGGGTGTGGACCCCCTGGTGGAGCCGTCGTCATGAGCCCGCTGTGGTCGTTGCTCTTCGTCACCCGGCCGGCTGCGGCCGTCGTCCTGGTCTCCGTCTCCCACCCGATCCAGGTGACCAGTGAGGACGAGGCACTCGCCACCGAAGCCCTCTCGCTGGCCGAGGCCGCCTGGGAGGATCAGGTCGAGGGGATGGGATTCGCCCCTCCACTCATGCTCGACGGGCACGGGTCCGTAGTGCAGGGATTCGATCTCGTCCTCTGGAGCATGGGCTCCGGATCGCTCGCCACCTTCGACGTGCTCGGTGACCACCCGGCCACCCCAGCCAGCGACTGCCCGGTCCGCAGTGAGATCAACGCGGACTACATGGATCGGCCGGGGTGGATGGGCATGTGTGTCGCGCACCTGCTGAACCACGCCAGCCTCCACGCGGTGGACTGTCTCGAGCCTCAGATGCCCGCCTTCGACACCATCTCGGTGGCGGTCGAGGTGCTCACAGGCCAGGCGGCCTACTGGGACCTCTACGTCGAGCGGTACCAGCAGATGCCCTACGAGAGCGTGGACATGTGGTTCCGCTCCGCGCCGAACGCGTACTACCAGTTCGGCTCCTCGCTCTTCGCCTTGTTTCTCGACGCCGTGTACGGTGGCGGCGACGGCGCCCTCCTGGCCGACCTCTGGAGCCTCACCGCCCAGGATGGCACGATCACCCGCGGCAGCGGGGAGCTGGCGTACGGGGACGTGGAGAACGAGCCCGACTACCTGGACGCCGTCGGCGAGGGCCTCATGGCGCTCGGCAGTACCTTCGACGAGGCCTGGACCGGTTTCACGGCCCATCGGTGGTTCGTCGGCCCCAACGACGACGGCGCGCACCTCCCCGACGCCGGTTCGTGGCCCACCGGCGCACCGCTGGTGGACGCCACCTGGACCGAAGCCGACCTGCCCCTCGCGGACCAGCCCGCCGTGGAGGCGATGGCCGAGTACGCCTCGAGCTTCGTCGTGTTCGAGGTGGAGCCTCGTCCCGGCACCGACCTGCTCCTCGAGGTGGAGGGGAGCGAAGGGATCGCCTGGGGCGCCATCGCGCTCGCCGTCCCCGGCACCGGCCCGGCCACCGCACGCCCGTTCACGATGGCCGACGGTGTCCGTGGAGCCGCCCTCGTGCCCCTGGAGGCGGACATCGCCCGGGTGGTGCTCGCCGTGGCATCCCTGAGCGATGGCACGCACGACCCGGAGGACGCCGACCGGGACCGCGATCATACCTACCGATACGCCGCTTCGCTGGTCGAGGCCGCATCGGCGGACGACACCGGCCAGGAGGACGAGACCATGGGCGGCTGCGCGTGCGGAACTCCCCGATCCACCCCCCGGGCCGGCTCCCTGCTCGCGCCGCTCGTGGCGCTCGGAGCGGCGGGTCGACGCCGCCACCGGCCGATTCGCCGGCGCTCGGCCCGTCGGGGCGCGGGCTGAGCGCGTCGGCCCGGCCTCAGAAGCCCCCCTCGATTCGGACGGTGTACGCCATCCGCTCGATCGCAGGGCATCCGTGTGCTCCGGGCACGAGGACGGACTCCTCACTGGCCTCCCTGGGCCACCCTCCTCTGGCACTCCTTCGAGGTCAACCCCCTCGCCTGCCCCCGCTGCGACCGGCCCCTCTGCCTCCGAACCGTCGTCCTCCCCCCCGCCGCCTCCAGAACCTCGCCGCCCGCTGACGCACCTCGACCATCACCCCGAGAGGCCGTAGCGCCCCACCATGAGGCGATCATCTGACCTGTCCCCCGCTCGTCAACCGGCTCCGTACCTCGACGGAACGCCGAAGGGGCCGACCGGATGGATCGACACGGGGTGTGCGTCTCGGTGCCGCGTCAGCAGAGGCTGTACGCGTAGGTGTAGGTGCTCTGGCTCTCCCAGGCGCCCTCGCCGGTCCCGTACGACTCCTCGGTCAGCAGCGTACCGTCGGTATCGTAGGTGTAGGTGGAGCCGCCGGTACCGCCGTACGTGACGTACTCGTAGGTCAGCACGTTGCCGTCGGCGTCGTAGGTGTAGGTGCCGGACACCTCCACATATCCGTCGGCGTGATCGTCGTACTCGTAGGACAGCAGGTTGCCGTCGGTATCGTAGGTGGCCGAGTAGCGCCGGTCCACGGTTCCGTCCGCGTCGAAGTCACGATCCTCCGTCACGAGGTTGCCGTCGGCGTCGTAGGAGCGCGTGGTGTACGCGTCCACCGTCCCGTCCGCATCGGAGTCGCTCTCGATGGTGAGGAGGTGGCCGTCCTCCCAGGTGTAGGCGTACCTTGCGTCCACGGTTCCGTCGGCGCCGTCGTCCACCTCGGTGGCGACGTGGTGGCCCTCGCTGTCGCAGGTGTAGGTGCTGCGGCTGTCCACCTCCCCGTCGGCGTCGCGATCGATGTCCAGGGTCGCGAGGCAGCCGCCGGCGTCGTACGTCCAGGTCCATCGTTCGTCCGGTGTTCCGTCCGCGTCGTTGTCCCATTCGTGGGTCAGCCTGTTGCCGTCGGCGTCGTACGTGCTCGTCTCGCTGTCGTCCACGATTCCGTCGGCGTGTTCGTCGTTCTCGTAGGTGAGCAGGTTGCCGGTGGCGTCGTACGTGTAGGTTCTCTGGAAGTCCACGCTCCCGTAGGGGCTGAAATCGATCTCGACCGTCGTGGTCAGGCATTCCAGATCGGCATCGGTGTCGGCATCGGTGTCGGTGTCGGTGTCCGCGTCGGTGTCCGCGTCGGTGTCCGCGTCGGTGTCCGCGTCGGTGTCCGCGTCGGTGTCCGCGTCGGTGTCCGCGTCCGTGTCGGCTTCTCCTGCGGTGTCGGTCCCGGACCGCTCCACGGTGGGATCGGTGGAGGTCGACCAGGGGGTCGAGACGGGCTCCTCGACGCACCGGGCGAGGAGCAGGGAGAGGAGCGAGCCGATGATCGGAGCGGAGGGCATGGGGAGGCCTCCTTCTGGTGGAAGCCTACCACGGACCGGAGTGGATGGCGGGCCGGGTTCCCTCCGGATGGCCAGGAAACTCCGCGTACGGCGGACGAGTGCGGGAGACAGTGCCCTGGACGCAGGCCGCGACGTCAATGACGGGGGTAGCGGCCCGCCTCTACAACTCGTCCCGGTCGAGAAACCAGCGCCAGTACCACGGCCGCCAGTCCACCCACGGCCGGACCTGTAGTACGAGGCGCTCCACGCGGGTGCCCGGTCCGGTCTCGAACCGGGCTACGAGGCGCATGGGAGTGCCAGGCGCGACCTCGTCGAGGTCGAGGAGCCACTCCTGACCCCGGGCGGACCAGGGTGTGGACGCCCAGTTGTGGTGAAAGGAGGACGGGGAGACGACGCCGCCCCCGCCAAGGCGGTAGGTACCGACCACCACCTCGGTGCCACCGGCCTCCACCTGGATCGGGCCGCCGAGGGCGCGGCCACCGGAGGTTGCCAGGTCGAGCCAGATCGACTGGCGTTCCTTCCCGGCCTGCCACTCGACCGTTGTTTCCAGGCCGGTCACGAGTGGGACCTCGATGGTGCCCCGCGGCGACGGGGCTGGCCTCCACCAGCACCCGGCCAGGAGCAGGGCCAGGAAGGCGGCGGCCGGGAAGAAGGAGGGCATCTCGGGCAGGATGTCGTAAGGATGGACCCAGGGAGTATCTGGAACGTGTAAGGGAGTGCCGCTCGGTTCTACTCCGTGAACACAGAACCGGGCTTTGATCCATGCCGATCCCGGTAGACGTGAGACGAGGATGGCGATCGCCGGACGGCTGCAACACCCTGCAGGGACGTCGCGTGAGGGCCATGTGCTCCTGGTGTCGAGGGTTTTGGGGGAGCCACACGACGCCCATGTGGCGGCCATGCGCGAGGCGGAGGTTCAGGCACCGCCCCCACCTCCGGCGGACGAGCCGTGGGGCGGGTCACCTCCTGTACGGGGGGACACCGGTCCTCCTCACGTCGCGGGTCGAGACGGCGTCCGGGCTCGTGCTCGCGTCCGAGTCCTCGTGGAGCATGCGTACCGGTAAGGGCCACCCTGACGGCCAGGGTCGGGGTTCCGGTACGCTGCGGGACCCGCCACCGTGCCCAGGTCCTCCCCGGCGTCCTGCGCGGGGACGAGCGGTGGCCGTGGCGCTCGGGATGCGGCGGCCCCGCGCCGCCCACGACCCGCCCCCCATTTGATTCGCGGCGGCGGCCTGCTCGCCTCCACCGCCCGCCTCCAGGACCCGCATTCATCTGACCTATCCCCAGGGGAGCAGGGGAAGAGGCCCTCCGGCGGCTCCCGGTTGCCGTCCCCCCCTCCGGTGGGCACCTTTCCGCGGTCCGTCGATCCCGGAGCCCACCGATGCCCGACGCCGTCGAGACCCACAGGTTCGAGGCCGAGACCCGAAAGGTGCTGGACCTCGTCGTCCAATCGCTCTACTCCGACCGGCAGGTGTTCCTCCGGGAGCTGGTCTCCAACGCGTCGGACGCGCTGGATCACGCCCGGTACCTGGCGCTCCACCGGCCGGACCTCCGGCCGGCCGAGGGCGAGCCCGCCGTCACGCTCACGGTCGATGCCGCCGCCGGCACCCTCACGGTCTCCGACAACGGCGTGGGCCTCACCCGCGAGGAGGCCGTCGCGAACCTGGGCACCATCGCCCACAGCGGCACGCAGACCTTCCTTGCGGCCCTCGAGGAGAAGGGGATCGACGGGCTCATCGGCCAGTTCGGCGTGGGCTTCTACGCGGCCTTCATGGTGGCCGACCGGGTGGAGGTCCACTCGCTGTCGGCCCAGCCGGACGCCGCTCCCGTCCTGTGGCGGGCGGAGGGCGGCGAGACCTTCACCGTGGAGCCCGGGACCCGCGCCACCCGCGGCACGGACGTGACCCTCCACTTCAAGCCCGACGCCCGCGAGTTCCTCGAGCCCGACCGGATCCGCACCGTGGTACGGCGGTGGTCCGACTTCGTCGCCTTCCCGGTCCTCCTGGCCGGCGAGCGGATCAACCGCGCCTCAGCCCTGTGGAGCCGCCCCCCCAAGGAGGTGAAGGACGAGGAGTACGCCGACTTCTACAAGCATGTGTCGGGGGACTGGGAGAACCCGCTGGCCCGGGTCCACTTCTCCTCCGACGCCCCGATGCAGTTCCACGCCCTGCTCTTCCTGCCCACACGTCGCACCTTCGACATGGAGACCCCCCAGGGCCGGGGCGGTGTGCGGCTCTACAGCCGCCGGGTCCTGGTGCTGGAGGACGCCAGGGACGTCCTGCCCCGCTACCTGCGCTTCCTGCGCGGGGTGGTCGAGTCGGACGACCTGGACCTCAACGTCTCCCGGGAGATGCTCCAGAAGACGCCCCAGGCGGAGGCGCTGCGCCGGCAGATCGCGAAACGCGTGCTGAAGCGGCTGGCCGAGGTGGCCCGCGACGAGCCCAGCACCTGGGAGACGGCCTGGAACGCGTTCGGCTCGATCCTGAAGGAGGGCGTCCACGAGGATCCCGACAACCGCGAGGCCGTGGCCGCGCTCCTCCGGTACCCCACGAGTGCCGGGAGGGGCCTGCGCGCGCTGCGCCAGGTCGTGGACGAGATGCCCGCGGGCCAGGACGCCCTGTGGTTCCTCACGGGCCTGGACCTCGCCCGCCTCGAGAAGAGCCCCCTCCTCGAGCGCTTCCGCCGCAAGGGGTGGGAGGTCCTGCTCATGGCCGATCCGGTGGACGAGTGGGTGGTGCTCCACCTCGGAGAGTTCGGGGGCAAACCGCTCAAGAGCGCCGCCCGCGGGGAGATTCCCGGGCTCGAGGAGCCGGACGACCCCATCGCTGGCGCGGCGCGGGAGAACGCCGCCACGCTCGTCGAGCATCTCCGGACCCTGCTCGCGGACGAGGTGGCCGATGTGCGCCCATCGACGCGCCTGGCGGACAGCCCGAGCGTGCTCGTGGACGCCGAAGACGGCGTGGGCTCCAACCTCTCGCGCATCCTGCGCGCCGTGCGTCAGGAGGTGCCCACGAGCCAGCGCGTGCTGGAGATCAACGTGGAGCACCCCGTGGTGAAGCACCTCGCGCGCCTCCACAGCCGCGGAGAGGCCGCCACCGTGGATCGGATGGGCCGCCTCCTCCTCGACCACGCCCGCCTGGCCGAGGGCGAGGTCCCCGACCCCTCCGCCATGGTGGGGCGGTTCCAGGCCCTCCTTCTGCAGGCCACGGCCACCACCGCCACGGATCCGCTGCCCGAGGGCTGACACACCCCCGCACCCCACCGGCTCCCCGCGATCCGGAGGTACCATGGACCGTTTCGATCTCACCCGCGAGAGCGACCTTCCGTTCCCCGCCCTCCTCCGGGCCGTCGAGGACGAGGCGGCGGCCGCGGGGTTCCGCGTGCTCCACGTCCACGACGTGCAGGCCACGCTCGCCGAGAAGGGCTTCCCCCGCGAACCTCTCGCCATCGTAGAGGTCTGCAACGCCCGCTTCGCCCACGCGATCCTCGCGACCAATCCCCTCGTGGGCCTCATGCTCCCCTGCCCGATCCAGGTCTGGGAGCGCGAGGGACGCCGCTTCGTGAGCGCGCTCCGTCCCACCTCCATCGCTTCGTTCTACCCGGACGCGGGCATCGGGGAGGTCGCGGCCGAGGTCGAGGCCGTGATCGCTCGGATCGTGGAGCGGTCCACCGGCGGGCCGGCGTGACCCCACCGGCCGGGACGTCTGCCCCCGCGGGGCGCCTCGCCGCCACCGTGGCCCGCATCACAGCGTTCGAGGCCTCCGATTCCGCGACGGCCGAGGCCCGTCGCGCTGTGCTCGACCTCCTGTCGAGCGCCGGGGAACGGGCCTTCGAGCGCACGCACCTCGAGCCCGGTCACCTCACCGCCTCGGCGTGGGTGCTCCCGCCTGGCGGCGGGGAGGTTCTCCTGGTCCACCACGCGCGCCTGGGCCGCTGGCTCCAGCCGGGCGGCCACGTGGAGCCCGGAGACCCGGACCTCCTGGCCGCGGCTCGACGCGAGGTGGAGGAGGAGTGCGGGATCCGACCCTCCGCCCACCCGGATCCGCTCCTCGACCTCGACGTCCACCGGATCCCCGCCCGGCCCGGCGAGCCCGCCCACCTCCACTTCGACGTGCGCTTCCTGCTGGTGGCGCCCTCCCGGGCGGTGCGCACCGGCGACGGGGTCCGCGCCGTCCGGTGGGTGTCGCTCGCCGGTCTGGCCGAGGCGGGCACGGACGCCTCGGTCCTCCGGGCCGTAGCCCGGATCGCGGCGCGATCAGCCGCCGTCTGATCGGAAGAGGGCGGTCCGGGCGGCGCGGACCATCGGGTGATCGCCCGCGAGTTCGCGTTCGAGGATCCCGAGGGCGCCCATCATCTGGGCCACACCCGCGGGATCGCCGCCACTGCGCATGGCCCGGCCGCGCTCGAACCGGGTGATGGCGGTCTCGGGGTGGTCCGGCCCGAGGGCGCGGGCCTTGATCTCGAGGGCGTGGTCGAAGGCGTCCACGGCCTCCGCGTGGCGGTGGACCTGCGCCAGCGACTGGCCGATGGCGTGCCAGGTGAAGGCCGTGAACGGGTGGTGCGCGCCCGGGGCGATCTGGCGGATCGCCAGGGCGCGGCCGAAGGACTCGAGCGCCTGCTCGTGGTCGCCCGTGCGGGCGAGGGCGTCGCCGAGCGCGTGGAGGGTGGCGGCGGTCTCCGGCCGGTGGGGGCCGTAGGCGCGCTCCTTGGCCTGGAGGGAGCGCCGGAACGTGGAGACGGCCTCCACCGCCCGGTCGAGTCGCACGAGGGTCTGGCCGATGGCGTCGAGCGCGTTGGCCACGTCGCGGTGATCGGGGCCGAGGGCGCGCTCCAGGATGGCCAGCTCCCGGTGGAAGCAGTCGAGCGCCTCCCCGGCGCGGCCCGCCAGCGCCAGCGCCTGGCCCATGGCGTGGAGCGTGCCCGCCACGGACGGGTGCTCCGGGCCGAGCGCCCGCTCCGAGATCGACAGGTCGCGCCGGAAGGCGTCGAGGGCCTCGGCGTAGGACCCCTGGCGCACGAGGGACTGCCCGATGGCGTGGAGGGTGCTGGCGGTGGAGGGGTGGTCGGGCCCCAGCGTCTTCTCCTCGATGGCCAGGGCCCGGTGGTACGCCCGGGTGGCCTCCTCGTACCGGCCGAGATGGAGGAGGACCTGCCCGATGCCGTGCTGGATCACCGCGACGTCGGGGTGGTCCTCGGGCAGGTGTTTGCGGAGCACGGCCAGGGCGTGGCTGTGCGCCTTGAGCGCCTCCCGGTACCGGCGCTGCCGGGCCTGGGCGAGCCCGAGCGCGTGGAGGGTCTTTCCGGTCTCGATGTGGAGCGGCCCCAGGGCCTCGCGCTGGAGGTCGAGGGCGCGCTCGAGCAGGCGTTCGGCCTCGAGGAAGCGGCTGTCCCGGAAGGCCGCCCGGCCCTGGGTGAACAGGATGCGGGACCGCGTGACCGGGTCCGGGGCCCCCACCGCGAGCGCCGTCTCGGCGAAGCGGGAGGCCACGTGGGGATCGCCCAGCCTCAAGGCGGCGTCGGCCGCGGCGCGCCAGCCCTCCGCCGTGGTGGGCCCCGCGCGCAGCGCCACCTCCACGAGGAACGCCGCCTCGGGCCCGATGCTCCAGTCGAGGCTGCCCTCGGGCAGAGGCTCGCGGCTCGTGGCCGCCCAGTGCCCGACGAGGTCGAGGGGGATGTCGGCCTCCTGGCTCTGCACGCGCTCCTGCACGCTGGCGAACGTCCGGCGCCGGACCCGCCGGACCTCCGGGTGGCCACCGAAGGCCCGCTGGACGGGGGGCGCCACCAGGCGCCCCGCCACGTCGTCGAGCGTGAACAGCCCGTGGCCCGCCGCCATGGTCGCGAGGGTGGCGCCCGGATCCTGCGCGTCGCGGAGGCTGGCCACGATCTCGTCCTCGACGGCATGCATCTCGAGGAGGGTCTCGAGCAGGTCGAGCGCCTCGGGTTCGCCCCCAATGAGGGCGGCGAGCACGCCCGACCGCCCGGCGCCCGTGTGCCGGAGGCGGGCGATCGCGTCCGCGAGGTCCGTCGTGCGGCCATGGACCGGCCACCAGCCCGGCGAGCGGACCCGGGGCTCCACCAGCACCGACCGGCCCCACCGGCCCGACTCGGCCAGGGCCCAGCGCACCTGCCGGATGCGGAAGGGGCCGTCGAGGTCGGTCCAGCAGACCCATGCGCGGCCCGCGGTCCGCGCGGTGGCGACGAGGCGGTCGTAGTCCTGGCTGGCGCTCGCCCAGACGATGCGGCGCCGCGGCCAGGCGGCGGCCAGGACTGCGGCCAGCGGGCCGCCGAGCCACTCCACCCCAGGGCCGGAGACGGCTGCCCGCAGGCCGGCCACCGCGTGGCCGGGAGGCGGATTCGGAGCGCGGAATCCCCGCTGGCAGCGATCCAGGAATCCGGTCGCCTCGGGCCCGAGTGCTGCCGCCGTGGCCGCCGGAAGCCAGAGCACGAGCTCCAGGCGGCGTTCGGTGATCACGTCCGCCGCGGCGTCCCGCAACCAGGCGCCAGCCGTGGGCGGCGGTCGGAGCACCTGGACGGTGGCGGGGGGCGCGCTCGCGAGCAGATCCGGGTCCGTCGCGACGCCGAGGCCCGGATCGACCTCGAGGAGGGCCCGCACGAGATCCGGCAGGGCGGCGTCGTTCGCGTCGTCCACGACGCAGGCCGGGAACCCTGGGCAGCCGTCCGCCCAGTGGGCGATCGGCGCGGGCCACCCGGTGCCGTCTCCGGGGTGAGGGCCGTCCGGACGCCTGCTCGCCATCGGTCCTCCGGGCGCCGCCGGGGCGGTGCTCGTGAAGAATCCGTCAAGGTCACCGGTAATCCGGCCGGCCCGTGTACGGCAATCACTCCGCTGGAGACGGGCCCCGCAGGGCCCGGGCCCGCTCCACCGCCTCGAGGAGCGCCTCGGGCGTGGCCGGAAGCGCCACGGTGAGCGAGGTGCCGGGCGGGCCGAACGCGCTCGCGGCGTGGCAGAGCGCGATCCAGGTCCCGATCGCGAGGCAGAGGGGTGGCTCCCCGACGGCCTTGGATCCGTGGATCACGCCG
Source organism: Deltaproteobacteria bacterium (assembly GCA_041309225.1). GTDB lineage: Bacteria > Myxococcota_A > UBA796 > UBA796 > JAFGLY01 > JAFGLY01. Next base: position 14,239 of record JBFYZZ010000254.1, on the reverse strand, counting down.
TCTTCACGGGCATTCTCGAGGAGCTGGATCCGCAGATCGAGCGGTACGTCCCCCACCGCGGGGATCTTGTACGTGCCGGGCCCCCGCGTGAGCCGGCCTCCGTCGGGAGCGAGCACCACCTCCTCGCAGGTCAGCCAGCCCAGCCCCTGCACCCAGCCGCCCTCGATCTGGCCGCGATCCACGTCGGGGGAGAGCGTCTCGCCCACGTCGTGGAGAACGTCCAGGCGCAGCACCCGCGACTCGCCCGTGAGCCCGTTCAACTCGACCTCGGACACGCCGACCCCGTGGGCGAAGTAGTGGAAGGGCTGGCCCCGACCGGCCGCGAGGTCGTACCAGATGCCGGGGGTGGCGTAGTGGCCGGTCGCGGCGAGCGGCACCCGGCGGGTCACCGCCTCGGCGCAGACCCGGGGAAAGGACACCGCCCGGCCGTCGGGCGTCCAGGCCCAGGCCGGCTCGCCTTCCGGGGTGGAGGGCCACTCGCCTCGGCGCCCTGAGGCCATCTCCAGCACGGAGGGCTCGACGCCGATCACGTCGGCCGCCACGGGCAGGAGGCGCTCGACGAGCGCCCGGCAGGCCACCCGGACGGCCTGCCCGTTCAGGTCCGCCCCGGCGGAGGCCGCGGTGGGCGAGGTGTTGGGCACCTTGTCGGTCGCCGTGGGCATGGCCCGGATCGCCCCGATGGGCACCCCCAGGTCGTGGGCACAGACCTGCAGCATCTTGGTGTAGAGGCCCTGGCCCATCTCGGTGCCGCCGTGGTTGAGTTGCACGGTGCCGTCGCCGTAGGCCACCACGTAGGCCCCGGCCTGGTTGAGGTGGGCGGTGGTGAACGAGACGCCGAACTTGACGGGCGTGCAGGCGATGCCCCGCTTGATCCAGGCGCTGCCCTCGTTGAACGCGGCCACCCGGGCGCGCCGCGCGTCCAGGTCTGCGCGGGCGGTGACCTCGTCGAGCATGCGCGGGATGCGGAAGCCGGCCACCTCCTGGCCGTAGGGGGCGGTGTGGCGGGGTGCCGGCCCGTAGAGGTTGATCCTGCGGACCTCGAGCGGGTCCCGCCCCACCGCGGCCGCGATCCGCTCCATCACGTGCTCGATCACGATCATGCCCTGGGGAGCGCCGAACCCCCGGAACGCGGTGTTGGAGACCCGGTGGGTCCGCACGAGGCGGCCCCGGATCCGGACCTCGGGCAGGAAGTAGGCGTTGTCGAGGTGGAAGAGCGCTCGCGCCAGGATGGAGGGCGAGAGGTCGGTGGCGAACCCGGCGTCCGCCCAGACGTCGGCCTGGAACCCAAGGATCCGTCCCTCGGGATCCACGCCTGCTGCCCAGCGGGTGTGGAACGGATGACGGTGGCCCGTGGCGGCCATGTCGGTGTCGCGGTCGAGGCGGAGCTTGACCGGGCGACCCGTGAGGTGCACCCCGAGTGCGGCGATGCACGCCCACTGGGCAGCCTGGGTTTCCTTGCCGCCGAACGCCCCCCCCATCCGGGGTGACGTCACCACCACGCGGTTCCGGCCCCACCCGAGCATCCGGGCCACGAAGGCCTGGACGTCGGACGGGTGCTGGGTGGAGGACGCCACGTCCAGGGTGCCGCCCTCGCCGGGCACGGCCAGGGCAGCGTGGGTCTCGAGGTAGAAGTGCTCCTGGGCAGGGGTGTCGAGGCAGCCCTCGAGCCGCACGGGCGCACCCGAGACGGCCCGATCCGCGTCGCCCCGGGCGATGACGTGCGGATCCCCGAGGAACGACCCGCGGCTCACGGCCTCCTCGATGGTGAGGACGGCAGGCAGCGGCGCGTACGCCACCCGGATCCGGGCCAGGCCCGCGCGCGCCGCCTCGCGGGTCTCGGCGTAGATCGCCGCCACCACCTGTCCGACGCACGCCACCTCCTCCGCGGCCAGGATGGGCTCGTCGGCCCGGATCGGGCCCACGTCGTTCACGCCGGGGACGTCGGCGGCGAACGCCACCGCCACCACCTCGGGCAGGTCGAGTGCCGCGGAGGCGTCGCGCGCCAGGATGCGGGCGTGGGCGTGGGGCGAGAGCAGCACTGCGGCGTGCAGCAGGTCCGGGGGCTCGGGGAGGTCGTCCACGAAGCGCGCCTCGCCCGAGACGTGGAGCCACGCGCTCTCGTGGGGAAGGGGCTGTCCGAGGGGGCTCCGCATGCGCGTCCCTGGCGGCTAGGGGGTCACGGTGCCGGTGGGGCGGTCCCGGAGGCGGTCCCGGTCCGGCCGGAGGCTCTCCAGCGCGAAGCCGAGGAGCAGGCGGCGGGCGAGCAGGCGCCGGTAGCGGGCTTCGCCGCGGATGTCCGAGATGGGCGTGAGGTCGTCGTCGAGCCGGTCGGCGGCAGCGATCACTGCGGCCGCGGTCCAGGGCCCGCCGAGGAGCGCGCCCTCGGTGCGCCACGCACGGACCGGTGTCGGCGCCACCCCGCCGAATGCCAGGCGGACCCCCCGCACCGGCCCACCGGGCGCGGCATCCACCCACAGGCCGGCAGAGACGGCCGCGATGTCGAGCTCGCGGCGCTTGGAGACCTTGCAGGCGCTGGCGAAGGACCCGGGCGGTGGGTCCGGGACCTCCACCCTAAGCAGCACCTCGTCGGGCGCGAGGGCGGTGCGGCGGTATTCCGGGAAGAAGGCGTGGAGCGGCACGGTCCGCTCGCCGCCGGGGCGTACGGCCACCGCCACCGCGTCGAGGGCGAGCAGCACGGGGGCGAGGTCCCCCACCGGGGAGGCCGTGCACAGGTTGCCCCCCACCGTGCCCCGGTTGCGGATCTGCCGGGCGCCGAAGGTGCGGAGCATCTTCTCGAGGGCAGGGAGGCGGCCGTGGATCACGTCCTGGAGGGTAGTCAGGTCCACCCCGGCGCCCACGATCCAGCGGTCGGGCTCGCGGCGCAGCACCCTGATCTCCGGGACGGCCTCCAGCCCGATGACCACGGAGGGGAGGCGTCGGCTGCGCGCCACATCGAGGGCCACGTCGGTGCCGCCGGCCACGAGCACGGCCTCCGGGTGGCGGGCCCTCGCGGCGAACAGGTCGGCGAGCGAGCCGGGCTGGAGGTACACCTGCCCGCCGCCCTCGTAGGCGAGGGGCACGGCCGCTGCCGGGCCTTCGGCTCCGGCGAACCGATCGGACGGCCGGCTGCCCGCCACGGCCCGGGCCGCCTCGCGGATGGGGCGGTAGCCGGTGCAGCGGCAGAGGTTCCCGGCGAGCTGCTCGTCGAGGCCGCGGTCGTCGTGCGGATCGAGATCGTCGCGGTGGCAGGCCTCGAGGAGGGTCATGGCCACGCCGGGGGTGCAGAAGCCGCACTGGGAGGCCCGGGCCTCCACCAGAGCGCGCTGGATCGGATGCCACCCGGCGTCCGGGTCGCGCACCCCGGGCTCCCGCAGGCCCTCGACCGTGACCACGTGGCGGCCGTGGAGCATGGGCAGGAACAGGAGGCAGGCGTCCACGGCCCGCCAGACCGGGGGGGCGCCGTCGCGGGGCAGGAGCACGGCGACCGTGCAGGCGCCACAGTCCCCCTCGGCGCAGCCGTCGCGGGTACCCGTGAGCCGGGCGTGTTCCCGGAGCCAGGTCAGGAGCGACGTGGTCCCCGGCAGGCCGCCTGCCTCGACGGATCGGTCGTTGAGCCTGAAGCGGATCGTGTCCTGCATCGCGCACCCGGGCCGCTGGACACCCCCTATTGCCCCTCGGGGACGGCGGCGCCCCCAGCCGCCGGTTCCTCCGCGGCGGCAGCGGCGGCCTCCCGGGCCTTCTTCTCGGCCATGCGATCCCAGAGCGAACGGTACTCCTCCTCGTCCACACCCTCGCGCGGAACCTCGTCGGGCTGCGGCGGCGGGTGGACGAGGGAGCAGGTGCCCGAGGGCTTCGTCCCCGGGAGGAACGGCGCCCCGATGAGCCTGCAGGTCTCGTTGCCGTACCTGCCGGACACCGTGCAGATGGCGTGGTGCTCGAGCTTCGGACCGCCGAACTCCGTGATGAGCAGCCCCTCGTGGACGGCGCGCATCCACCAGCCCCACAGCGGCGCGGCGAAGTCGCTGGCGGTCGATCCGATTCGGCGAGGCTGGTCGTAGCCCACCCAGAGGGTACCGGCGTAGGTGGGGGTGGCGCCGGTGAACCAGAGGTCCAACTCGTCGTCGGTGGTGCCGGTCTTCCCGATGCAGGGGCCGGCGTACCCTGCCTGACCGCCCGTGCCGCGGGCCCGACCGCCCGTACCGTACTCCACCACGAGCCGCATGAGGTCCCGCGTGAGCGCCGCGGCCTCGGACGTCATCACCTCGTCGCCCGGCGGGGCAGGGGCGACGCGCACGCGGCCGGTGGGATCCACGGCCACCGCCACGGGCCGGCCCGTGACGTACCGGCCTCCGTTCACCACCTCGGCGACGAACCTCGCCATCTCCAGCACCGTGACCTCGCCCTGCCCCAGTGCGAGGCCCATCTCCTTCCGCCAGCGGCGCGTGTCGAACCCGATCCGCTCGGCAAAGGGGATGAGCACGGAGGGGCCACCCACCTCCTCCAGGAGCGAGGCGGTGGCGATGTTCTGGCTCCAGGCGAGGCCCATGGCGAGGGTGGAGGTCGACGTGTACTCTCCTCCCACGTTGCGGGGCGTCCACCCGTCGGTGTTCGCGAACCTGCGCGTGGTGTTGGGGACCGTGTGGGCCGCGGTCAGCCTCGGCTGGCCGTCCGGGCCCGTCTGGTCGAAGGCGACCGCGTAGACCACCGGCTTGAACGCCGATCCGGGCTGCCGGCGGGCCTGGGTGACGCGCGAGAAGTCGGTGTCCCGGGTGACTCCCTCGTCGTGGAGGGCCACCATCAGCCCGGTGACGGGATCGAGCAACGCAGCCGCCGCCTGGATCGGCTCCGGCCGCCGCAGGCCCAGGACGTCGCGGATCCAGTCGCGACGCTCGGGCAGGACGCGGTCGCTGGCCTCCTGGGCCACCGGATCCAGGGCCGTGAAGACCTCGAGGCCGGCCCCGTAGACCGTGGCGGGCGGCAGCGCCTGCTCCAGCCACTGGCGGACCGCCTGGAGGTAGGCCGGCCACCGGTCGGCGGGTAGCGGGTGCGGGCTCGCGTCCAGCGGTTCCTCCAGCGCGGCGCGCACGTCCAGGCCCTGTGCGATCATCCGGCGGAGGAGGGCGTCCCGGCGGGCCCTCGCGGCCTGGGGGTGGAGGATGGGATCGTATCGGCCCGGGGCGGGCAGGATGGCGGCCAGCGTGGCCGATCGGGCCGGCGTGAGGTCCCGTGCGTCCACGCCCCAGTACCAGCGGGCCGCCGCCTGGAAGCCGCAGATGGAGAGGTTGCCGTCCTGCCCGAGGTAGGGGGCGTCCATGTAGACCTGCAGGACGCCGTCCTTGCCCAGGTGCCGCTCGAGGGCCGCCGCGGCGATCGCCTCCCACACCTTGCGGTGCAGGGTCTTCTCCTTCCGGCCGGAGAGGCTCCGCACCACCTGCATCGTCAGGGTGGAGGCACCCTGGCGGTAGGCGCCGCTGCGGGTGTTGGACCAGAGCGCGCGTACGGCGGCGAGCACGTTCACGCCGTGGTGCCGCGCGTAGTCCTCGTCCTCGGCCACCAGGATGGCCGCGAGGAGGTGCCACGGCGCATCCGTGAGGGGCAGGTGCTCCCGGATCTCGGCGTCGGGGCCCACGAGGTGCCCCACGAGCACCGGCTCCAACGCGAGCGGCCGGGTCCAGCCCGACGATCCGGCCGGCTGGACGCCCTCGGGGAAGTGCCCGCCGCGGGGGACGACGCGGCCGTCGGTGGGGCAGACCTCCCCGGGCGCCACCGGCGGACAGGCCTCCCCGTACCCCCGCGCCCGGGCCTCCAGCACGAGACGGGCCCGGGGCAGCTCCAGGGGGGCGGGGGCGGACCAGACGCGCGCGGGAAACGACCACCCGGGGTGGGCGACCTGGTAGCCGACGTGCGTGTCCGCCAGCTGCTCGATCCGCCGACTCACGGTGATCGCGCGGGCGACCACCGCCCCGGCCACCAGCAGGAGCAGGATCGCCAGGACGGCGAGCACGAGGTGGAGGACGCTGCGACGGTCCATGGCGGATACCCGGCGGTGCGCCGGCACGGAGGGAGGGGCGCTCCTATCCCGTGCTTCGCGGGCATGGTGGGGCGTTCGCACGGAACCGGCGGACCGGAGCCCCGTCCTCGATTGCCCCCGCCGAGCCGTCCCGGTAGGGGACCGCGACCCTCCCGCCCGGGGAGCGCCCATGTCCGCCCCTGCCTTCCTGCTCGCCGGCGCCGAGATCCTCCACATCGACCCGCCGCGGGTCGAGCGGGCCGACGTCCGCGTGCGGGACGGTCGGGTGACCGAGGTGACGCCCGGGCTCAACCCCGAGCCGGGTGAGACCGTGGTGGATCTGTCCGACCGGTGGCTCATGCCCGGCATGGTGTGCGGCCACCACCACCTCTACTCGGCCCTGTCGGGCGGTATGCCCCTCCCCGCCGAGCCCCCGCGCGACTTCGCGGACATGCTCGCGAAGGTCTGGTGGAGGCTCGACCGGGCGCTCGACGCGGAGGCCGTGGAGGTGTCGGCTCTGGTGGGGGGCGTGCTCGCGCTCCGGGCCGGCGTCACCACCATCGTGGACCACCACGCCTCGCCGTCCTTCATCCGGGGCAGCCTGGAGGTGATCGACCGGGCGCTCGGAGCGCTCGGCCTCCGCCGCATCCTCTGCTACGAGGTCACGGACCGGGGTGGCCCGGAGGAGGCGCGGGCGGGGCTCGACGCCCACCGCGGCCTGCTCGCCGCGGGGCGCACCGGCGTCCGCGCCGTCCTGGTGGGCGCCCACGCCAACTTCACGCTGTCCGACGCCACGCTCCGGGCCTGCGGCGACCTCGCCCGCGAGGCCGGGACCGGGATCCATGTCCACGTCGCGGAAGCCCCGGACGACGAGCGGATCGTCGGGGAGCCCCTGGTCGCCCGCATGGAGCGGTGCGGGGCGCTCCCGCCCGGCAGCCTGCTCGCCCACTGCGTCCACCTGTCCCGGGACGAGCTGGCCCGGGTGGACGGCGCCAGGGCCTGGATCGCCCACCCGCCCCGCAGCAACATGAACAACGCCGTGGGCCACGCCCCGCTCGGGTGGTTCGGGCCCCGCACCGTCCTCGGCACCGACGGCATCGGCGCCGACATGCTGGCCGAACTGCAGGCGGGTTGCCTCCGCGCCCGCGAGTCGCCTCACCCCTGGGATCCCGCGCGCTACCTCCAGGCCCTGGCCGCCGGGGCCACCTTCGCGGGCGGGCACCTCGGCGTCTGCCTGGGCCGGATCGAGGCCGGAGCCGCCGCGGACCTCGTGGTGCTCGACCCCGTCCCCGGCCCGCCGCTCGCGGCCGCCGACCTGCCCGGGGCGCTCGTCTACCGGTTCTCCTCGCAGATGGTCCGGTCGGTCATGGTCGGCGGAACCTGGCGCCTGTGGGACCGGGCCACCCCGGGCGTGGACCCGGCCACGCTCGACGCCCGGGCCCGCTCCGCGGCCCGCGCCGTCTGGAGACGGATGGTCGCCGCCGGCTAGCCGCGTTCGGCCCAGAGGCGGGCGATCCCGATCATGACCTCGGTGGCCTTGGCCATGGCGCGCACGGGGACCCACTCGAACTTGGAGTGGAAGTTCACGCCGCCCGCGAAGATGTTGGGCGTGGGAAGGCCCATGGCGGATAGCCGTGAGCCATCGGTCCCGCCGCGGATCGACTCCAGCCTGGGCTCCATGCCCGCCTGGCGGACGGCCTCCAGGGCGTACTCCACCGCCCGCGGCTCCTTCTCGAGGTGGTAGATCATGTTGCGGTACTGCTCCTTGATCTCGACCACGACCCGGGAGCCCGGGAACTCCCGCTCGAGCGCGTTGGCCAGCATCCTCAAGTAGGCCTCGAGCCGCTCCAGGCCCTCGACCGCGAAATCGCGCACGATGTACGTGATCGTGGCGTTGGAGGCGTTCCCCTCGATCTTGAGGGGGTGGAGGTAGCCCTCGCGCTTCTCGGTACCCTCGGGCGACATGCCCTGGGGGATGCACTCCACGAACCGCGCCGCGATGCGGACGGCGTTCAGCATCTTGCCCTTGGCGTAGCCGGGGTGGACGTCGCGGCCCCTGATCCGTACCGTGGCGCCGTCGGCCGAGAAGGTCTCGTTCTCGACCTCGCCGAGGAGGCTGCCGTCGAGCGTGTAGGCCACGTGGGCGCGGAAGCCCTCCAGGTCGAAGTGCGCCGTGCCCGCGCCCACCTCCTCGTCGGGGGTGAACCCGATCCTCAGCGTGGGATGCGGGATCTCCGGGTGCTCGAGGAGTACGGCGAGCCCTTCGAAGATCTCGGCCACGCCAGCTTTGTCGTCCGCTCCGAGGAGCGTCGTGCCGCTGGCGGTGATGATCTCTTCGCCCCGGTACCTCGCCAGCTCCGGGTTCTCGTCGGCAAGGATGGCGACCGTGGGGTCGTCGGGCAGCACGATGTCGCCGCCCTCGTAGCGATGGACGATGGGCTTGACCCCCTGGCCGGACACCCCGGGGTATGTGTCGTAGTGGGCGAGGAAGCCCACGGTGGGCTGGGCTTCGTACCCCGGGGACGCGGGCAGCGTGGCGGTGACGTAGCCCCACCCGTCGAGCCGGACGTCCTTGAGCCCGAGCGCGAGGAGATCGTCCCGGAGCAGGGCGGCCATGGCCATCTGCTGTGGGGTGCTGGGGTACCGGTCCTCCACGTCGTCCTGGGAGGACGACCAGACCTGCACGTACTTGATGAACCGCTTCTTGAGGCGTTCGACGTCGATCATCCCGACTCCGTGCGTGGGTGGACCGGCCGGTCCTAACACACGGCGGGGCCCGGGGCGGACACCGGGCTGCGGCCGGGCTAACGGGGACTCCTGCACAGGGTCACGCATGACGTTCGGCCGCCCGCCCGTTCCGCCGGACCATCCCCATCTCCCGTCCGTGGAGGCGATCGTCCCCCTCGACCCGGCCGCGCCCACCCACGATACCCGGGAGGGTGGGGAGCGCACCGGCCTCCCGCCGATCTCCCCACCGCCTCGGGTGCTGCCGCTGGAGCTGTGGCTGCACCTCCTGCTCGGGACCAGCCTGGCCCGTGCGGGCTGGGGGCTGGTCATCCTGGGCGCGCTCGTCCTGGCGGCCATGGCGCCCTACACCGACGTCGTGGGCCTGCTCTTCCCCGGCACCAGCGCCAGGGTCGAGGGCGTCGTGCAGGAGGTCGAGGCCACCGATTGGCAGAGCCTCGAGATCGGAGCCAACGGCGAGGTGTTCGCCAACCGGTTCCTCTTCAAACCACCGGGCGGCACCTCGCTCGAGTCGGTGTCCTACTCCACGGGCCGCGTGGTCGAGGCCGGGCAGCAGGTCACCATCGAGTACAACCCCATGAACCCGTTCCGGGCGCGCATCCAGGGCCAGCGGTTCCGGCCCCTCGGGCGCTCCTCCGCGGTCCTGCTGCTCCCCACGCTGGTCGGCCTCGTCCTCGCCGGCCACGCCCTCTTCACCGGCCACGGCCACGCCCGCCTGTTGGAGCGGGGCCTGGCCACGCTCGCCACGCTCAAGATCCGCCGGGACCTCTCCGACCGGGCGGGCCGCGTCCAGCACTGGAACCTCGAGTACGGCTTCACCACCCCCGGCGGCGACGTGGCCCACCTCGTCTACCGCACGCGCGACGCCAGCACCCTGGCCGACGACGACGAGGTGGTGGTGTTCTACGATCCCGCCCAGCCCGAACGCGGCGTGCTCTTCGACGTCCTGCCGGGTCGGCCCTCCGTGGAGGCCGACGGGTCCTTCCAGGTCGCGAACCCCGTCACGGCGTGGATGTCCGTGCTGCCCGCGGCGCTGGCCGTGATCATGACCCTGGCCACCGGCTGGTACCTGGTCAGCATCGCGTTCTGACCCGACGACGCACGGGCACCTCGGGTGGACTCGGACCTGCCGTCCGTATTACGCCCTCCCGCTCCCCTCACATCCGAGGGACCCCCGTGCTCGAGACCGCCCTCCACTCCGGCAGCGTCCAAGCCCTCGCCTGGACCGCGCTCGCGCTCGGGTTCGTCCACTCCGTGCTGGGCCCGGACCACTACGTGCCCTTCGTGATGATGGCCCGGGCGTGGCGCTGGTCGTGGCCGCGCACCTTCGTGATCACGCTGCTGTGCGGGTTCGGCCATGTGGCGTCGTCCATCGCCATCGCGGCCGTGCTCATCGCCGCGGGCACGGCAGTGGACACGTGGCAGGGCACCCGCTGGGCGGCCCTCCACGAGGTGCGGGGTGCCGTGGCGGCCTGGGCGCTCATCGGTTTCGGGGTCGCCTACACCCTCTGGGGTGTCCGCCGGGCCCTCCGCACCCGCCTCCACACCCACGACCACGTCCACGAGGGCGGCGCCGTCCACGCCCACGCCCACGCCCACGTGGACGCCCACGCCCACGTCCACGGATCGGCCGCCCGCGTCACTCCCTGGGTCCTCTTCGCCGTGTTCGTGTTCGGCCCGTGCGAGTCGCTCATCCCGCTCACACTGGCGGCCTGGGCCCTGGGCGGCACCGGCGCCGCCGTGGTCACGGCCGGGGCCTTCACCCTCTCGACCGTCGCTACGATCCTCGTCACCGTGGGCCTGCTCCTCGGCGGTCTCCGCCGCCTCCCGCTGGGCCCCCTCGAGCGCTGGACCCACGCGCTCGCCGGCGCGTCGCTCGTGGCCTGCGGCGCCGCGATCCGCTTCCTGGGCCTCTAGCGCTCGCCCTGCTTCTGGATGCGGGCCCGCACCGAGGGCGGGAGCACGTCCGGACCCAGCACCGGCCCGTCGGTGGCCGCCAGCGCCGCGGACACGATGGTCCGGAGCTCCTGGGTGTTGTTGGGGAAGTCGTAGGCGAGCAGCAGGTCCACGAAGGCCGGATCGAACCCCTCCACGACGCGGCCCTGGGCCCGGGACACCTCCTCCAGGAAGTAGGCCGCCAGTACCGCGATGTCGGCCGGCCGCTCCCGCAGGGGGGGGATGACGAGGGAGTGGACCATGAGGTGGTAGAGCAGGTCCCGGTTGAAGTCGGGGGACTCCTCGCCGGCCAGATCGCGGGTGGTGGCGACGACGAGGCGCACGTCGGCCTTCCGGATCTGGGTGGAGGCCTCGCGGTAGTACTCGCCTCGCTTCAGGACGCGCTTCAGGCGCACCTGGAGCGGGAGGGGGAGCGCGTTCACCTCGTCCAGGAACAGGGTCCCTCCCTCGGCCTGCTCCAGGAACCCCGGCCGCTCCTCCCGGCTGCCCGCCCAGTCGCGGGCCTGTCCGAAGAGGGCGCCCGCGAGCCCGCCCGGATCCAGGGCGGACACGTCCACCGCCACGAAGGGCCCCCGGGCCCGGCGGCTGGCCCGGTGGATGGCCCGGGCGATGGCCTCCTTCCCCACCCCGCGCTCGCCCTGCAGGAGCACGCACAGGTCGGAGGCGGCCATGCGCTCGGCCTGGTGGAGCACCCGCACCATGGCCGGATCCCGTACCGGCAGGTGGTCGAAGGCCGCCCCGTCGGCGAGGTCCTGGCGGTCCAGCTTCTGGGGCATGGCGGCGATCCCGCTGTGGACCGCGTGGTGCTCGATGGCGGCCTCGAGCGTGGCCAGGAGCCGCTCGTCGTCCGCCGGCTTGGTGAGGTAGTCGAAGGCGCCCAGCTTCATGGCCCGGACGGCCAGCTCCACGTCGCCCACGCCCGTGAGCACCACGACCGGCGTGTCGTCCCCGCGCTCCCTCAGGAGCTCGATGACGTCCATGCCCGAGATCCCGGGCATGTCCATGTCGAGCAGGATGACGTCGAACCGCGCGCGCTCGAGCAGCGGCGGCACGAGCGTCGAGTCGTTCACCACCTCCGGCTCGAAGCGGTCGGTCTGCATGAAGAAGACGAGGAAGTAGTTGGTGACCCCGACGTCGTCGTCGACGATGAGGATGCGGTGCATGCGCGCCTCCTACGCCCCGGCGCCGGGCGCGGCCTGGGACCGCGCCTCGGGGGCAGGCGGCCGCCCCGCGGGGATGTGGATGGTGAACGTGGTCCCCACACCGGGGGCACTGCGGACGGCGATGCGGCCGCGGTGCTCTTCGACGATGCGGTAGGTGATCGCGAGCCCCAGCCCCGTCCCCCCCCGGGCCCGCTTGGTGGTGAAGAAGGGCTCGAAGATCTGCTTCATGGTGGACTCGTTCATGCCCTTGCCGTCGTCCTCCACCTCCACGACGACGTCCCCGGCCTCGGCACGGGTGCGGACCGTGATGCGCCCGCGCCGGTCGTCGGGCATGGCCTGGCTGGCGTTGACCAGCAGGTTCACGATGACCTGCTCGATCTTCTGGGCGTTGCCGATGAACGTGGGGACGTCCGGGGAGAGGTCCAGGACGATGTCGGCGTGCTTGTGGACCTCGTTGTGGACGAGCCGCGTGCAGGCCTCCACCAGCGTGTTGACCTCCACGGTGTCGATGAGCAGCCCCTCGTCGCGCCGGGCGAAGCGCTTCAGGCCCTCGACGATGCCCTTGATCCGCTCGCTCCCGTGCGCCATGTCGTCCACGAGCGTCATGACGTGCTTGCGGAAGAAGGGGTAGGGCAGCCGGGCCACCTTCAGGTCGGGGTGCTCGGCGTGCCAGGCGTCCACGATGGGCAGCACGTCCTCGAGTGCCTGCTTGAGGATCTTGACGTTGCCACGGATGAACTGGTTGGGGTTGTTGATCTCGTGGCCGATCCCGGACACGAGTTGCCCCAGCGCCGCCAGGCGGTCGGCCTGCCGGATCTGCTGCTCGTACATCTTCTCGCGGGTGACGTCCCGGTAGTACTCCAGGATCCCGTCCACCTCCCGCTCCTTGGAGAAGACGGGCAGCGCGTGGACCTCCAGCACGCGGTTCTCGTGCTCGATGGTGAGGGTGACCGGGGCCTTGTCCCGCAGGACGCGGGCGAGGCGGCAGTCCCGGCAGGGCGTGTCGCGGCCGAAGAAGACCTCGTAGCAACGCGCGCCCTCCGCCACCTGGCGGTGGCTGGCCATCACCACGGTGCGGTCCCGGTCGATCAGGGCGGCATCGTCCGGCATGCCCGCAAACACGGTCTCCAGCCAGGTGCGGCTCTCCTCCCAGGAGCGGTTCACGCGCTCCAGGTAGGAGTTCACCGTGGCCAGCCGCTGGCTCTGGTCCTCGAGATCCTTCTCCCGTTGGGCGATCTCCCGCTCCAGCTCCGCGATCCTCTGGCTGTAGTCGGCCTCCTCCGCCTGCTTCAGCGAGAGCCGCTCCCGCAGCTCCTTGCGCTCGAGGGCGAGCGAGAGCATGCGCCCGATCTCCGAGAGCATCTTCTGCTCCTCGGGCAGGAGCGCGTGGGCGTCGTCCCGGTAGGCCACCCGGATCTCGCCGGCCGCCTGGCGGTGCACCACCAGCCGCGTGGAGACCGTGTGCTGGGAGGTGAGCGGCGCCCCGTAGGTCTCGCTCGCGTACAGCGAGTGGATCTCGATGTCCTCCGGGTAGCAGAACCCCCGGCAGAGCAGCTCGGGCAGGCGTTCGAAGAACTCGCGGACCGAGTGCGACACCTCGATCCAGTCGGCCACGGCGTAAATGCAGGCGAGCTCCTTGACCCGCTCGTTCTTCTCCCACTCCTCGAGGGTGCCGAGCTGATCGAGCTGGGATCCGAAGCACATGTAGAGGGGTCCGTCGGCGGACTCCAGGTGACCCACCTTGAGGGGGATGCCGGTGGAGGGGAAGGCCCGCGGGGCGTAGAGGACCACGGCCCGGTGCCCCTCCCGGGCCTGGGCCATGCCGGCCCGGAACGACCGGAGCGAGGTGGGCGTCAGCACCTGCTCCAGCGCCTGCCCCACGAGCGCGACCTCCTGGTCGGAGCCGGTGCGGGCCAGGAACGAGCTCGCGTGGAGCACGCGCCCCCCGGCGTCCAAGGCGAGGAGGAACTCGAAGTTCGCCTCGATGCAGCGATAGAGGTCGCTGAGCTCGATCATCGGTCGCTCCTCGGGGCGCCCGGGCGGCCGGGGCCGGTGTCCGTGGGCGACCGGCGGCGGGGGGGGGATCCCCGCGGCGATCTAGTGCACGCGGTACCGGCTCGTGCCGACCTCCCGGATGTCGCGCTTGTAACGCTCACCGTGGGTCAAGGGAGGGGGGATCGGGCCCGGCCGGGCGGCCGGGGGCGGGAGCACGAGGCTGCCCGAGCCCGCCTCGGGCCGGGTTTCGCCCGTGTTCCAGCAGAAGGGGACGAGCACGCCCAGGCCCTCGCGGGCGACCGCGTCGAGTGCGGCGGCCACGCCGGCGGCGGTGCCGGGCACCGCCACGCCGAGGCGGCCGGCGAGCCCG
>JBFYZZ010000253.1:0-9372 GCA_041309225.1 Deltaproteobacteria bacterium | reverse complement strand
TGGACTCCCGGGAGGCGCCACGACCCGTCGGACCGGCGCGCCCCGAGCCCCCCACTCGCCCGGCCCTCCGGAGGGAGGCGACTCCAGGGACTTCCCCGGACCTGCCCCGGATCGCCCACCGTCCGCCCGCGGCCCGGCCACCCCGCTCCCTTCACCAGGCCCCCCAGGAGTGCGGCAACTCCAGACCCTCCACCCTTGACCCCGCCCTCGGGTGCGGTGTAGGAACGCTCCGAGAGGATCCCCTCGAATCCCCCTTCTTCCGTGTGGAGGCCAGCGATGCCCGGCCGCGTTCCCCCGATCCCGTGTCTCGCCCTGCTGCTCACCGGGTGCCAGGAGACCAACGGTTCGCACTGCGACCCCTGCGACTCGGACCAAAGGCTGACGAGCGAGGCGGAGGCGCAGCTTCGGGCGGTGATCGCCGCGCGCCGCTCGACCGACTATGCCGCCCCCTTCGGCCCCGATCCCATCACCGTGGAGGACGTCCAGGCGATCGTCTGGGCGGCCCAGGGGATCACGAAGCCCGGAGCGCCCACGAACTGGCCCGGCGTGGAGGGCCTTAGGACCACGCCCAGCGCCGGCGCCACCTACCCCATCGACGTCTACGTCGTGGCCGAGAAGGTCACCGGGCTCGAGCCGGGCGCCTACCACTACGTGCCGGCGGACGACGCGCTCGAGTCCACCGGCGTCACCGGACCCCTCGCCGAGGCGGTGGCCCAGATCCGCCGGGACGAGTACCCGTCCTCCGAACCCAAGGTCTTCTCCGAAGCAGCCGCGATCTTCGTCCTGACCGACACCTTCCAGCGGACCTCCGACAAGTACGGCACCTGGGCCGACCTCTACATCGCGCTCGAGGCCGGACACGTGGCCCAGAACATGCTGCTGATGGCCACCGCGCGAGGCCTGGCCCACCGCCCTTGGGGCGCCCTCGGCCGGGACGCCCGGGAGCAGCTGGCGGAGCTCCTGAATTTCTCCTCGGACGAACTCATCGACGAGGCCACGCGGCCGGGTTGCTACCAGCCCTCGGGATCCAAGGCCGACCACTGGCCCCTCTACTTCATCGGCGTCGGCCAGATCCCATGATCGGGGCCGGTCGGGTCCTGTTCGGGGCCCTGCTGCTCGGCGCGGCGCCGGGGTGCGACGCGACAAAGAACCCCGGGGACACCGCCCCCGAGGTCCCCCTCCGCCAGGATCGCCCGACCGACGCGAGCCACCCCGGGTGGGGGAGCGCGGACTGCTCCGCGTGCCACGCACCCGAGGAGACGCACGAGGGAGGGTTCACGATCTTCCAGTGCGTCGAGTGCCACGGGACCAACGGCGCGGTGTCCCTCGATACGGGCCACCACGGCTGGGGAGTTGCCGGCGCGCACGACTGCTGGGCCTGCCACGAGGCGGCGACCACGCCCCACGTCGGCTCGCTGCCGGCCGGCGCCTGCGCCCTCTGCCACGGCGGCAACGGCGCGCCCTCCCAGGACCTCGGCCACTTCACCTCCGGCGCCGGCCGCGTGCGGTGCGCCACCTGCCACCCGGCCGCGACCACGCACGGGGGCCGCTTCGACGCAGCCGACTGCGGCGGCTGCCATGCGGTCGATGGCGCCCCGCGCCGGCCCGATCCGCACCCCGTGCTCGCGTGCACGGCGTGCCACGGGGACCGGGACGCGCCCTGGGACGCGGCCTCCCACGCCGACACCGCGCCCGAGAGCCCCGTGGGCTGCGCCCTCTGCCACCCGTTCCCCGTCACGCCGTGACGGCGTCGGCCCCCGGATCCGGCGCTCGTCGCCCCTCCCGTCGCGCCAGCCCCCCGAGCAGGATCAGCGTCCCCAGCGAGATGCCCAGGCCCGGGAGGAGCCCGGGCGAGTGGAAGGCGAGGGTCGCCCGTGCGTCGTCCGGACCCACCGCGACGGCCACCCGCCCGGCGTCGGCCCCGACCTCGCGGGGGGCGCCGTCTACCTCGGCCCGCCAGCCGGGGGCGGCGTTCTCGTTCAGCACCAGGAGACCCGGGGCGGTCATCCCGATGAGCGCGATCCCGACCCGGCCCGGCGCCCAGGACGTGATCTCCACGGCACCCCCGGACCCGACCGGGACGACCTGGGCGCCGGGCGCCGAGGGCAGGGCGCCGATCGAGGGGCGAGCCGGCTCGTAGCAGGCCAGGATCCCGCGGTTGGCGAGCACGTCGAGCGTCATGGTGGTGTAGTGCGCACGGATGAGCGTGTCGCGGTGGCGGAGGTCGAGGGTCTGGACGAAGGGGCCGGGCGCGTCGGCGACCGCCGGGATCGGGAAGGCGTCGGCCAGGATCGGGGGGTTCACGAGCCAGAGGTCGAGGGTGAGGAGCGCGGGCGCCAGGGCGGCCCACCGGCCCCAGCGGTCGAGGCCCACGGCCGCCGCCAGGCCTGCGCAGAGGATCGCGGGCTGGAGCAGGCGGCCGCTCGCGCGCAGCACCTCCAGCACGGGCAGGCGGTGGAGCAGGGTCCACGGGCTGGCCGGCCCGTGGTCGCCGAGGGCGGTAGCGGCGAGGAGCAGCGCCCCGAGGAGCCACGGCCACGCTCGTCGGGGGGCGCCCGCGAAGCCCACGACCAGGGCCGCGAGGAGGACGGGGCCCACGTAGGCGCCGTACTCGTGCCAGCCCCAGGGCAGATCCGGCCAGGGCGCCGGGCCGGCGAGCGTCGCGCTGCGGGAGAGGAGGGCGGCCCCGAGCGCGCCGGGCGGCACCGACTCGGGGAGGGAGATCCCGCGCAGGTGCCCGGGCAGGTAGCCCAGGACGGGCCAGAGCGAGGTCGCCGAGAGCCCCAGTGTGGCGACGGCTGCCGCCCCGAGACCCAGGAGCGGGCGCGGGGAGCGCCGGGCGACGGCCGCGCCGGCGCTCCAGACACCCGCGACGAGGAAGCCCCAGATCAGGGGGTAGACGCCCCCTTCGAGCCAGGCCAGGGCGCCCGCCAGGCCGGCGGTGAGCGCGCCGCGGGCGGGCGCCTCCCAGGACCGGCGTACGCCCAGGAGCAGCCAGGGCACCAGGAGGAGCGGGATCTCCCCCAGGTGGCCCACGCCGAGCCGCAGGAAGATCCCGCCGTTCCCCGCGACGGCCAGCGCGGCGACCAGGGCGCCCCGCGGGCCGGCCCCCACCGTGCGGGCGAGGCGGCGCGCGCCCTCGAATCCGAGGGCCAGCGCGAGCAGGCACCAGAGCCGGTTGCCCAGCACCGGCCCCGCGGCCAGTACCAGCAGGAACGAGGGGGAGAGGGCTCGACCCTGGAGGTTGGCCGCGACGTCCATGCCGCCGCAGTGCCAGGGGCTCCAGGTCGGCCAGCGGCCGTACCCGAGAAGACTGGTGCGCTCGGCCAGGGACCAGGAGGTGAAGTAGTCCCAGTCGCCCAGGCCCAGGCGATCGGGGTTGAAGAGGAGGGGAAAGCCGAACGCCACGGCGAAGCACGCGGCCAGCATCCAGCCGTTCCGGCGCTCGCGGCGGTGCATGGAGGCGGTCCTCGGGGAGGAGGCGAGGGTATCCCACGACGGGCAGCCTCGGCGGGCTCCGGACAGCCCCCTACCAGAGCCACTCGAGGTGGGCGTGGATGAGGGCCCGCTCGGCGTCGCCGAACCCGACGGGGAGCTGGTTCCATGCGGTGGTCACGTCGCCCACCGCGTACGCCCCCGGCAGCGGCCGGCCGTCTCGGCCGAGGATGCGAAGGTCGCCGTCCACCTGCACCAGGCCCTCGGCGTCCACCCGGCCCCCCAGGCGCAGGGCCAGTTCGTTCCGCACCTGGTGGAAGCCCAGGGCCACCACCGCCCGTCCGTACTCCCGCCGGGATCCGTCGGCGAACGAGACGCCGAACACCCCGCGATCCACTCCGTCGAGCGCGGTGATCTCGGGTCCGACCACCTCGATGCCGGCCTCGGCCAGGGCCACCCGGACGGCGTCGCGATCCGAGGGTGGAACGTCCGAAAGGAAGGGATGCCCGTGCAGCAGGAGCGTGGTCCGGACGGCGTACCGGGCTGCGTGCTCCGCGATCCCGGCGGCGTGGGAGACGTGCCCGATCACCGCCACCTCGTGGTCGCGCAAGGTGTGGCCGTCGCACAACATGCAGTAGACGGCGACGCCGGCGCGCGCGAACGGAAAGAGGGTCCGGATGGTGCCGCCGATCTCGGGCTGGCGGTCCACCACGCCCGTGGCCAGCACCAGCGCGCGGGCCTCGAAGGTGGCGGAGGCCCAGGCCACCCGGCCCTGGACCCGCTCGGCTCCGAGCACGAAGCGGTCGTCCTCGAAGGCCACGTCCACCACGCGTGTGCCGTCGTGGACCTGCACCAGGTCGGGATGCCGGGCGAGCGCCGCCCGCTGCAGGCGCTGGAGCTCGCGCCCCGACACGGGCTCGGGCAGCCCCGGGATGTTGTGGTAGGCGGGGACGAACCAGGCGCGGGACAGGCGCCGGCCCGCGTCGAGCACGACCGTGGAATGGCCGAGCAGGGCCGACTTGAGCGCGGCGTGCAGCCCCACCGGACCACCGCCGACCACGGCGACGTCGAAGGGAGCGGGGGCGGTGGGGGGCATGACGGACGACCTCGCGGCGGTCCCCCGTATCGGGTCCCGGGCCGACCGGCGTGCGATGCCTCCGGGCGTTAGACTCCCGGGTCCCCATCCCGGGAGGACCCATGACCGTTCCGTCCCTCGCCCGCGTGCTCCCCGCCCGCCTCGACGCCTTCCACGCCTGGCGGGTCCGCGCCGGCACGATCGAGACGCTCCTCCTCGCCGCGGGCCTCGCCGTGGCCACGGGCCTCCTCGCCCAGGTCCGCATCCCCCTGCCGTGGTCGCCGGTCCCCCTCACCGGGCAGACCTTCGCGGTGCTCCTGTCGGGCGTGCTCCTGGGCCGCCGGGCCGGGCCCCTCGGACAGGCGATCTACGTGGGTCTCGGCGCCGCGGGCCTGCCCTGGTTCGCCGGCGCCACCGGCGGCCTCGCCGTGCTGGCCGGCCCCACCGCCGGGTACCTCGCGGGGTTCGTGATCGCCCCGCTCGTGGTGGGCGTCGTGGTGGACCGCGTGCCCGCCGCACGGCGGTTCCTCCCGCTCACTGCCCTGCTCGGCGCGGCCTCGCTCCTGCTCGTCTACCTGCCGGGCCTCGTGGGCCTGGCCCTCTGGCAGCGCGGCGTCGGGCTCCAGCCCTCCCTCCCGGGCCTCCTGGCCATGGGTCTGCTGCCCTTCCTGCCGGGCGAGGCCGTCAAGGTGACCGCAGCCGCCCTCACGGCGCGGGCGATAGGGCCTCGGCCGTAGCGCCGCCCACCGTCACCCGCACCGTGTCCACGGGGCGGCCGTCGATCTCCAGTCCGACGGTGTGGTCGCCGGGGGAGGGGAGCCAGCGGGCCGCAAACGGAGGGCCCACGCGGGCCACCTCCCGGCCGTCCACCCGCCAGACGGCCTCGCGCGCGCCGGCCGGGGCTCCCGCCCTCAGAGGAACGGCCTGGATCCCCGCGGGGTCCCGCGGATCCAGCCAGTAGACCGCGCCCTCGGGCGGAGACGCGATGCCGGGGCTCGCCGGCGACGGGCTCCGCCCGGCCGCTTCGGGGCCGACCGGCGTGCAGGAGGCGTCCACCTCGGGCCAGCGAAGCTGGCCGGTCTCGGCGGCCCATGCAGCGTAGGAGGGTGGCCACGCCACCACCAGGCGCTCGCGGGCACCGGGGCAGCCGCGGGCCAGCGCGCCCGAGGTGTCCACGGACACCCGCCGGTGCCAGTCGCAGGGCTCGCGGGGCACGGTCCCCGCGAGGAACCGCTCCAGCCTGCCGCCGGGGCAGTCCGGGCCGGGTGCGAGGCCGGAGAGCGGGCAGACGCGGGCCTCCACGACGCCCTCGGGCACGGGCCAGCGGGCGGTGCGATCCCGCACCGCGGCCTCGAGCACCGCGGCCAGGATCGGGCCCGCGCCCGTGACCCCGCTCACGTCGCCCATGGGGGAGCCGTCGAAGTTGCCGGCCCACACCCCCACCACGACCTCGGGCGTGGCGCCCACGGCCCAGTTGTCCCGGAACCCCACCGAGGTGCCGGTCTTGGCCGCGAGCGCGAAGTCGGGCTCGAGCGGCGACACCGCTCCGAAGGCCGGGGCGCGGGCCCAGGGGTCGTCGAGCGCGTCGAGCACGAGCCACGCGGCCTGGGGCGAGCCCACGCGGACGCCCTCGGGCCGGGAGACGTCGCGTCGGACGACGAGCGGTCGGATCCGGCCGCCGTTCGCCAGCGCCACCCAGGCGGCGACCAGTTCGTCGAGGCGGACCTCGCCGTCGCCGAGCGCGAGTCCCAGCCCGTAGTGGTCGGGCCGCTCGGGCAGCGTGGTGAAGCCCAGGTCCGAGAGGCGCCGGTGGAACGAGGCCACGCCCACCCGCTCGAGGAGCCGGACCGCGGGCAGGTTCAGGCTCCGGGCCAGGGCCTCGCGAGCCGTGACCGGGCCGTGGAACGTGCCGTCGTAGTTGTCGGGGCTCCAGGCGCCGTGGGTGGTGGACCACGTCCCGGGCAGGTCGGGGAGGGGGGTGGCCAACGTGATCCCGCCCCCCGACGAGCCCCGTTCCAGGGCCAGGGCGTACAGGAACGGCTTCAACGCGCTGCCGGGGGAGCGTGGGGCCGTGACGCCGTCCACCTGCCCCTCGGACCCGCTCCAGTCCGCGGATCCCACCCAGGCCAGAACCTCGGCGGTGCGGACGTCGGCCACCAGCACGGCGGCCTGGGTCACGCCCCGGGGACGGAGCGTCTCCACCGCCGAGGCGACGATCCGGGCGGCCTCCCGCTGGAGGCCGAGGTCGAGGGTCGTGGGGATCGTACCCGCCCGCGCGGGCAGGCGGCGCACGAAGTGGGGCGCGTGGTACCAGGGCATGGCGCGCTTGAGGCCGAGGGGCTGGGCCCGCGCCAGGGCGGCGGTCCCGGGATCGAGCCTTCCCAGGGCCTCCATGCGGGCGAGCACGCGGTCGCGACCCGCTCGGGCGCCGGCCGGGTCGGTCCACGGATCGGCCGGACGGCGGGGCAGGGCGGCGAGCAGGGCCGCCTCGGCCGGGGAGAGGGCCTCGGGCGGCCGGTCGAAGCAGACCCGCGCCGCCGCCACGACCCCCCACGCGTGGTTCCCGTAGAAGGTCCGATCCAGGTACTCACGGAGGATCCGGTCCTTGGAGAGGTGGACCTCCAGGCGGATCGCGCGCGCGGCCTCCACCACCTTGCCCGGCAGCCCCGGAGGACGGCCCCAGAGCGTGCGTGCGAGCTGCTGCGTGACGGTGCTCCCGCCCTGCACCACGCGACCGGCGCGGAGATCGGCCACGAGCGCCCGGGCCAGGGCGAGGGGGTCCACGCCGGGATGCAGGAGGAAGCGCCGGTCCTCGGCCGCGATCGTGGCGTCGGCGAGGGCGGGCGGCAGCGCACCGAGGCGGCCGCCGAGCCGGTCCGCACCGGCCTCGGGCCGCTCGGCCACCACCGTGCCGTGACGGTCCAGGATCCGGACCGGCTCGGGCGGCGGTGGCAACGTCGGCGGCCAGGCAAGCCAGCCCAGCACCGCCAGGGGCGGGAGCAGGGCCAGGGCGACGAGGGCACGGCGCGGCACCGGCCTCCCCTATCGCGCTCCGGATGGTCCCCGGCCGCCCGGCGGCATAGGCGGCCGGGCGGAGCCCGGTCGAGGAGGCGCCCCCCTGTCCACCGTCCCTCAGGCCCCCGCGACGCCCCGAGTTCCGGCCTCCCCCGGCCGCGGGTGGTGGATCGCCGCCCTCCTCGCCGTCGCATTCGCGTTCGCGGTGAGCGCCTCGCTCACGTGGCCGCTGGTCCTGGCACCGGGATCCACGCTCCCCCGGTCGGTGTTCGGGCCGAGCCAGGCCTGGTCCCTGAGGGTCGTCAACGACGCGCTCGCCTCGGGCGGGATCGGCCTCGGCACGCGGGAGGCCGGCTGGCCCTGGCTGAGGGAGGCCCGGTTCCTGGGCTGGACGCCCATGATCGCGGGCTTCCTGCTCAGGCCCGTGGCCACGCCGGTAGCGGCCTTCAACCTCCTCATGATCGCCGCGCCCGCGCTCGGGGCACTGGCCGGGGCGCTCTGGGTCCGCCGGTGGGTGCCCGGCGTCCGGCCCGCGAGCGTGCTCCTGGCCGCGGCCACCTACGGCTGCTCAGTCCACTGCCTCGCCAACATGGGCAACGGCGAGATCTCCAAGGCCTGGTCCTTCCTGGTCCCCCTGGCGCTCCTGGCCCTGGACGCCGCCTCCCGATCCTGGCGGCGGCTGCCCGTCTTCGCCCTGGCCCTCGCCGCCGTGCTGTTCACCGACCCCTACGCCTTCTTCTGCGTGGCCCTCGCCGCCCCGCTGGTGGTCGCCCGCCGCTGGTCGCCCGCCGATCGGCGCCGGATCGCCGGCTGCGTCGCGGTCGTGCTGCTCGTGGTGGCGCTGGGCGGGCTGTACTACCAGCCCCCCGAGGAGGCCTGGACCGCGATCTTCGCCCCCTCGACCGCGCCCATGCCCGCGCGGGCCCGCCTGGGGCCGCCCTACGCATCCGCCCCGCTCCTCGGGCTCGTCTGGCCCCCCTGGGTGGACGTCCCCAGCGGCACCCAGCACGGTCTGTACCTCACCTGGACGGTGGCGGGGCTCGCGCTGGTGGGGGCGGTCCACGCCTGGCGGTCGGACCGCCGGGGGCTGGGCCGGGCCGCGGCCCTGGCCGCGACGGGCCTCGTCTTCAGCCTCGGCCCCTGGCTCTTCGTGGATCCGGACCGCCCCGCCCTCGTCCCCCTTCCGGGCATGGTCCTGGAGGCGGTCATGCCCGAGAACTGGGGCGGGATGTACTACCGTTTCCTCCACGTGGGCCTCCTCGGGCTGGCCCTCCTCCTCGCGCGCCTGCCGCTGCCGGCCTGGAGCGCCCTGCCCGCGCTCCTGGCGTTCGGGGTGGAGCTGCGCCTCTCCGCACGGCAGGGCTGGCCCCTGCCGCTCACTCCGCCCCCGCCTGCCGAACTGGTGGCCCGGATGGCCGAGGATCCGGTCCCCGGGGCGGTGCTGGTCCTGCCCGCGTACGTGCTCGGCGAATCGCCGGCCAGCGGCCCGTTCGTCCTGGCCGCCTTCCACCATCGGCCCACGACCGCCCTCCCCCGGCACCCTCAGTTCCCCGCCGAGTACGCCCCGTACGGCATGCAGATGGACCTCTGCGTCGAGGGGGGGGAGTGCGGGCTCCCTCCGGCGATCCGCAGGGATCTCGAGGTCTCCGGCATCCGGTACGTGGTGCTCCGGACCGAGGAGCCCGCCGACGCCCGCCGCCTGCTCACGGCGCTCGAGGCGCACCTGGGCGAGCCCCGATCCGCAGAGGGTCTCGCCTGGTGGGTCCTCGATCCCGCGCCGCTCGACGTGGTGGCCGCGACGCACCCGGGCCCCCCGCGGAGCCCGCCGCGGGGCCGGGTCCAGCCCG
>JBFYZZ010000252.1:0-7591 GCA_041309225.1 Deltaproteobacteria bacterium | reverse complement strand
GGCGGAGCCGGCCCTCGGGGCCGCCGAGGCCGCGGGCGAGGGGGCGGCCGGTGCCGGATCCCAGGCCCCCACGGCCGAGCGCGGGTACCGGGCCCTGAGGGGGGAGGGCCTCGACCGGGCCCGGATCGTGGAGCACCTGGCCCAGGTGTGCGCGGACCGCCTCGACGAGGAGGAGCGGGTCCGCGTGGATCGGGGTGGTCACCTGAAGGGGGCCTTCTAGATCTCGGCCGGTGGGCGTCCGGCCTGCCTCGGAGGGCTCAGTGTCCAGCGTATTCGAGGAACTCGCACGCCGGCTGCGCCGGACCGACCTCCTCCTGCTGCGGGCGGTCCGCCGCCAGCGGCAGCGGCCGTCCATGGTCCGGAAGGGCCAGTACTGGGGCTCGGTCATCGACGAGGAGGAGGTGGAGGCGCTCCTCCGCGCCCACGGCGAGATCGACGAACCCGCCTCGCCCGACGGGCTGAACGCGGCGGTCGGCGCGAGCACCGCTCTCCGCGACGAGCCCGGGGGCCGCATGGGCCGGCTCCGCGACTCCTTCGGCCTCGACGGCGACGAGGTGGACCTCGTGCTCCTGGCCACGGCGCCGGAGATCTCGGCGGGCTACGCGAGACTGTTCGCCTACCTGAACGACAACCTGAACCTCGCGTTCCTCACGGTGGACCTGGCCACCCGCATCCTTCGGCCCACCCGGAAGGAGCGGCTGGCCCTGCTCGCCCGCCTCATGGGGCGCTCGCCTCTGGTCCGCTACCGGCTGCTCATCACCACGGCGCAGGACGCCTCCGAGACACACGCGGCGCGCCGCCTCCACCCCTCCCCGCGATTCCTCCGCTGGCTTCTCGAGGAGGAGGGACTGCCCTCCACGCTGGGCTTCACGCCGCTCGACGTGCGCCGGGAGCCGCTCGTCCCCGCACCCACGCGCCAGCGCCTCGACGAGGTCGCGGGCGCCCTCGACCGTCCGGTGACGATCACCATCGTGGGGGCCACCATCGGGGCCCGCGAGGGGACGGCCCTGGCCGTGGCCCGCCGTGCGGGGCGACCGCTCGCTCGCGTGGACCTCGACCGCTGCCGGGAGTTCCTCGAGCAGCCGTGGGACCTCGTGCGCGAGCTCAGGCTGACCGGGGCCATGCCCTACCTGGTCAACGCCGTGGCCAGCCAGGAGGATCCCACGCAGCGCAACCAGGTCCTCCAGTTGGGGGCCGCGCTGGCGGAGCTCCCCTACCCGGTCCTGGTGGGCGGGGCCGACCGTCGGGCCGTGGGTGCCATCCTGGGCGCCGACCGGCCGTCGGTCACGCTCCAGGTCCACCGCACCACCCTGGAGGAACGCCTCGCGGCGTGGGACGACGCCTTCCAGCAGCGGGGATGGGCGACCGGGGCCACGAACGACCTGGCCGCCCGGTTCTACTCGGTGGGCGGCACCACCATCGGGCGCGTCTGCGACCGCGCCCAGGCCGAGTCCGGGGGCACCGCCCCCGCCCCCGAGGCCCTCTGGGCCGCCGCGCGCGAGGAGAGCCGCCCCGAGTTCCGGGGGCTCGCCCTCCACATCGTGCCCCACTTCACGTTCGACGACCTCGTCCTCCCCACCAAGGTCCACCGTCAGCTCGAGCACCTCGTCCACTACCTGCGGCAGCAGGAGCTGGTCTTCCACCGATGGGGCATGGTCCGGGTCCGGAGTCGGGGGTACGGGATCAAGGCCCTCTTCTCCGGGGGACCGGGCACGGGGAAGACCATGGCGGCCGAGGTCATCGCCGGCGCCCTGGGCCTCGACCTCTTCCGGGTGGACCTCTCCTCGGTCATCAGCCGCTGGGTGGGCGAGACCGAGAAGAACCTCCGGGAGATCTTCGACGCGGCGGAGGGCGGGACCGCCATCGTCCTCTTCGACGAGGCCGACGCCCTCTTCGGCGCACGCGGGGAGGTCAAGCAGGCGCAGGATCGGTTCGCCAACCAGGAGGTCTCCTTCCTGCTCCAGCGCCTCGAGGTGTTCGAGGGTTGCGCCATCCTCACCACCAACCTCCAGGAGAACATCGACGAGGCGTTCCTCCGGCGGTTCGGTGCCGTGGTCGAGTTCCCCATGCCCACCCCGTCCAACCGGCGGCTCCTGTGGGAGCGGGCCTTCCCGCCGGGGACGCCGCGTGCGGAGGACCTCGACCTCGACTGGCTGGCCCGGCAGTTCCAGATCGCCGGCGGCTCCATCGTGAACTCGGCCATCAACGCCTGCGTGCTCGCGGCGACCGATGGGGGGCCCGTCTCCATGCGCCACGCGGTCCTGGCGGTGGGGCAGGAGATGGTCAAGATGGGCAAGCAGGTCAGCCGCGTCCACTTCGCGGAGTGGTACGACTTCGTGGCGTCCCTGTAGCCGGGGGCTACGGCGCGGGGGGTGGGGGTGGCGGATCCTGCGGGCGATCGGGCTCGATGGGGGCCGCCGCCGGTGTCGGGGCCGCGGGCACCGGGAGGGAGGCGGCGGGGAGGGGCGGGAGGCGCCGTTCGAGGGTACCGATCTCCTTGTACTGGACCGCCGGCAGCGCGTGGGAGGATCCGGCGGTCAGCTCGGCCTGGGCCAGGTACTCGCGGTACTCGAGGAGACCGAGAGCGGTGTCGAACCGTCCCTGGCCGGCCACCACGAGGCTGGTGAGCATCGTGCCGTTGGCCTCCACCGTGGCGCCCGGGGTCACCGTGGCGCGACCTTCCGTCTCGAAGACGGCGATCTCGCCCTCGCGGGTCACCACGCGGTGCCTGAGGGCGATGCCCCCGGCCGTCCCCTGGGAGGATCGCAGGGCCATGAGCAGGGGGGAGCCCCCCTGGCTCCAGGCCCGGCCGCCGTCGTCCCCCTTCTTCGGGAGCTCCAGTTCGAGGAGGGCGAACGCGCGTACGAGCGTGAGGCGCATCACCTCCTCGACGTCCCGGGAGCGGGTGGTGGTCTTGCGGAAGGCGTCGAGGTCGAGCGAGCGGATGCGACCGGTCGACGTGAACCCGAAGTCCACCGACGAGCCCGCGAAGACGCGTTCGTACTCGTCGAAGATGGTGGCGAGCTTGTCCTCCTCGCGCGCGACGGCCGTGCCGGACAGCTCCACCCGGTCGAGCAGGCAGTGGATCGTCCACTGGGAGGAGCGGGCCTCGGTGGGGGTGCAGGTCATGTCCACCGCGAGGTTGACCTGCACGGCGCGGGCCTCGAGGTTCTCCCTGGAGAGGTACCAGGTGCCCCAGGGGGTGAGCGTCACGGTCTCGGCGTGCCAGGCGACCGGCTGCCCGACGACCCAGCGCCAGGTGAGGGGCCCCGCGTCGGACGGGCGGGCGGCGAGGAGGGCGAGCAGGATCGTGGCGGACGGCATGGTGACCTCCCGGATGGCCGTAACCAGGGCCGGTGGACACGCGCCCGGGCGGGCGCGTGCCTACGGCTTCGCGGCGTACCCCACGCGCAGGACGACCGCGATCGCCGAGGACCCGCGGAAGCCCTCGCGGGCGGTCCCGAACCAGACGTCCAGGGTCGGGCGGATCCAGGAGCGGCTCCCCACGGGCACGCCCACGCCGGACTCGATGCCGAAGCCCATGTGGGCGGGCGTGAGGATCCCGACGGGGAGGGCCACGTGCCAGGGCCAGCCCCGTGGACGCGGTGGGAGCAGGTAGATCCCCGGTGCGGCCGCCAGGCGGACCCACGTGGAGGCACGGGCGTCCGTGCCCTCCTCGCGCGTGCCGTAGGTGATGGAGCCCGCGCCGGACAGCGAGTCGGCCTCGACCCGGAGCAGGAGCGACCGCCAGGCGATCTCGGCCGAGATCCCCCCGCCCCCGGCCAGGACGGGCCGGTCCCTGAGCTCGGGCTCGCGGAAGGCGTCGCTGGAGATCATCCCCCCACCCGCGCGGGCCTCGAGGAGGAGCAGCACCTCCTCCGGCCAGGCGAGGGGGATCCAAGGGTCCTCGCCCTCGAGCGGCAGGAGGGCCGGGGCGCCGTGTCCACCCCAGGCCGCCAGCCAGACGGGATCGCCCCCCGCGGCCTCGCGCCAGGCCTTCGCGGCGGCTTTCACCGGATCGGGCATCCTCCGAGGCTGGTTGGCCAGCAGGCACGCCCTCGCCCGGTCGAGGTCGGCCGGCGAGAGGGCGCCGGCCAGCGTGCGGTCCTCGCCGGGGGCGAGCGAGATGAGGCCGGGCCCGGCGATCTCGCCCCCGCGCACCACCTGGACCCGGTGGTGGCCCGGCGCCACGACGACGGCCGTGGGGTCCCCTGCTGGTCGGCCGTCCACGACCAGCCCGGTGCCCGGCGGCAGGTCCGGCGCCCGGAGCGTGGCCGCTGGGAGGGCCTGGACCTGCGAGCGTACCTGCAGGAAGGCCTCGTAGGACGTCTGGTCCGGGAAGTCCGACCGCGTCCATGCCCGGTCGGGGTCCAGGGCCAGGGCGTCCACCCACGGACCGTTCCACCGCGCCTCGCCGTACGCGAACAGGAAAGGCGTCGCAGCCTCGGCCTGCTGGGCGCGATCCGGGGCGAAGGCCCAGAACAGCGCGCTCCCCTGGAGGACCAGCGCCTCGCGGACCCGGGCGCGGTCCTCGTCGCCCCCGAGCCACGCCACCCGTCCGAGCGCCTCCTCCAACTGCCACAGGACGCCGCGCTCCACGTCGAACCCGCTCCAGCGGCCCCGGCAGTCGTCGAGGGACTCCCTCAGGGAACGCAGCGCGGACTCCTCGTCCGGGCCGGGCAGGCGCGAGGGCCAGGCCATCGCCGATCCCGGCACGTGGCTGACGGGCCCCGTGGTGCGCTCCACCTGCACCCGGACATCCGCGGGGGGCGGATCCGCGTCGAGCCAGAGCACGGCCGGCTCGGCCCGGGCGGCGGTCGGGGCGCCGGCCAGGATGGCGAGCCAGACGACGGAGATCGGGCGCGCGAGGGCCGAGGGACGCGGCATGCGACCTAGAAGGTGGAGCCGGCGCCCAGGGTCAGCCCGAAGACGGGCGCCAGGCCGCCGCCACCCGAGGCCGTCTGCAGGCTCTTGTCCCTGGCGGCCGAGACACCGCCCCGCAGGTTGACGTCCACGAGCGGACGGATGCGGTTCTTGGCGGCCGGGAACGGAGCCTGGAACGCCCAGCCTGCGTTGAGTTCGGGCTGCAGCGCGTGGGGCAGGTTGGTGGCGCCCATGCGCAGCCCGATCCGTGGGCCGAACCCCATGCCGGCATCACTGCCGAGCAGCACCCCGACCCCCAGCCAGAGGTTTCGATTGAGGACCTCGTGGTGGAGGGCCTCGTAGGGGGCGGCACACGTCAGTGTGCCGTCGTCGCCGTAGGTGCAGTCCCACACGGCCCTCGAGTCGCCCTCGGTCTGGTAGTACTCCCAGAAGCCGTCGGCGTCGCTCGAGACGTTGTAGCCGGCCTCGATGCCGGCGTTCACCATGAGGCGGTTGTAGTGGACGCGGAGCTCGAAGGAGAGGGGCACCAGGGCCTTGAGCAGGTCGATGTCCACCTGGTCCGGATCGGCGAGGTCGTCGGGGGCGAGGCTCCCGCCGCCTCCGCTCCAGGCGGGACTGAACGAGGGCGACGCCTTGTTGAACAGCGCCCCCGTGGAGAACACGAACGCGAAGCGCACGGGGAAGCCGTCGCCGCTCCCGCCCACCAGGTTGAGGCTGCCGCTCTTGCGGTCGTAGCGCCAGATCCAGACCTTGTTGGCGTTGCCGTACTGCGGCACCGCGACGTACACCTCGGAGGTGGCGTGCAGCCGGGCGTAGATGGCCAGGTAGTTGAGGATGTCGCCGTCGAGCTCGGGCGAGCACTCGTTCGGGTGCAGGAAGAGCTGGTCGATGAAGTCGATGCCCATCCGCTTCCGCGCGTTCTGCATCACCGGGTAGTACTTGTCGTCGAGCTTGGTGACCTCGAGGCGCTCGGACAGGCCGTGGCCCGTGTCCTTGCGCTTGAGGTAGATGTCGGTGCGGCCGAGGAACACGGGGACCTGGGCGTTCTCGTCGGGGACGACCGGGAGGCCGTTGAACAGGATCTCCCAGGTCTTGTCGAAGGCCTCGGCGTTCCAGGTGTCGTCCAGCTCGAAGTCCACCTTGATCGTGGGGTAGGTGCCCTGCTGGAGCTGGTCGAGGTAGTACTTGAGGGTGGAGGCGATGTCCGGGTCGGTGACCTTGGCCATGAGGGCCTGGTCCTGCTGAGCCAGGCAGGCGGCCATGTACCAGTAGTAATTGACCGACTGGCCACCGATGTACTCGAAGAACGGCGGCGCGGGGTTGTTCGCGTTCTCGGCCGCCTTGCCGATCATCGTGTAGAGCTGGAAGAGCGGATCGCGCAGCTCCTTCCGGTCCACGAACCAGATGGACTCCGCGTCCTGGGCCAGCTCCTGGGCCTTCAGGCCCCACTCGTGGGGCTTGAGCCGGTTGTAGGGTATGGCGGCCACCTCCTGGGCGGCCGCGGTCACCGAGGCGACGGCCGAGTCGGGGACCAGGGCGGGCTGCATGGCCGGCACGGCGGTCTTGTCCTTGAGCTTGCGGCCGTTCTGGTAGAGGTCCACCTCGGGGAAGAACAACGCGTCGGGTCGGTCGATCCGGGAACGGACGGCCCGCCGCACGGTGTCGTCCAGGTAGTCGGTGTCGGTGTCCTTCCAGCGGAGCACGATCACCCGGGCCATGCGGTCCTTCTTCTTCCGCTCCTCGGCGGCGGCGCGCTCCCGCTCCTCGTCCGTCATCTCCTTGACGCCCCCCTCGTCCTCCTTGCCCTTGGCGGCGGCCCCGGGCGGGACGGGCGGCGGATCGTCGCCCGCAGCGGCGAGGCACGGGACGGACCACAGGAGGACCAGGATCGCGACGAACCATCTCCACGGCATGGGCTTCTCCTACTGGCAGACGGCGGTGGAGCCCTGGATGCGGCAGGACAGGGACTGTCCCCCCTGCACCGGGCTGAACTGGGCGGTGGCCGGGCCCTTGAAGTACAGGGTGCAGGGCTCGATCGGAACGCCCGGGACCGAGGCGCGGCCGCCCGAGAGGCCGACCCGTTGCCGGAACCCGCTCGGGCAGACCACCTCCACGGCGGTGGAGGGTGAGTTGTCGGTGAGGGTCACCGAGACGGAGGAGGGCCCCCGGGGCGCGGGGGCCGCCCTGGGAGCGGCGGCGGTGGTGGAACCGGAGGCGGCCGAGGTGCCCGAGGCCGGGCGGGAGGTCTTCCGGGTGGCCGTGCGCGGCGCCGGGGCGGCGGGTACGGGGACCTCGGCGGTGTCGTGGCGCCGCTTCTTCTTGGGCGGTTCGGTGGCGGCCACCGGGGGCGGGGCCGGGGGCGGGGTGGAGAGGGTGTCGCTCCGGGCCGTGGGTTGGGAATCGTCGCCGGGGGGCCGGCCCCAGACGGCGGCCACGACGGCCACGCAGGTGAGGACGATCACCGCCAGGACGATGGCGTAGACCCGGTAGGAGTGGACCCGCTTTTGGGACTCGGCCTCGGGGGGTGGCGCCATGGGGCCGGCCGCCTGGAAGGGGCTTCCGCCCGCCGCCGAGGTGGGGGCCACCGGGCCCTGGACCATGGGCTGGGCCGCGACGGGAGGCGTGGGGCCGCGGATCGCGAAGGGAGTCCCCGCCGCCGGGCCGGTTGCCGGGGGGGGCCGCCCGGAGGCCGGAGGCGCGGGCGCGA
>JBFYZZ010000251.1:0-4896 GCA_041309225.1 Deltaproteobacteria bacterium | reverse complement strand
GCCCGCCGAGGCCGGCCTGCCGGCGCGCTGCCACACCTGCCCCGACCTGCCCGCCTGCGGCGGCGGCTGCGGCCTCGACCGCGAGGATCCGGCCGTCCCGAGGAGGACCCCATGCCCGCCGTGACCCCCCGTTGGCTCAGCTGGTTCGTGCCGATCCGGCGCGGCCAGGCCGCCGCCCCGCTCCCGCCCGGCGTCCACCCGTTCCGCCTCGAGAGCGACGGGCGCGAGCTGCGCGTGCAGCTCCGCGTGGAGCCCGCCGGCCACGGCCTGCTGCTCGTCCACGCCCGCGCGGCGGTCCCACTGTCCGCGCCGGGCGTGCGGATGGCCGAGGGGATCCTCCGCGGGGACGAGGACGCTGACGTGGTGCGCAGCATCCGGGCCGGTTTTGCGGGGGCCTCGGTCGAGCGGATCCGGGCCGACCTCGCCGCGCTCCGCCAGACCATCGAGGACCTCGGGGCGGGGCGGGATCCGCGCTTCCCGCTCGCGGGCTTCGGGCCCGCGGCGGCGGGCCTGCGCTTCCCGGCCCCGCTCGTGGCGGACGTCACGGCGGCCGCCCCCGAGCGGATGGTGCCGCTGCTGCGCCGGCTCTGGGAGAGCGGTGTCCCGATCGTCGTGATCCGCGATCACCCCGCCGCCACGCCCGCCTGGCTCCTGCGGGCCGTGGAGCGGGCCGAGGACCTGGGGCTGGTGGCGCTCCTGCGGGCGCCGGCGGGGCGGCTCGCCGAGGGCGACCTCCTCACGGACCTGGCCGACTCGGGCCTCGACGGCCTGGTGCTCCCGCTCGCCTCGCCCGATCCCGCCCTCCACGACGCCTGCTGGGGGGAGGGCGGTCACGCGGCCGCCCTGGCCGTGGCCACCCGGGCCAGGACGCGGGAGGTGCCCTGGACGGCCGAGGTCCCCCTGCTGGAGGGCACCGATCCCGAGGCCCTCCTGGCCCGGATCGCCGAGGAGGGCGGGATGGGCGCCGCGGTGTTCGCCGTGGCCGCCGAGCCCCCCGATCCGGAGCCCGACGTGGCCGAGGGGGCACCCGCTCCCCGCCCGCTCTCCCCCAGGGCCCTGCGCAGCGCCGCGGCCGCGATCGAGGTCCTGGCCGACGGCGGGTCGGTCCTCTGGACCGCCCCCGTCCGGGTCCCGGCCGGAACGCCCGTGGCCGAGGTCGTACGGGCCGGGCCGCGCACGATCGCCCTCGAGGCCGTCCGGGTGGACCACGACGGCAGCGTCGTGCCCCCCCTGGGACCCCGCCGGGTGGCCGGCAACGTGATCCGGGAGGCCTGGGACGTCCTCTCCGCGCATCCGTCGTTCGCGCCGACCGGGGACCGTTGCCCCGCCTGCCCGGGACTGGACCTGTGCCGCGCGGGCTGCCCCGCGGATCCGGCCACCTGGACCGAGGAGGGTTGATCCATGCGCCACCTCGCCCTGCTCGTCGCGCTCCTGGCCGCCCTCCTGGCGTCCCCCCCGGCCCGGGCGGCCTGGCTGTTCGGGGTCCCCCAGGTCGTGATGGAGGTGGAGATCCTCCCGGACGCCTCGGCGCGCATCTCGTACGCCATCACCTTCAAGAACACCGCCGGGGGCGACCCGATCGACGTCGTGGACGTGGGCATGCCGGACGACGGCTACGACCTGTCCACGATGGAGGCCACCATCAACGGCGCCGCGACCGGCCCGATCCGGCCCTCGACCTACGTCTCCCCGGGCGTGGAGGTCCCCCTCGCGCTGGGGGCCGTCCGGCCGGGCGACACCGGTGTCTTCCGCCTCACCTTCGTCCACCCGGACCTGGTGTTCACCGACACCACCCGGACCGGGTTCGCCTCCTTCCAGATCACCCCCACCTGGTTCGGCGACGCCTACGTGGTCGGGACCACCGACCTGCGCATCGCGGTGGTGCTGCCCGGCGGGATCCCGGACGACGAGGTCCTCTACCAGCACGCGCCGTTCCAGGCGCGGGCCGTGCGCGACGACGGCCGGCAGGTGGTGGGATGGCAGTGGCCGGCCACCCGGTTCACCGAGGCCCACCGGGTGGGCGTCTCGTTCCCCGCCCGGGTCATGGAGCGGATGGTCCACGTCACCCGCCTGCAGCTCCTCCTGCGGTGGTTCGAGGCCTCCCCGGGAGCCCGCATCGGGCTGGGTGTCCTGCTCGTGAGCCTGTGGTCCTGGCTCTTCCTCCGGTTCTCCGGCGCTACCGGGTGGGTGCTCTGGCTGCTCGGGTGCGGCGGACTGGTCGCGCTCTCGGTCCTCCACCCCCCCGGCCACCTCGTCGCCCTCCTCGCGACCGCGGTCCTCGTCCCGATCCAGGAGTGGCGCCTGCGCCGCAGGAAGAAGACCTACCTTCCCCCCATCCTGGAGGTCGAGGGCGGAGGGATCCAGCGGGGTCTCGCGGCGCCCGAGGCGGCCGTCATCCTGGAGGAACCCCTGAAGACCGTCCTCTCGCTCGTGCTCGTGGGGCTGCTCCGGAAGCAGGTCGTGACGGTGGCCGAGCCGGACCCCCCGTTCCTCGCGATCGCCGAGCCGTACCGAGGCCTGCCCTCCAAGGGCCGGCGGGAGGCGGCCGCCCGGGCCGGCTTCGTGCTGCATCCCTACGAGGACGCCTTCCTCGACGTGATCGAGCAGGGGAGCGGGAAGCCGCTGGTCACGCTCGACTTCTCCGCTTCCCTCGCCCGGCTCGTGGAGCGGACGGCCGAGCGGATGAAGGGGTTCGACCTCTCGGACACGCAGGACCACTACCGGGCGATCGTCCAGCGGGCCCTGGAGGAGGTCTCGGTCCTGGGCGACGTCCAGCTGCGGGAGCAGGCGCTGGAGACGCAGGGCGAGTGGATCCTGCTCTCCCGGGCGCCCGACACCGCGTTCACCACCCGAGACTGGCGCTGGCGGCCGCGCTGGATGCCCGTCCCCGTCGGATTCCTCGGCGGGGGATCGACCGCCACGCCGCCGGCCGGGCCCACGGGCCGGCCCGCACCCACGGCCGGGGACGTGGCCGCCTCCTTCACGGGATGGGTCGAGCACCTCTCGGGCCAGGCCGTGGCCGCGCTCTCGCCCGTGCAGGTGCCGGGCGCGCCCAAGGGCGGCCTCGTGGACCTCGGGGCCGTGGATCGGGTGACCGGCGACGCACTCCGGTCCTCGGGCTCGGGCGGCGGCGGGGGGGGCAGCACCTCGGGCCGTTCGTGCGCCTGCGCCTGCGCGGGCTGCGCGTGTGCCTGCGCCTGCGCCGGAGGAGGCCGGTAGGGGGTGACGGGGACGCCCGACCGTCCGCCCGCGGCGCTGGGCGCGCTCCAGGCCGCCTGGCTCGGCCCCCTGCGCGCCCGCCTCCTGCGCCGGGCGCTCGTGGCCACGCGCTGCCGGGTGCTGGACCTGGGGTCGGGGGACGGCGCCACCACCCTCGAGCTCGCGCGGCGGGCCGCGGGGCCGGTGTTGGCCCTGGACCGCCGGCCGGTCCGACCGGGGGATCCGAGGTGCGTGGCCATCGGGGCGGACGCACAGGCGCT
The DNA here is from genome assembly GCA_041309225.1 of Deltaproteobacteria bacterium. Lineage (GTDB taxonomy): Bacteria > Myxococcota_A > UBA796 > UBA796 > JAFGLY01 > JAFGLY01. The sequence goes on along the minus strand of JBFYZZ010000251.1, from coordinate 1,417 downwards.
TCCATTCCGCGACCGAACCTTCGACCTCGTCTTCTCCCAGTTCTCGCTCCTCTGGATGCCCCTGGGTCCCGCCCTGACCGAGGCCGCTCGCGTGCTCGCGCCGGGTGGCGTGCTCGCGGCGCTCGAACCCGACTTCGGCGGCCTCGTCGAGCACCCGCCCGCCACCGTCGTCCAGCCGCTGTGGATGGCGGCCCTCCGCCGGGCCGGGGCCGATCCCCTGGCGGGTCGTACTCTCGCCTCCGCCTGCGCGGCGCTGGGGTTCGCGGTGGAGATCCTCCTGCCGGCCGAGATCGAGCCACCCTCCCCCTTACGGTTCGATCTCCTCGCGGGCCTGCCGCTCTTGCCCGCGGAGACGGAGGCGCTGGCCGGGGCGCGGGAGGCCGCCCGGCGGGCCGGGACCGGTGCCCTGGCCTGGCTCCCGGTCTTCGGGGTGCTCGCCCGCCGCCCGTGACGGCGTCTCCGGCGATAGAGAGGGGGCATGACTCCCCTCCGTCCGGTCAGCTCCGGCCTCGTCCGTCCGGCCTCGCGTCCGCGGCGGGGGAGGTAGGATCCCCGATGGACGTCGCCGGCCGGTATCGGCTCCTCGAGGTCATCGGCCGCGGTGGCCACGCCGTGGTCTGGCGCGCCTGGGACACGGTCCTGGGCGTGCTGCGTGCGGTGAAGACCATCGAGGCCCCCGTGGAGTACCGTCCGTTGCTGCGCCACCGCCTGAGGGCCGAGGCCCTGGCCATGGCCCGCCTCGCCCATCCGAACGTGCTCGCGGTGCACGACGTCGGTCAGGACGCGGGCCAGGACTTCCTGGTCATGGACCTCGCGGAGGGCGGCTCGCTGGCCGACCGCCTCGCCGAGGGGGGCCCGCTCCCCCCCCACCTGGCCGCCTGCTGCACCGTCCAGGTCCTCTCGGCCCTCGGCGCGGCCCACCGCCTCGGGATCGTCCACCGGGACCTCAAGCCCCAGAACGTGCTGCGCGATCGCCACGGCGTCGCGCTCCTGGCCGACTTCGGCGTGGCGCTCCTGCCCGATCCCGAGGCGTTGCGCAACACCGGCACGGGCGTGTTCCTGGGCTCCATCGCCTACATGGCCCCGGAGCAGCGGCTCGACCCGCGCAGGGTGGGCCCCACCGCGGACATCTACGGGGTGGCCACCACGCTGTACGCCATCCTCACGGACGCCAATCCGGTGGACCTGTTCACCGCGTCCCTCGACTCCCCGCGGTGGGGGGGGATCCCTCCGGTGCTCACCGCGATCCTGCAACGGGCCACCGCGCTCGAGCCGTCGAGCCGGCACCTGGATGCCGCCGAGCTGGCCCGCGAGATCGCCGCGATCCTCCCGAGGCTCCCGGGCGTGGAGGCCACCCCGGACGCCGTGGCCCGCGCGGCCGACGTGGCCCTCGCGCTGCTGCTCGAGGAGGGCGCGC
>JBFYZZ010000250.1:0-3959 GCA_041309225.1 Deltaproteobacteria bacterium | reverse complement strand
GGAAGCGCCTACCCTTCGTAGAGGGCGCGTGATGGGGTAGGACGGTGTGGAGGTCCGGAGTCACCGCTCCGGACCTCCTGGTAGCCGTCGCGGCCAACGCGAACAGCACCGGAGGCAAGGTGACCGCTGGCGCGCCGGCTGTCCAGCAGGACGGCCGGAGCGAGCCATCGTCAAGCGGTACCGGGCGTACAACTGTCGGCGTTGCGGGCAGCTGGTCGAGCTGTGCGGGCGGTGCGATCGCGGGAACGTCTACTGCCTGGGGGGGTGCGCCGTGGCGGCGCGAGGGGAAGGCATGAGGCAGGCGGGGTGGAGGTACCAGCGGACCGAGCCAGGGAGGGAGAGCCACGCGGTGCGGCAGCAGCGGTACCTGGAGCGCCGGTCGGCGAAGATGACGCATCAGGGTTCACGGGAGGCGGTGGCCGGGGCAGGCTCCATCTCGATCGGTTCGACCCTGGAGACACGCGATGAGCCGCCCCCTCGAGAGCTGCCCGGCGAGCGGCCAGCCGCGCAGTCCGGCCTGTGTGCCGGGTGCGGCTGCTTCCTGCACGCTCCTTGCCCGCGTGGGCCGGTGACGGGAGGCGGAGGTGGAATTGCGGCGGATGGCCCTGGGGAAGCTGGCGCTGGTGTTGGGGAGGTTCCGGCAGATTCCAGAGCCCGCGGTACGGGCGATGGAGGAGTCGTTGCGGTCGAAGGGGCAGTTGAGCCCACTGGTGGCCGCGGTGGGGGAGGGCGGGACGTTCGTCCTTGTGGACGGGTTCGTGCGGCACACCGCAGCGACGCGGCTTGGGCTCGAGAGCGTGCTGGTCGAGGTCGTCGACTGTTCGCCGGTGCAGATGAAGGCACAGTTGTACCTGCGGAACCGGGAGCGGGGGCTCCAGTTGGTCGAGGAGTGCCGTCTGGTTCGGGAACTGGTGGAGGTGGACGGGCTCGGGCAGGTGGAGGTGGGCGATCTCCTGGAACGGCACAAGTCGTGGGTGAGCCGGCGACTGGCGCTGATCCGGCAGGTGAGCCCACACCTGGTGGCGGAGGCGGAACTCGGCCTGCTGGCGGGTGGGTCCTTCCGGAAGCTGGCGCAGTTGCCGGCGCGCAACCAGGAGGAACTGTGGGCTGCAGCGCGGCGGGCGGAACTGGGACCCGGGGACGTGTCGCTGCTGGTCGATCTGTGGCGTCGTGCGCCGGATTCCACGGCCCGGCACTTCGTGCTTGGCCAACCGCGCGAGGCCCTCCGGCTGGCGCGGGGGAAGCCGGAGGCGGTCCGGGACTTGCGACTCGGGGCCGCGGGCGAGGAGGTGCGCACGGCGCTGGAGATCCTGCGCCGGACCAGCCTGCGCATGGTGCGTCGGCTGCGTGACGGGCTGGGCGAGGTGGCGCCGGAGGGGAGGCTGCTGCTCGCCGATGCCCACGAGAAGGCGGGCGCCGACTGCAGGGCCGCGCTCGGTGAACTCGGCCAGTGGCTGGCCGTTGTGGGAGGAGCAAGATGACCGAGAAGGAACGCCAGGAACGTCGCCAGGAGGTCCTGGAGGCCTACGCCGGGTCGGGCAGCGTCCGGGGAGTCCGGCGTAAGACGGGGCACAGCCGGAGGTTCATCCGCAAGGTGCTGCGCGGGGAGGATCGCCCTCGGCGTGCGAAGCTCCATGTGCCGCGTCCGAGCCGGCTCGACCCCTTCAAGCCGCAGCTTAAGCGGCTCATCGAGGAGGACGGGCTCACGGCGGTCCTGGCCCTGGAGGAGCTCCGGCAGATGGGCTTCGACGGCAGCTACTCCGTCGTGAAGCAGTTCGTCCGTACGATCCGCCCTTCCCCGGCGGCACGGGCGACCACGGTGGTGGAGCATCCACCCGGCGAGGAGGGCCAGGTGGACTGGTCGCCGTACAACGTGCTCCTCGGCGGGCAGAGCGTGGTCGTCCACGGCTTCTCGATGGTGCTGCCGTTCTCCCGCTACATGTTCGTGCGCTTCGCGCTCGACGAGGTGCTGGAGACGCTGCTTCGGCTGCACGACGAGGGCTTCGCGGACATCGGCTCCGTTCCCGGCCGCATGAGCTACGACAACATGACGACCGTGGGGCGGCACGTGGGGCCCGGCCAGGTGTGGGTGAACCCGAGGTTCGCCGACTACGCCCAGCGGTACGACTTCGACGTGCACCTCATCGCGCCGGGCAAGCCGGACGAGCACGGCTCGGTGGAGCGCCCGTTCCACTACATCGAGCACAACTGCCTCCTGCGCCGCCGCTGCCGGTTCGACGACCTCGACGACCTGAACCACCACGCACGGTGGTGGTGCGAGGCGGTCGCCAACGTCCGGCGGCACGGGACGACCCGGCAGCGCCCGGTGGACCTGCTCCGCTACGAGCGGTCGTTCTGCAAGCCGCTGCCGTGGGACCGGCCGGAGGTCTACCGCGTGCTGCCGCGCAAGGTCGCCACCGACCACTGCGTCGCGGTGGACACGAACCGCTACAGCGTGTCGCCCAGGCACGTGGGCAAGCCGGCCACGGTCCACCTCTACGACCAGAGGCTGGAGATCTTCATCGAGGGGGAGTTCCACGCCCGCCACGACATCAGCCACGAGCGCTTCCAGCGGTTCGTGCTGCCCGAGCACGAGGAGGAGTTCAAGCGGTGCACCTCCTCCCGGCGCCTCCTCGAGGGGGCGTTCCTTCGCCTCGGGAAGGGAGCCCGGGACTACTACGACGGCCTGTGCGCCCAGCGCGGTCGCGGCGCGGGCTACCACCTGAAGCGCATCCTCCGCCTCGCCGACCGCCACGGCGCCTCGGTCGTCACCGCCGCCATGGCCCACGCCGCCCGGTTCGGCAGCTACAGCGCCGAGGCCGTGGCCCGCGTCATCGCGGGACGAACCCTCCACCGGGAAGCACCCGCCACGCCGGCCGGCGAGGCCCCCATGCCACCCGAGCGGGTGCGCCGGTGGCTCGAGGGCCTCGACGTCGAGGGACGCGACCTCGACGACTTCGACCAGATGGTCGATGACGCGGCCGAAGGCGGCGACCATGACGAGGAGTAGAGACGTGCCCGCCTCCCTCCAGGACGAGATCCGACGCAACCTCCTGGCGCTGCGTCTCCACGCGATGCTCGCCCACCTCGACGAGGCCCTGGAGAAGGCCACCAACCTGGAGCAGGGCTACATCACCTTCCTCGCCGGCCTGATCGAGCACGAGGTCCTCGCCCGGACCGAGGCCACCGCCGCCCACAAGCTCGCCCTGGCCAAGTTCCCGGAGGTCAAGACCTTCGACTCCTTCGACTGGACCTTCCAGAGGGGGCTCAACGTCCAGCTCGTCAAGGACCTCATGACCCTGCACTTCGTCAAGCAGGGCCGCCCGGTCCTCCTCCTCGGCCGACCCGGCACCGGCAAGACCCACATCTGCACCGCCCTGGGCGTGCTCGCCGCCGGCCAGGGCTGCTCCGTCCGGTTCTACAAGGCGGCCCAGCTCCTCCAGGAGCTCTACGCCTCCCTCGCAGACGGCACCACCGAGCGTCTCATCGCCCGCCTCGCACGCCTCGACCTGCTCATCATCGACGACCTCCGAAAGGTCCCGCCCAGGCCCGACTACGCCACCCTCCTCTTCGACCTGGTCGAGGCCAGGCACCAGAAGAAGGCCACCATCGTCTCGAGCAACCTGTCCGTGAAGGACTGGGGCGACGTCCTCGGAAACCCGCCCCTCACCGCCTCCCTCGTCGACCGCCTCATGGAACACGCCCACGTCCTCAACATCCGTCACGGCCGGAGCTACCGCACCGAGGGACCGGATGCCTCCCCAGACCGACCTCCAGGGCTCGCCGACGACGAACCCGCTTGATCCCCGTTCCGCGACGCCGACAGGCGACCGTGGATGGCCCAGGACCCGGCTGGGGGTAGCGCCCTGGCCGGGTCCCTCTCCATCTGCCGCCCCGCTCGGCGCTCCGGGCTCCCATGGATGGCCCTCCTGGCAACGTGCTTCCCCAGACGCTCCCCT
>JBFYZZ010000249.1:0-14252 GCA_041309225.1 Deltaproteobacteria bacterium | reverse complement strand
CGTTCTTCCTGGAAGCGGCCCGGTGTAGCGGCGTTCCCGCCGCCGCCGCGCAACTCGTGCACGATCGGGAGCACGTACCCGGCCTGCTCGTCCGGCGCTTCGATCGGGAACTGCGGGACGGAGCATGGCAGCCGATGGCGCAGGAGGACGCCTGCCAGGTGCTCGGACGCTACCCGGCCGACAAGTACCGCGTCTCCTCCGAGGAGGTCCTTGCCGCCCTCTCGCGGGTCGCCGGCGCCCCACCTGTCTGCGCGCGCGACCTCCTCCGCCAGGTCGCCTTCGCCTTCCTCACCTGCAACGGGGACGCCCATGCGAAGAACTTCTCGATACGCCAGACCCCGGACGGAGAGTGGGAGGCCACCCCGGCGTACGACCTGCCCAGTTCCCACCCCTATGGGGACCAGACGATGGCCCTGCGCGTCCACGGCAAGGACCGCGAGGACATCGGGAATGCCGACTTCCTGGCCCTCGGGGCGAGTCTCGGTCTTCCCGCGAAAGCGGTTCTCCGCGTGCTCGAGCAGCTCGCCGACGCGGCTCCGCGATGGATGGAACACCTCGACGATCTCCCCTTCGATGCACGCAGGGTTCACAAGCTGCGACGAGCCATCTCCTTCCGGAGGGATCGGCTGGCTGCGTCGAGGCCGCGATGACCGGCGCGAGACTGGAGGTGGCCCTTCCCAAGGAGGTCCGGGACCTGTGCGTACCGAGGTGGTGGATCGCCGGGGTGCCCGGGAAGCGACGAACGACGTGGGACGTGGTCGCGGTCCGGAACGTGTACCCGTAGCCGCATAGCCGGCCTGGAGTCGGGTGCCTCGCGTTTCGCAGACCTCGGGCCTGCACGAATCCCAGCCGCGGTGTAGTGCTCGTTTTATGAATGGAGCATCACACCACGCCATACGTCCGAAGGAAGCGTGGACAGGTCCTCGTCGTGCACAGCCGCCGAACGGAAGACGGCCGAATCCGCCAGGAAGTCCTCTACGTCTTTCCGGCTCCGGCGGAGCTCGCGGAGACGCTCGCTGAGCCCGAGTGGATCCGCTGGACGAAGGTGATGTCGGTGAAGAGCCCGGACCTCCGGTGGGACTGGGGGTCGCTCCGCACGGTGCTCGATGCTGAACTCACCGCATGGATGGAGCAGGCAGGAGGGGCACCCGCGCGCAGGCTCGGTCGGATCCGACGACTCGCGGCGGACCTCGAGCGCGCGCTCGCCAGGACCGGAGGGGCCAGCCCAACGGAGATTCGATTCCTCGATGCCGAACGCCCGACGCTCGAGAGGCTCCAGCGGGAGTGGCGGAGGGGATCCGGGGAAGGGGCGTTGATCGTGGTGATGCGCTTGGTAGGGAGATCTTTGGGGAGTGGCAGAAGAGGGCGAAGAGGGACGAGGTGGGAACCAGAGGCGGGGCGTGTGTCCCTGGGGTGTCCTGGATCTCGCCGGTTCAGCGACCCTCCAGCTCCGTCCCCTCGCGCAGGAGGGCCAGGTAGCGGTCATAGGTGTAGGAGCGATCCCGGCGGCGGCCGGTCGTCTCGACCAGGATTCCGGCATCGACCAGGGCGTCGATCGCACGGCCGGCGGCGGGGCGAGTGGTGTCGAGAAGGCGCATCACCGATGTCGAAGAGACGATGGGGTTCTTCGGGAGCAACTCGAACAACCGCATCGCGCCGACGGACGCCGATGGGCGCGCGAGGAGGCGTTGGCGATCCTCCGAGACCAAGGCGAACAGGTCCCGCGACGCGGCGACGGCCTCGTCGGCGACGGTAGCGACCCCGTCCAGGAAGAAGTCCAGCCAGGCCTCCCAGTCCCCGTCCGTGCGGACCATGCCGAGCCGGCGGTAGTACTCGGCGCGGTGACGCTTGAAGAAGAGGGAGAGGTACAGGAGCGGGCGGCGGAGCAGGCCCCAGTGCTCCAGGAGCAGGCTGACGAGCAAGCGTCCAATGCGGCCATTGCCGTCGAGGTAGGGGTGAATCGTCTCGAACTGGACGTGGAGGAGGCCCGCGCGGAGCAGGGGCGGGAGCAGGTCGTCGGCGTGGATGTACCTCTCCATCGCGGAGAGGGCCTCGGGAACCAGGTGAGGCGGGGGCGGCACGAAGACGGCGTTGCCAGGTCTCGAACCGCCGATCCAGTTCTGGCTTCGGCGGATCTCGCCTGGCGAACGAGCCGCTCCGCGGGTCCCTTGGAGGAGGCGCTCGTGGGCCCCGTTGAGCAGCCTGATGGACAGGGGCGGAGCGGACGGATCCGCCATCTGGCCGCGGGCCCACTGGAGGGCGTCCAGGCAGTTGCAGACCTCGCCGACATCAGGGGACGGTTCGTCGGCTCCCGTGGCATGGGCCTCGTGCTGGAGGAGGTCCTCCAACGTGGCCTGGGTCCCCTCGATCTGGGAGGAGACCACCGCCTCCTTGCGGACGAAGGCGTAGAGGAACCAGTCCACCGAGGGGACCATCTCCCCGGCGAGGTCGAGGCGGAGGATCGCCTGCTCGGCGGTACGGAGCCGGTCGGCAAGCGCGTCCAGGTCGAGGGGCGGGTCATGGGGAGGGAGGGGGTCCGGCACGAAGGCGCGGACAGATTCTCCGCCTGCGACGTCGATTTCGTAACGGCCGGCGATTCTGCGCATGGGAGCCTCGGGAGGCCCTGATAACGTGGGCGTTCTTTCTTCGGATGAGTAGTAACGCGAGTGTTATCATTGGCAAGGGGTGAGCACGCAGACGTTCCTCGGCGGGCTCGGGCGGACCTGCGACGTAGTGCATCAAGACAGCTCATGCACAACACGTTGTGCGGGGTTATCTCCACGCCACAACATCGGAGAACCCCTTCATGCCCTTCGTCAGACCTCGTGGACAGCAGATCTCGATCCTTCATGGTTCCCGGAACAAGAAGACCGGCCAGGTCGACCAGCAGGTGCTCTTCACCTTCCACTCCAAGCCCGAGGCTCGGGAGGCCATCGGGCAGGGCTCGCCGGGAGGTGCGAAAACCTTCCAGTTCCTGCTGGAGAAGCAGTTTCCGAGGATCAAGTTCGACTGGAGGTCCATCAACGGCGCCGTCGCGGCCCACCTGGACGTCCTTCCCGACGAATACGCCTACGAGCAGGAGCGGTTGCTCTCACGCTTTCGCTCCGATCTCTGCGCGTTTTCTCGACAGGTCTTCCTGGCCGACCCGCAAGGCGACCCCGCGGCGGTCGGCCTCTTGAAGAGCGTGCGTTCCGAAATGGAGTTCCTGCTGGAAAACATCCGCTGCCAGCTCGAATCCGTCGACCGCAAAGACCCGAGCCTTGGCGCCGAGATCCCCTTCTACTGGCGGTGGGCCATGCCGGGCCGGGATGTACCCTACGACGTGGAGGAGATGGCCGTGGGGTACTTCGAGAGAGGCCAATGGGAGAGAGCGGCGGGCGCGTTCCGCCTGTTGGTGGAGTGCTACCCCGACTACGCGGATGGGCACAACTTCCTCGGCCTCATCGAACTGGAACGCGAGAACCTCGACGGCGCGTTGGCGTTCTTCGAGAAAACCGTCGAGGTGGGACGGCGTCTCCTGCCGCGCCGCGTTCGTCCGTCCGACTGGTGGAGCGACCTCGACACGCGGCCCTACATGCGCGGTCTACGCAACAAGGTCACCACCCTGACCCGCCTGGGTCGGCTCGAGGAGGCCCTCTCCGTGGTCGAGATGCTGGAGTCGGAGTGCCACGACGACATCACCGCGATCGTCCACCGGGCCGCCATCTGTCTGGACCAGGGGCGTTGGGAGGAAGCCGTCGAGATGGCCCGCCGCGTTCGCCTGATCTGGCCCTCCGAGAGCTTCATCGCAGGCTTCGCCCTCGCGGAGATCGGCCGAATCGAAGAAGCGAGGGTCGACCTCCTCCATGCGACGCTGAACGCGCCCCTGAGCGCACACCTGCTGGCGGGTACGCGTCGCGTCCGCCCGAGTTCCTACCTCGAAGCCGAAGACTACAACGAGGGCGTCGACATGCTGAAGAGCCTGGGGCCGTTCCTCAACCGGAAGCGGAGCGCCTCCCGTGCCGTCCTCAGGGACCTTCTCGGAAACCCCAGGGTCCAGGCCTTGCTCACCGAGGCCCAGGAGGTGACCTCGCGGTGGAGGAACGAACGCGGCGGCGACCGATCGGTCTACGACCGGATGACCGAATTGCACTCGCTCCCATTCGCCTCGGCGGCGGTGCCGGAAATCTGGTCGTGAGGCCGCTTGCCGGGGATGGTCGACCAGAAGATGGCGCCAGCCTGTTGGGGCGGGCCCGTTGGCTGGCGAGTGATGAGATGGGAGGCGGCGGGAGTGGAGCGGGGAGGCGGTTTTCTTGGGTGTCCCGCCCTGCGAACGCAAATACGCTCGCGAGTGTATTTTTTTGTTCGCGGTCATGGGTTCGCGGTAGACCCCTCCACCATGGCGTACGAGTACGCCCGACCGGACGACTCGGTGGTGGAGGGCACCCGCCCGGCGGCGGGTCGCCCGGTCACCGCCCGCGGCTCCGGAGGCGGAGCCAGGCGTGAATATCCTCCGCCTCCTCCCAGCTCAGGCGCTCGGTCTGCGCGAGGAACACCACAAGGCGCTTGAGCGACGTGAAGGCTTCGGAGCGAGGTACGGGGAGGCGTTGGGAGGCGGTGATCGCGCTCTGGAAGTCCTCCATGCACAGGAGCGCCAGGCTGCGATCCGATCCGACCACCTTGGCCAGCCATTCCGCCACCGCGAGTTCGCGGGTCCGGACGGCGGCCGAATGGCGCCCAGCCTTCAGGTACGCCGCATAGGACGTCAGGACCGACCTGTTGGCCTTCTGGATGGAGCGCGGCCCTCGAGCGAAAGCCGCGTCGGCCGAGGGCCCGAGGGCGTGGCACACTCCGTCACGCTCCTGGGTGCGCCGGAGATCGTCGGCGATGGTGCGGCGGATCCCCGGCCCCAGAGAGATGGGGAAGCTCCCGATCAAGCCGTCGTAGGTGATGCGTCCTTCATAGGGCAGCAGCACGGCCTCCACGTAGATCGGGACCACGGGCAGCATGTCCCGAAGGGGGTCGGTCAGGCCGAGGACCGCGTAGGTCTCGCCCTTCCCGAGGAACACACTGTGGCCAGCGTAGTGCCTGGCGACGGCGAAGGTGCCCGCCACCCGATGGTCCCAGCTCCGGACGAGCGCCAGATCCTCTGCGGGCATCCCATCGGGGTTCGTCTCGATCCAGGCGCGGCGCAGCCCGTCGTCGGCCCAGCAAGCCTCGCGGATCGGCAGCGCCACCCGCGGTGGGTAGGGCGCCTTCACACCCGGCGCGATGTGCTTCTGCGCGTTGACCCAGCCCAGGAGCGCCTCCCAGATCCGGTAGAAGCGGAGCACGTCGCCTGGAGGAAGTCGGCTGTCGCGGGGCATGAGGTCTCCGGTCAGGGCGCGGGTGCGGTCGCGTCCCGTGGCAGCACGGGATGGGCACGGGCATGGGTGGTATCCTGGCGGCAGCCGGACCGGTTGACCCTCCAGCATCGAGGATGTTCCGATGGCTCGCAGGCAGCAGACGCCAGGCACTCCAGAAGCGCCTTCACCGTACCCATCGCCTCTCGCGCCGATGGCGGCTGGCCGCGACGGAAGCCGTGCCATGCCGAGCGTCCGCGCCATGCACGAATTCGGGGAGGTCGTCGAGCACTTCCGCCATCTCGTCCAGATCGAGGGGGAGTGCGTAGCCGTGCAGCAGGTGCTGCTCGGGACCCCTGGTGACGCACTCGTCCAGGCCCCCATCGACATCGACCCCCAGGAGATCGCCCGCCTGCAGTGCGAACTCGATCGCCTGATGAAGGAGTTGCCCGCAGCCGCTCACCGCGCCATCGAGGCCACTCGCGGCCGCCTGGAGCCCGAGGTCTTCCGCCGCCTCTCGGGGGAGCCGGACCGCCTGGTCGCCCTGTACGTGACCGTCCTCGGGGCGGCCCGCGCGGTCGGCCTCGGGGAGGACCGGGTGCCCGAGCTACTCGCCGACCTCGCGGTGGGCGCGGGCCTCCCCCTCCTCGGGCAGGAGGAGCTGGGTCCGCGCGAGCTGGAGGTCGCGCTCGACGGGCAGCGCGGCGACGTCGCCGCCATGGCCGCCGCCTGGGACATGCCCGAGCGCGACACCGTCCGGATCGCGGAGGCCCGGGTCCGCCTCGGCCAGCACCGATTCGCCCGCGCCGTGCTCCTCGACTACGGGCTCCGGTGCGCCTTCTGCGGGTTCGCCCCGCGCCACCTGGCCGGGCACCGCCTGGTCGTCGCCTCCCACGTGAAGCCCTGGCGGGAATCGTCCGACCGGGAGCGGCTGGACCCGCGGAACGGCGTCGCCGCGTGCCCGGTCCACGACGCGGCCTTCGACGCCGGCCTGCTCGCGGTGAACGGCGGCCTCGCCGTCCACCGGGCCCCCTCGCTCATGGACAGCCTCGCCGCCGACGAGGGGACGGACCGCTACTTCGCGGAGCCGGTCCTCCGGGCGCGGCTGCTGCTCCCCGACGGCGCCGTGCCCCCCGACCCCCGCTACCTCGCCTGGCACCGGGAGCACGTGTTCCGGGCGGCGTGAGGGGGCGGGGACGGGGCACCCCCCGCACGATCCGACCGCCTACTCCCTCCTCTCGCCCCCGAACAGGAGGGCCAGGTTCACCTGCACAATCCCGCCCTCGACGAAGGGGTAGTAGAACTCCGCCGCCCCGCTCCCCGCGTGGAACAACCCCCCGCTCCCGGCGCCTATCACGGGGAAGACGAAGGACACCTCGGGCAGGACCGCGAACCTGGGGCCGAGCCGGGCGGCGTAGCCCACCGAGGCGCCCAGGCTCGTCATGGAAACAGTATCAAACCACGGAAAGGAGGGATCCCGGATGAAGAACTCGTGGATCTTGGGGGCGAGCACGAACTGGCCGCCGCTTGCCGTGGGGAACCCCAGGAGCAGGGGGACCTGGGCGTGGAGGATCCAGGCCAAGGTCCCGTCCGGGACGGCGAGCGACCCGACCGAGGGCGCTATCGAGACAACGGGGCCGCCGTTCCTGGGGTCGGTGAACTGGTGCTTGAAGAGGACCTCCAGGCCGCCGGACCCGATCCGACCCCCCACGTCGAGGCGGTCCGTCACCCCGCGGCGGACCGACACGGCCCCGTAGACGATTCCGTCAGCCCCCCATTCTGGGTCGACGAGCCCCCACCAGCCGGGCTCGAGGCCGACCTGGACGCCGCCCCTGCCGAGGGTGTCGGCGGTCTGCATGGTGCCCACGGTGGCGCACCCGGAGAGGACAAGGACGAGGAGGGACAGGGAGGCCTCCCCGGGGACGGCCCCGACACGGGAGGTTTGCCGGGATCGTAGACCCTGGAGGGCAGCGAGGTCAAGGGCCCGGAGTGCGCGGGAGGGCCGGGAGGGATGGGCCCGGCGGCCGGAGCAGAGGGCCGGGTCAAGACCATTGGAGCCGCCCGGCGGGCCGAGGCTGACCCAGGGGCCTCTCTCTTCCCGTACGCCGTCATGCCGGAACTACGCCGGAACGCCCCCCGGAGACGGCGAGGCCCCCGCCAAAGGGCAGGGGCCAGGCACGTTTCAGGATTTGGAGGCGGCGGGAGTGACGGAGGGGCGTGTGTCCCTGGGGTGTCCCGGGCCGCGCGCGACTGTGCGCCGCCTCGCCGTCGCCCCGACCGCAGAATAGGACCCCGAGTCATGCCCGGCCGACGCGACTCCCACGAGATCATCACTGCCTTCGTCTCCGGCGAAGGGCTCGCACTCCTCCGCGAGCACAACTTCCCGTGCTCCGAGGTGGTCCTGGCCACGGCGACAGCCACCGACGACGGCTTCCGACTGACCGGCATGCGGTTCGAGATCGAGAGCCTCGCGGGCTGGGTTGCGGGCGAGGCGAACTACTCCCGAAAGAAGCGGCGCACGCGGAAGGCGCGCATCTTCGACGAGGTCGCCGACGAACTGGAGTCGGCGCTCTACCGCGGTTCGTCGACCTGGCTGTTCTGACGGCGAAGCGCTCACGGGATCTCGCTGACCTCGTAGTAGTTCTGGCCGGGCCCGGGCACCACGGAGGGCGCCGCGTGGAGCTTCCGGAGGACGCGAAACGACACGATCGCGGAGGTTCCGAGCGCGTCGATCCGCGTCACCTCCAACTCGCAGACCACTGCGGGTGGCGTGCGTTCGAAACCGCAGCGATGCACATAGACCGTCCCTTCCTGCCGGCACCGTTGGGCGATGGCGCGCGTGGTGGTGATCGCCTCGACCTCGTCGTCGGTGCCGCGGCGCCACGCGTTGGCCCAGGGCTGGTGCGGGTCGCGCGGATGGTGGAGGACCACGTAGAAGGCCACCTACGCCTCCGAGGTCGGCGGTCGGTTCGTCGCAGGTGTCACGCTGGGCTCGGCGCGCACCCGGTACGCCTGCTCAGGGTGGTTGGGCGACTCCGGGTAGGTGCGCTCGAGGATGCCCGCTTCGACCATCGGGGAGAGGTGACGTGCGACCAGTTTGTCGCCGCGGCCCAGTCCCAGTACGGCCGCGAGTTCGATCGGTCTCCATGCCCGGACGCGGCAGACCTCTACGATGGACGCGCGAAGTCGCTCCTTGCGCGGACGAGGGCCCAGGTGCCTGACCAACGCCGCGACGGCTGAGGGCAGGCTGGCCCGCAGACGCTCCGACTCCCCCCCATCGGTAGGCAGCTCCCCCCTATCGGAGCGCCACTCCCCCCTATTCGGGGTCGGCTCCCCCCTGTCCGCGCCGGGTTCCGCCTCGCCCGCCTTCGAACCCTCGTCGTCCACTCCGCTGGGGACCAGTTCGCGCCCGACCAGCGTGTAGTGGCTCGAGGCCCCGCCCCCGCGCAGCACGAGCAGGCCCCGGTCCCGCAGGCGCCCGAGCAGGCGGCTCGCCGTGAGGGTGTCGAGCCCGGTCAGGTCTCGGAGACGAGCGTTGTCGACCCGCCCGTGCCGATGGGCCTCGAGCAGCGCCCTGAACTCCTGGCTCGACAGATCCTCGGACCCGAGGGAGGCCACCCACTCGCGATCCTCGATGGAGAGGGTGGGCGTGTTGCGCAGCACCACGCGGAAGGCACGCCGATCCGACGTGAGCGTGGGCTCCGGCAGGAACAACCCCTCCATCTCCGCGAACATGCGCGGGATGCCCTCGCCCTGATCACGAACGGCGCCGAGGTCGACGAGGGCACGGACGAGCCGCGGGTTGCGGCTGCGGTGCAGGCGCTCACCCCGCACGAGGGCGTCCAGCGAAACCTCGGCGACGAGCCCGCCTGGGCTCTCGACCTCCATGCGGTCCTCGAACAACCACACCTCCGTGCAGTTCCCCTCCACACCGTAGTCGCGGTGGGCGACGGCGTTGAAGAGGGCCTCTTTCCACGAGAACTCCGGGTACTCCGGTACCTCGCGAAAGCGGTTCCCGATCATCCGCGACGGACGTCGGAGGAACCCGGCGATTGTCGTCAGTGCCTCGTCGATGACGCGCGGGAGCGGCCCTTCGATGCGCGGGCGCTCCTCGACGTTGTGCTCCGGTCCGAAGCGACGCTCCGAGCCGATCACGCGGAACACGCGCACGCCCGCGTTGGGATGGTCGGGGCCGTTGGTGGCGAAGAGGAGATCGGCCGACCGGCGGAGGATCAGCCTCGTGCCCCTCCGATCGGCGAGCTTGCGAGCCAAGAGGTACTCGGTGTCGCTCCACGCCTCACGGCCCGCGCCACGGCGGGCGCGGAGGAGCAGATCGGGATCGAGGTCGGCGAGCGTCATCGTTGACGGGCGGCTCTCCCAGCTCTCCGCGAGCCCGTGCATCTTGAAGGCCTGGATCTGCGACTCGCTCGACTGCACCGTGCTGTCGCCGAGGCGAAGAGGGAAGCCGTTGCCGTCCACCTGGACCGGCACCTCGGAGATCGGCACGTCGAACACGAGGAACTGCACGCCGGCGTGCTCGACGACGAAGCCCTCGGGCTGGGGCGGGCGGAGGCGGGTTCGCGGCGTCGCGAGGACGGCGGCGACGGCGTCGGCGGGGAGCTTGTGGCCGGTAGGCGTCCCGTCGTCCTCCAGGCCGAGGATCAGGATCCCGCCCTCGGCGTTCGCGAAGGCGGAGACGACCTCGGCGAGGTGGTCGCGGATGGCGCGGCGGTCCCGGCTGCGCTTCTTGCCCTCGGGGCCTTCGAACATCGATTTCCGCTCGAAATGCTGGCCTTCGTCCTGGTGGAGGAAGGGGCTGGGGTCGAAGGTGGAAGGCGTGGGGGTCATCGCGGGCTCCCCGTAGCCGCCCGCGATGCCGTCGCGAGCAACTTCTGGAGCGCGTCTCCGGCCCAGTTCCTCGGCCCCCGCTCGGGGATGAGGAGCGTCGCCATTCCCTTCAGCGCCGCCTCCCGCTCGCCCGCTCGGTCCGCTGCCCGCAGCGCGTGGTCGAAGGCGGCGTACACCTCGTTCCCGACGAGGTCGTAGCCATACCCGGCGCAGAGCCAGCGGAGCGCGGTGAGGCCGGCGTTCAGCGCGAAGAGGGGTTGGGTGTGTTCGAAGTCCCGCGCGGCCCGGATCAGCGTCTTCGGATCGCAGGGCGAGCGATTGGCGAGGCCGATCGCGAGGTCGTAGAGCCCGAGGTCCTTCGCGGTGGCGAACCACTTGCCTTCCTCGCCGGGGCTCTCGGCCACCAGGTCGGCGAGCAGGGTCTCGCGCGGGATCGTGGGGTAGGCCTTCGCGAGGGACCGGAACGTGCCGAGGTGGGTGGACGCGCGGTGCGCATCGAGGCCGTACCGCGCATAGGCCTCGGTGCTCCGCCCGAGGTCGCGCAGGATGCGCTCGCACGCGGCGGCGACCTGGAGTCGGTCGTCGGGCCTCGTCTGTGTCCGGGCGTAGCGAAGCGCGTCTTCCTGGCGTCCGAGGTCCACGAGCGCCCGCACGGCGAACTGCTGGTAGGGCCAGAAGCGGTAATGCAGGTGCTCCAGGAGCGCGACGACCTCGGCCGGTCGTCCCGCCGCCAGGAGGCACGACAGCGCGGCGGTGCCCCCGCGCAGGTGTGATCGCTCGGTCCAGGCGTGGCGGAGGACTGGGGCGAGCCGATCGGCCCACTCGCCAGCGACCGTGGGGGACGCGCAGAGTTCGCCCCAGCGGTCCGGGAGTGGGTCGAGGTAGCCGTAGCCGTCGTCGAGGTAGGCCTCCCAGAGGCGGTCGAGCCAGGCCGTGCGCATGGCGGGCGGCGCGGGGGCGGCGGCGATGAGGTCGACGAGGGTGTCGAGCGCGCGGTTGGTCGCGGTGCCGATCGCGCCGGACGAGCCGTCGATGTCCTGGATCGCGGGGACGAGCTTCTCGACGAGGCGCACGGCGCCGTCGGCGGCGAGGAGCGGATCCTTGCGGTGGACGGCCTTGATCTCGCTGATGGCTTCCTTCAGGCGCTGGGTCGCGAGCTTCGTGCCCCTCCAGCCGAAGGCGCGGGCGCGGAAGCGGGCGGGGAAGGTCCAGGTGGCGGCGGGCATGGCAGCACCAACGTACCCTCCGGGGAGCGACCATAAGGGGGGCGACGTGAGGCAGGCTCGGCACCTCCGCCAACCAGCTCGTGTGGCTCGTCGATAGCCCCTCCTTGGTCCAGACGCTCCTCGGCCAGTCCGAGTCGACGATGGCCCGGCGAAACTCCTACTTCCGCGCATCCTCTGCCCTGGACTCGTCGGTCGTTGCGGGAGGCGGCGGGAGTGGCGGAGGGGATCCATGGAAGGGGCGTTGATCGTGGGAAAGTGCTTTGGACGGACATCTTCTGGGAGGAGTAGAGAAGGACGAGGAGGGATGGGGAGGGAGTCGGAGGCGGGGCGTGTGTCCCTGGGGTGTCCCGGGCCCCAGCGACGACAAGGCGACGCGTCCTCACCCGACGTGGTCCCTGGCGGCGGCGAGTGGCGACTTTCATTTCGAGTTGCCACCTTGATCGGCGTGGGGTAGACCTCATGGCATGCACGACCTCGCCGCCGCGCTTCGCCCCTTGGGCCTCGTCTCCTACCTGGACTGGGCGACCCGGTCGGGCATGGCCGAGGTCGGTGTGGACGGTCCCGACTTCGTGAGCCCCGGCGGGTCGCTCCTCGTCGAGGTCAAGGTCGGCCAAGGGGGTGCCAGGGATCTCCGCGCAGCGGTCGCGCAGCTTGCGCTCCACGCCAGGGACTTCCCCGAGGCCCGGGTTGTCCTTCTCCTCCTCCGCGCGCGGATGTCGGCCACAGGACTGCGCGCCGAATGGGACCGTCTCCAGACCGTGCTGCTACCCGAGATCGCCTCCCGCCTGGGACTCGTCGCGTTGCTCGAAGGAGACTCGGTGATCGCGCCCGACGACGAAGCCCTCCGCACCCTGGCAGAGAACGCTGCGGAGGTCGCCATCGAGACGAAGCGTGCGCGGGTCGACCGGTCCTTCGAGGTGATGCGCGTCCTCCTGGCACGCTGGCTGCTCGGCCAGGGCCGAATCGCGATCGGCGAGCTCCAGCGTCAGACCGGGCTCTCGCATCCTTCGGTGAGCAAGGGGCTGGCCGCGCTCGGCGACACCGTGGAGCGCAGGTCCGACCGAGGCGCCGTCCTAAGGACCTTTCCGCAGGAGCGGTGGTCACAGCTTCTCGCGCTCGCGCCCACGATCCGGCAGACCGCCCCCTTCGTGGACCAGTCGGGCCGCGGCGGCGATCCCCAGCGGCTGCTCGACCGCCTCTCACGCGCGCTCCCGGCTGGAGTCGCTGTCGGTGGCGTGGTCGCCGCACGCCACTGGCACCCCGGGCTGGATCTGCACGGTCTCCCACGCCTGGATGTGTCCGTACATGCCCCGGAAGGCCTCATGGACAAGGGCTTCGTCGAGAGGCTCGACCCGGCGCTCGTCCCTGCTCCGGTGGGCGCGCCGCCCCTCCTCGTCCTGCACGCCGTTCCCCGATCGGAGAGCCTCTTCGCTCAGGATGGCGGCGCTCCTCCGCGAATCGCCGACCCGGTCGAGGCGCTGCTCGATCTCCACGAGCTTCGGCTCGTCGACCAAGCCGATGCCCTCCTCC
Source organism: Deltaproteobacteria bacterium (assembly GCA_041309225.1). Lineage (GTDB taxonomy): Bacteria > Myxococcota_A > UBA796 > UBA796 > JAFGLY01 > JAFGLY01. The sequence continues at coordinate 1,327 of JBFYZZ010000249.1, read as the reverse complement.
GCCACCTTCGGAGGAAGGCTTGACGCCACCAGGGATCCTCGATCCCCGCGCGATCTTCGCCCGGCTCCGCGACGACCTGCCGGATGGCGTGCTCGACCACGTCCTGGTCGTGGGTAGCCTCGCCGCCGCGTACCACCATGCCGGCGACCTCGTCGGTGGCGGAGTGAAGACCAAGGACGCCGATCTCGTGGTTCATCCCGCCGGGCACACCTTCACGGCGCAGGAGATCGCCCTCCGCCTCTTGGCTCGTGGCTGGAGGCAGAAGGCCCCCCGACCGTTCGAGCCCGGGACCGCCACGACACCGCCGGACCAATTGCCCGCCATACGGCTCATCCCACCCGATCACGAGGACTACTTCGTCGAACTCCTGATGGTGCCGGCCGGGGAGACGCCCGGGGCGAAGGCCTGGGTGAGCGTCGAGCTACCCGGTGGGTTCTACGGGCTCCCGGGCTTCGAATTCCTCTCGCTGACGATGATCGATCGCCAGCGGGGACCCGACGGCATCGAGTACGCCCACCCCGCCATGATGGCGCTGGCCAACCTGCTGTCCCACCGGACCCTGGTGGACCACGTCATGAGCTCGCCGATCGGCGGGAGGATGGTTCAGCGCTACGCAAAGGACCTGGGGCGCGTCCTGGCCCTCGCCAGGCTCGCGTCGCGCGAAGAGGTGGAAACCTGGCCCGCTCGCTGGCTGTTCGCCCTGCAGGAGTGTTTCCCGACGCGTTGGCCGGAGCTGGCCGCCTCGATCGGCAACGGGCTGCGTGCGCTCCTGCTCGACGAGGAGGCCTTCGAAGAGGCATGGCACTGCTGCAACGTGGGTCTGCTCGCGGGGAGGGGCGTGACGGTGACCCAGCTTCGAGCGGTCAGCCGACAGGTCCTCGCCGACGCGGTCTTGCCTGTAGAGTCGAGGGGGAGAACCGCGTAACCCCCTGAAGTTGCCAGGCCTCACGAACGAATCGCCTCGCATGTGCGGCATCGCTGGGAAGGCCTGCGTGGATCTCTTTGGCGGAGGCGGCGGGAGTGGTGGAGGGGATCCGGGGAAGGGCCTTTGATCGCGGAGAAGCTCTTGTGATGCGGATCTTTCGGGAGGGGAAGAGACAGACGAGGAGGGATGAGAAGGGGTGCGGGAGCGTGGTGGTGTGTCCCTGGGGTGTCCTGGATCTCGCCGGTTCAGCGACCCTCCAGCTCGGTCCCCTCGCGCAGGAGGGCCCAGGACCCGGCTGGGGGTAGCGCCCTGGCCGGGTCCCTCTCCATCTGCCGCCCCGCTCGGCGCTCCGGGCTCCCATGGATGGCCCTCCTGGCAACGTGCTTCCCCAGACGCTCCCCT
>JBFYZZ010000248.1:0-30623 GCA_041309225.1 Deltaproteobacteria bacterium | reverse complement strand
CGCACCCGCGTCGCCGCGTCCCCGGCGTCGTCCGGGTCGGGGAGCACGCAGCCCGCCGCCGCGGCCTCGGGCAGGCCCCCCACGGACGAGACCACGGCGGGCGTCCCCCGCGCCGCCGCCTCCAGCACCACCAGCCCCAGGCCCTCGGCGCCGGATCCGTCGGCGTCGGGCCGGGAGAGGAGCGCGAGGCAGGCCGCGCGCCGGTACAGGCGCTCCAGGGCCTCCCCCTCCACGCGGCCGGCGAAGGTCACGCGGCCCCGCCCCGCGCGCGCCCGGCGACGCAGCGATCCCCGCTCGGGCCCCTCCCCCACCACGGTTGCGGGCCAGTCGAGCGCCTCCGCCAGGCCCAGTGCCCGGTCCACGCCCTTCTGCGGCGTCAGGCGGGCCACCACCAGCAGGCCCTCGCGGGGACCGTCCGATGCCGGCCCCGGATCCACGGGGCTGGGCGTCACGCCCGCCGCGATCCCGTGCTGCTCGAGGAGCCGGGCGAGAAAGGCCGACACCGCGAGGAACCGGGCCGTGGGGCGGAGCGCAGCCAGCCCGTGGGGCGTGGCCGCCCCCAGCCGGGTCACCTCCGAGCCGTGCGCCAGCACCACCAGCGGCACCCCGCGCGTCCGGCAGGCCTCCACGAGCCCCGCCGCCACGGTCCAGGTCGCGGCCAGCACCCGGTCGCCGGGCTGGAGGCGCGGGACCACGTCCCGGGCCGCGTGCGCCGCCTGCCGGGCGTTCCACCGCCGGCCGTGGATCCGGTGGACCTCGATGGGGAGGGCCCGATCCCGGCGCCGTTCCTCCACGGCCCATGCGAGGCCCCCGGCCCGGGCGTGGACCTCGACCCGGCTCCCTCCCTCGGCGAGCGTCCGGGCGGCCCCGAGCATCCAGGTCGCCACCCCACCCGTGAATCGCGGCGGAAAATCCCCGGTGACCACGTGCCAGGCGCCGCTCATGCCGGTCCTCCCGCCCGCCGCACCGCCGCGGCGACGGCCGGTACCGGGACGAGGTCCATGCAGCGGTGATCGCCGAACGGGCAGGCGCCCCGCCCGAACCGCGCGCAGGGCCTGCACTCGACGTCGGCCTCGACGGCCGTGCAGCGGTCGTCCCAGAAGCCGTCGGCCGAGGTGGTCGCCCCGAACACCACCACGGTGGGCACGCCGGCCGCGGCCGCGAGGTGGGCGAGCCCGGCGTCGTTGGCCCGGGCGACTCGACCCCGACCGAGGGCCGCGAGCACCCCGGCAAACCCCGGACCCGCCACCGCCTCGGCCCGGGGGCCGACGGCCCCGGCCACGGCCGCGCACAGGCCCTCCTCGCCCGAGCCGCCCAGCACGACCACGGGCCCGTCCCAGCCCGCGGCCACCTCCGCGAACCGGCCGGGGGGCCAGCGCTTGGTCGCCCAGGTGGATCCGGGGGCCACCAGCAGCGCATCGTGGGGTCCCGGTGAGGGGATCCACGGCGGCTGAGCCGCGGGCACCCGTGCAGCCGCCGCGTAGCGGGCCACCACCCCGGCGCCGGGCGTCGTCTTGACGGCCACCCGCAGGTGACGCGCGAGCGTGTCCCGCCGGATCCGGCGCCACGCTCCCCCGGATCGCAGCGCGAGGGCCCACGAGCGGGGGGAGGCCTGGAGGTCCACCCGCGGCGCCCCGGCCGGAAGGCGGGCCGCGAGTGAGCCGATCCCCTCCCCGTCCGTGAGCGCCTCGACCCGCGCCACGCCCGGCAGCCGGCCGGCTACGGCGGCGTACCGGTCCCGCGTGACGAACACCACGGGCGCCAGCGCGCCCGTGACGGCGCCCGCCAGCACGACGTCGCCCAGCGACGAGAACCGGACGACCACCGTGGTCACGCGAGGGCCTCCAGGACCCGCTCCGGGGGGATCCCGGAGAGACAGGGCACGGCCGGGTGGGGGCACCGCTTCCGATAGCAGGGGCGGCACGGAAGGTCGGGACCCTCCACCGCCCGGGCCCCGGCGGGCCCGGTACGGCCGGCGGTGGTGGAGCCGTGGATCACCACGACGGGCACCCCGCAGGCTGCGGCCAGGTGGGCCACGCCGCTGTCATTGGAGACCAGCGCCCGGCAGCGGGCCAGGGCACCCGCCAGCGATCCGAGGGTCAGCCCCGCGATCAGCGCGGCGCCGGGGATCCGGGCCCGCACCGCGGCCTCCTCCCCGGGCCCCGCGTAGACCCGCACGGCGTCCGGGAGGCGCGCCGCGAGCTCGGCGTAGAAGGGCCACTCCACGGGCGGCCCCGAGGGGGACACCGGGTTGAGGCCCACGTGGACGGGCAGGTCGCCGAACGCCGCGATCTCGGCCGCGGTGGCCCGGAACCGGGGAGGCGCCTCCACCCGCACCCCGAGCACGCGGGCCAACGCGGCGTAGTCCTCGCGACGGTGACCGGTGCCCGGGGGCACGGGATCGGTCAGCAGGAGCCTCCGCGCGTCGGTGGCCAGCCCCACGCGGCGGCGGGCACGCCGGGCGAGCCAGGCCGACCGGAAGGCGGGCGGGAAGAGGACCGCAGTCTCCTCGGGGCGGGCCTCTGTGCGAGGATCCACCCGTTCTCCCTGGAGTTCCCGGTAGAGGACGGCGCCCCAGCCCGGGCACGCGATCCGCACCGGCCCCCCGGCGGCGGCGAGCGCGGCCAGAGCCGGCAGGGCCATGACCCCATCCCCGAGGTGGTTGGGGGCGCCGAGGAGGAGGGGGCCCAGGTCGGCCATGGAGCGGCACCTAGCGCCGGCCGCGCTTACGGGCCTTGCGGGCCTCCTGGAGCTTCCGGCGGCGAGCGATCTTCTCCTCCGGGCTCACGCCCGCCTCCTCCTCCCCGCCCAGGCCAGCCGGCAGCGCCGACGGGTCCAGGCCGGGGACCGACCCGAACATCCGGCGGGCCCTGCGGGCCTGCTTCACACTCCCGAAGAGACCGCTCGCCTGCCCGATCTGTCGCATGGCCCGCCGAGCCACCAGGAACCGGTCGTAGAGCGCCCTCACCTCCACTACGGCGCGGCCGCTGCCCCGCGAGATCCGCCGGATGCGGCTCTCGTTGATGACGTCGGGCTGGAGCCGCTCCTGCCGGGTCATGGATCGGACGATGGCCTCCACCCGGTTGAGCTCGCGGTCGTCGAGCGCTTCGGCGGGGATCTGGTCCATGAGATCGGACAGGATGGGCATCTTGCCGACCACGTCCCGGAGCGAGCCCATCTTCCGGATCGCGAGGAGCTGGTTCGTGAACGTGTCGAAGGTGAATTCGCCCGCCAGCATCTTCTGGGCATCGGCCTCGGCCTGCTGCCGGTCCACCGCGCTCTCGAAGTCGCGCATCAGGCCGACCACGTCGCCCATGCCCAGGATCCGGCCCGCCAGCCCCTCGGCGCGGAAGGGCTCCAGCCGGTCGAGGCCCTCGCCCATGCCGACGAACAGGATGGGCTTGCCGGTGACCTTGCGGATGGAGAGGGCCGCGCCGCCGCGCGCGTCGCCGTCGAGCTTGGTGAGCACGAACCCGGTGAAGTCGAGGCGGCGGTCGAAGGCCGCGGCCGTACGGACGGCGTCCTGGCCGATCATGGCGTCGCACACGAACAGCACGTTGGCCGGCCGGGTACGCTCCCGGATCCGCTCGAGCTCGCCCATGAGGGCCTCGTCGATGGCGAGGCGGCCGGCGGTGTCGAAGATGACGACGTCGCGGCCCACGCTGCGGGCCTGCGCCATGGCGAAGTCGCACATCGTGACCGGGTCCTGGCCCTTGATGTAGAAGACCGGGACCCCGACCTTGCGGCCGATGGTCATGAGCTGGTCCACGGCGGCGGGGCGGTAGACGTCGGCGGCCACCAGCATCGGCCGCTTCCCCTCCTTGAGGAGGTTCCGGGCGATCTTCCCGGCGGTGGTCGTCTTGCCGGAGCCCTGCAGGCCCACCATCATGACGGCGGCGGGCCGGGTGGCCAGGTCGAGCCTCCCCTCCTCAGCGCCCATCAGCGCCACGAGCTCGTCGTGGCAGATCTTCACGAAGTGGTCGGCGGGGGTGACGCGGAAGGCGTCCGTGCCGCGGCCGGCCCGGAGCGGCACCACCTCCCCGACGGCCCGCGTGCGGACGATCTCGAGGAACTCCCGGAGGACACCCAGCTCCACGTCGGCCTCGAGGAGGCTGACGCGCACGTCCCGGAGGGCCTCGGCGACGTTCTCCTCCGTGAGGACCGCCCGGCCCTGGAGCTTGAGCCGGGCGTTGCGGAATCCGCGGGAGAGGGTTTCCAGCATGGGGGGTCTCCGAGAGGTCCCGGCCCTAGGTCGTGCCGGTGGATCCGAAACCGCCGGCGCCGCGGCGGGTGGGCGGGAGCGCCTCCACGGGGACGAGCTCGGGGCGGCCCACCGGGCAGAGGACGAGCTGGGCGATCCGCAGGCCGCGCTCCACGTGAAAGTCCTCCTGTCCGTGGTTCACGACGATCACGCGGATCTCCCCCCGGTAGTCGGCGTCGATCGTGCCGGGCGCGTTGAGGAGGCCCACGCCGTGCCGCAGGGCCAGGCCCGACCGCGGCCGGACCTGTGCCTCCCACCCCTCGGGCACGGCCACCGCGAGTCCCGTGGGCACGAGGGCGCGCCCCCCGGGGGGAATCACCATGGGTTCGGTGACGGCGGCGCGCAGGTCGAGGCCCGCGGCGCCGGCCGTGGCGGGCGCGGGCAGTTCGAGGCCCCGCCCGTGGGGCAGGACCTGGACCGGGACGGGGAGCGGACGGCCGGGCTGCATGGCGGCCGGCGTATCCCGGCCGGCCGATCTTGACGCACCGGGCTAGTCTCCCGCCCACCCGAGGGAGGTTCCATGCCCAAGCTCTCCGTCACCGACCTCGACGTCGCCGGAAGGCGCGTGCTCGTCCGGGTGGACTTCAACGTCCCCATGCAGGCGGGGCGCGTCACGAACACCCAGCGGATCGACGCCGCCGTGCCCACCCTTCGCTACCTGCTCGACCGCGGAGCCTCCCTGGTGCTGGCCAGCCACCTCGGCCGTCCCGAGGGGCAGCCGAAGCCCGCGTACTCGCTCGCGCCGCTCGCGCCGCTCGTGTCCGAGCGCCTGGGCCGGCCGATCCGCTTCCTGCCCGACTGCGTGGGGCCCGAGGTCGAGGCCGCCTGTGCCGCGCTCCGGACGGGCGAGGTGGTCCTGCTCGAGAACCTCCGCTTCCACCTCGAGGAGGAGGGCAAGGGCAAGGCCGCCGACGGCACGAAGGTCAAGGCGGACCCGAACGCGGTGGCCGCGTTCCGGTCCTCGCTCTCCCGCCTCGGTGACCTCTTCGTGAACGATGCCTTCGGGACGGCCCACCGCGCCCACTCCTCGGTGGTCGGCGTGGACCGCCCCCGTGCGGCCGGCTTCCTGCTCCAGCGGGAGATGGAGGTCATGGGCGCGGCGCTGGAGGCCCCGGCCCGCCCGTTCCTGGCCATCCTCGGCGGGGCCAAGGTCGCCGACAAGATCCAGCTCATCGACCACCTGCTGGACAAGGTCAACGCGATGATCGTGGGCGGGGGCATGGCCTTCACGTTCAAGAAGGTCGGCTGGGGCACGCCCATCGGCGCCTCGTTGTACGACGAGGAGGGGGCGAGGCTCGTGCCCGATCTGCTCGCCAAGGCCCGGGCGCGAGGCGTCGCGCTGCACCTCCCCGTGGACTACGTCACGGCCGACCGGTTCGCCGCCGACGCCGCCGTGGGCACCGCCGACGACGCCTCCGGCATCCCCGACGGTTGGATGGGCCTCGACGTGGGGCCCCGCTCGCGCGCCCTGTTCGGGGAGGCCGTCGCCGCGGCCCGCACCATCGTCTGGAACGGCCCCGCGGGCGTCTTCGAGTTCCCCGCCTTCGCCGAGGGTACCCGTGCGTTGGCCCTGGACGTGGCCGCCGCCACCGAGGCCGGTGCCGTCACCATCGTGGGCGGCGGCGACACCGCCACGGCCGCCGAGGCGTTCGGGATCGTCGGCCGCGTCACCCACGTCTCCACGGGGGGCGGCGCCTCGCTCGAGTTGCTGGAGGGCAAGGTCCTGCCCGGCCTCGCCGCGCTGACCGACCGGCCCTGAGGTACCATGGGAGGCCTCCCCGGGAGGACCCGCCCGTGGCTCCGCCGATCCCCGCCGGCTCCTTCCCACCGGCCCCCGCCCCGCGCGGCGCGGGCCTGACCGTCGCCCTGCTCGTCCCGGCGATGGTGCTCGGCCTCGCCGGGCTCCTGGCCGCCTCGCTCCTGCCATTCCTGGCGGAGCCCATCGAGTACCGGGTGGGGGGTGGCGTGCTCGAGTTGCGCGGTGGGCCGCCCTTCCTCGATGGCCGCACCACCGTGGACCTGGCCGCGATCCGGGAGATCCGCGACGTCCACCTCGGGCGGGCCACCGGGCGGATGGGGGAGAGCAGCCCCCACCGCTGCATCGGCCGGTTCACCTACCCCGACCTGGGCACCGTCCGGCAGGCCACCGACTGCTCGCGCGACGTCGTCCTCCTCGACGTGGCCGGCGGCACCCCGGTCCTCGTCAACCCCGAGGAACCGGTCGCCTTCCGCGCCGCCCTGGCCTCGGGCGGGCCCGCCACCTTCCGGCCCCCGCACCGGGAGGCCGGAGGGTTCGAGCAGGCCGGACCCGCGCCGTTGCTGGCCCTGGCGGCATTCATCGTCGGGGCCGGCGCGATCTGGGTGGTCGCGCGGGGCCCCCGCCGCCTCGGCTACGAGGTCGTGGGGGGGAGCCTCGTGGTCCACACCGCGCTCGCCACGAAGCGGTTCCCGCTCGCCGACCGCACCGCTCGGCGTACGGGCGTGCGGGCGCGTCTCAGGCTCGCGGGCAGCGGGATGCCCGGGTACCACACGGGCTGGTTCCTGCTCGACACCGGGTTCGCGCGCGTCTACGCGTCGCGCTTCGACGATGGCGTGCTCCTCGAGGGGAAGCCCCGCATCTTCGTGAGCCCCGCCGACCCCGAGGCGCTGCTCGCCGCGCTGCGCACCCGAGGCGTGCGCGACGCGAGGTAGGGCGCCTCACGTCTCGGGAGGTACCGCCACGTCGAAGGCCACGCGCACCCGGTCCTGGATCCGCATGGCGCCGAGGAGCGCCGTGAACGGGGGGATGCCCCAGCGGCTCGGCGCGAACTCCACCTCCCCCCGGACCCGCCCGCCCGACGGCTCCACGCGGAACGAGAGCGGCCGCACGCGGCCGCAGAGGTCGAGCTCGCCCTCCACCCAGTTGCCCTTCATCCGGCCGCAGAAGCGGATCACGGGGAAGCGATCGGGGTGGAGGACGTCCTTGCGGGTGTTGGCGTCGATGTCGGCGAGGTCCCGGGACGAGAGCGTGCCGTGGTCCGGACGGCCGTCGCGGATGGCGCACTCGGCCCGCAGGCTGTCGGCCCGCGCCGTGACCTCGAAGGCGCCCGGTCCCGTGCGCTTCACCTCGAACGCGCCGACCCTCAGCCTGAGGTCGTGCGCGAGGCGGGCGAGCAGGCCCTCCTTGAAGGTGAAGACCTCGATGCGGTCGGGCACAGCCTACCCGTCGATGGCTTCCCTGCGGGAGAGGCGGATCTTCCCGGCGCGATCGATGTCGATCACCCGCACCAGCACCTCATCGCCCTCGTTGACGACGTCGGTCACCCTCTCCACCCGCTCCTTGGCCAGGTGCGAGATGTGGATGAGGCCGTCGGTTCCAGGGAAGATCTCCACGAAGGCGCCGAAGTCGGTGACCCGCTTCACCACGCCGACGTAGAGCTTCCCGATCTCGGCTTCCTGCGTCAGCTCGCGGATCATGGCGATGGCCTTGGCGGAGGCCTCGCCGTCGGTCGCCGCCACGTCCACCTTCCCGGAGTCCTCGACCGTGATGCGGGTCCCCGTCTTCTCCTGGATGGAGCGGATGACCCGGCCTCCGGGCCCGATGATGTCCTTGATGCGGTCGGGCTTGATCTGGATCGTGGTGATGCGCGGGGCATGCCTGGACAGCTCGGCGCGCGGGGCGTCCAGCACGCGGGCCATCTCGCCCAGGATGTGGATCCGACCCTCGCGGGCCTGGGCCAGCGCCCGGCTCATGACGTCCCGGGACACGCCGGCGATCTTGACGTCCATCTGGAACGCCGTGATGCCGCGGGCGGTACCGGTGACCTTGAAGTCCATGTCGCCCAGGTGGTCCTCGTCGCCGAGGATGTCGGAGAGCACGGCCCAGCGTTCACCCTCCTTCACCAGCCCCATCGCGATGCCCGCGACGGGCGCCGAGATCGGCACGCCGGCGTCCATGAGGGCCAGCGTGGTGGCGCACACCGTGGCCATCGAGGAGGAGCCGTTGGACTCCATGACCTCGGCCGTGGAGCGCATCACGTAGGGGAACGCCTCCTGCGCGGGCAGCACCGGTACGAGCGACCGGTGGGCGAGGGCGCCGTGACCGATCTCGCGGCGCTTCGGGCCGCGCATCATCGACGCCTCGCCCGTGCAGTACGGCGGGAAGTAGTACGTGAGCATCCAGGAGCGGCGGCCGTCGGGGTCGTCGGCGAAGTCGGTGCGCTGGGCGTCCATCTCGGTGCCGAGCGCGATGGTCGCGAACACCTGGGTCTCGCCGCGCGTGAACACGGCGCTGCCGTGGGCACGGGGCGCGATCCCGACCTCGCAGGTGATGGGCCGGATCTCGTCGGTGGCGCGGCCGTCCACGCGGACGCCCTGGTCGAGGATGTGGGCACGCAGCTCGCGACGGACCAGCATCTCCCAGGCCTTCTCGACGTCGCCCGTGATCTCGGCGGCATCCTCGACGCTCCCGGCCAGCCGGAGCGCCACCTCGTCGCGGGCCGTGGAGAGCGCGTCCGCTCGGGAGTGCTTGCCCTGGACCGCCATGGCCTCGCGGAGCGCGGCCAGGCCGGCCTCCTCCACGCGGGCCACGAACGCCTCGGAGGGACCCGTGGGCGGCGGGACCTGCATCGCGGGCTTGCCCACGCGGCCCCTCAAGTCCTCGATCGCGGCCACGATGTTCCGGATCTCGGCGTGGGCGGTGTCGAGGGCATCGAGCATGACGACCTCGGGGATCTCGCGCCCGCCTCCCTCGACCATGATCACGGCGTCGGCGGTGCCGGCCACCGTGAGGAGGAGATCGGCGTCCTCCTCCTGCGCGGCGCCCGGGTTGACCACGAGCTCGCCCTTGACCCGGGCGACGCGGACTCCGGCCACGACCTGGGCGAGGGGCGCGCCGGCCAGGGCCAGCGCCGCGGAGGCGCCGCAGAGGGCCAGCGCGGCGGTGTCGTTGTCGGGATCGTAGGACATCGCCGTGGCGATGACCTGGGTCTCGTTGCGGAAGGACTTGGGCAGCAGGGGGCGGATCGGGCGGTCGATCACGCGGCTGACGAGCGTCTCGCGCTCGTTCTGCCGGCCCTCGCGCTTGAAGTAGGACCCGGGGATGCGCCCGTAGGCGCCGGTGCGATCCTGGTAGTCAACGGTGAGGGGGACGAAGTCGGCGACGCGCACGCCGCCGATGACGGCGGTGACGAGGATGACCGAGTCGCCCTGGCGTATGACGACGGCGCCGGAGGCCTGGCGGGCATAGCGCCCGGTCTCGATGACGAGCGGACGGCCGCCGACATCGACTGAGATGGACTGAATGTGCATGGATGGCTCGATACGGCGTCGCTTCGTCGGCCTTCGGGACGGAGCGGCGCCGCGCTGAACGGATGCGCCGCCGGCGGATGCGCCGGACGGCACTCGGGCTGGTCACCGGGCAAAGGCCTCGCCGGCCAACCCCCCATCCACCTGTGGGATGCCCACAGGCCTGCCGGGGCCGGGGGGCGGTGCCCCCCCGGTCCGGGGAGACCTGCGGGGTGAGGGTGTTGGTAGACGACCCGGACGACCCACGGCAACATCGCCGCGGGCCCGACGCTGGAGGTTGGAAAAGACGCGGCCGCGCCTGGGCGCTACCGCCTGAGACCGAGGGACTGGATGAGGGCCTGGTAGCGATCCAGGTGCACCCGGGACAGGTACTTGAGGAGGCGGCGCCTCTGCCCGACCAGCCTGAGCAGGCCGCGGCGGGAGGCGTGGTCGCGAGCGTGCACCTTGAAGTGCTCCGTGAGGTAGTTGATCCGCTCGGTGAGGAGCGCGATCTGGACCTCGGCGGATCCCGTGTCGCCCTCGTGGACCTCGTAGGTCGTGATCAGTTCCTTCTTCCGATCCTCGGACATCGCCATGATCTCGTTCCTTTTGCGCCCGGAGACCGGGGATGGGCGGTCATGGCGCGGAGGCCGCATCGCCTCCACCCGCCGCATCCTCAGAGTCCGGATGGGGAGCCGCCGTGCGGGGCGGCGGCGCCCTCATGCCCCGTTCCGCGGGCATCGTCAAGTATGGAGGAGCCGTCCGGGCCGCCGAGTGTCACTCCGCGGTGGCTCGCCAGAGGGTCTGGGCGCGTCCTCCACCCCGCGACTCCCCCACGGCCACCGCCACGTCGCCGGCCACCACCAGGAACCGCCCGCCCGGCCTCACGCCGGGGGGCGGGGCGGGCAACGGGCCACCCCGCGCGATCACGTCGGCGACCGCGCGGGCCACGGGCAGGAGCGGGAGGGTCCCGAGCACGTCGACCGGCCGCAGGCACCAGGGTGCGAGGCCCGCGTGGACCTGTTCGCGGGGCAGCCAGGGCACGCGCTCCTCACCCCGGTGGGTCCTGAGGGCGCGCTCCCAGTCCGGGGTGCCCGCGGCCAGCTCGGACAGGCGGGCGAGGGAGACCGCGCGATCCAGGCCGAAGGGGCCCGACCGCGTCCGCGTGAGCGCCCGCAGGTGCCCCGCCGTGCCGAGCGCCTCGGCGATCTCGTCGGCGAGCCCCCGGGCGTAGGTGCCTCGGGAGCAGGTGAGGAGGACGCGGATCGCGTCGGGCTCAAGGTGCGACAGGACGAGGGCGTGGATCCGGATGGGCCGGGGCTGCGCCTCCACCTCCACGCCCTGCCGGGCGTACTCGTAGAGACGCCGCCCCCGGACCTTGACCGCCGAGAACCGGGGGGGGCGCTGCAGGCGCTCGCCCACGAACCCGTCGAGCACGGCCTGCACGCCCTCCGGATCGAGCCGGGGCACCGCTGCTTCCCGGATCACCGAGCCGGTGGGATCGCCGGTGTCGGTCGCCGCACCCAGCGCGATGGTGGCGTCGTAGACCTTCTCGGACTCGTCGAGGAACTGCACGAGGCGGGTGGCGGTGCCGAGCGCGAGCGGGAGCACCCCCTTCGCGAACGGATCCAGGGTGCCGGTGTGGCCCACCTTCCGGATGCCGGTGACGGCCCGGACGATCGCCACGACGTCGTGGCTCGTGAGCCCCGGGGCCTTGTCCATCACGAGGAAGGACGGGCCGATCACGTGCCCTCCCCGCTCCCCTCCCCGGCGATCCGGCCCAGGAGCGAGGTGATGCGCACGGCCTCCTCCAAACCCTCGTCGAGCACGAAGTCGAGGGCCGGGAGGTACCGCAGTTCCACGGCCCGGCCCACCTGCCGCCGGATGTAGGGCGTGGCGGCCTTCAGGCCCCGGAGCAGGCCGGCGGCGTCGCCCTCGCCGCCGAGCGGGAGGACGTGCACGCGGGCGGCCCGGAGGTCGGGGGTGACTCGCACCCGGGTGACGGAGCAGGCGACGAGCCGTGGATCGGAGACGTCCTCGCGCAGGATCCGGGCGATCTCGGCGTGGAGCAGCTCGGCCACGCGCTCGGGACGGTTGTGGGCCATGGGGCGACCGGTCGGGGGGGGGCGCGGCGTCTTACGGGGAACGGTGCCGGCTGTCAACCCGAGGGCGGATTGGAATTCCCCCACTCCCGGGGGCGCTGGCAGGTCGGGCGGCGCGGCGCGACGGGCGATCCGGGGTCGGACCGCGGCACGCCGGACCGTCGAGTCCGAGCCCGAGTCCGATGTCGTCGGCCGATCCCTGCCTGTCGCGACTTCAGCCGTTCTGCGGCCCGACCACGTTCCAGATCGGGGCAGGTCCTGGGAAGTTCCCTGGAGTCGCCTCCCTCCGGAGGGCCGGGCGAGTGGGGGGCTCGGGGTGCGCCGGTCCGGCAGTTCGGCTCGGACTCGGGCCCGCCGCGCGGGGAGGCCATACGTTCCGCCGCGGAATCCCGACCGTGCGCCGTCTCCTCCTCCTGCTCCTCGCGCTCGCCCTGCTCGACGTGGTCCTCCTCCTGGCGGGCGGCCGAGGCCCCCCGGCCCCGGAGGGCGACCGGGTGCGCGCGGGGATCGTGTTCGACGTCGGGGGCCGCGGGGACAAGTCGTTCAACGACCTGGCCTTCCTCGGCCTCGTGCGGGCCCGTGACGAGCTCGGCGTCGAGGTCGAGTACGTGGAGCCGGGCGAGGGCGCGGATCGCGAGGGTGCGCTCCGGATGCTGGCCGCGCGCGGGTTCGACCTCGTCGTGGGCGTCGGGTTCATCTTCTCCGACGACATCGTCGGGATCGCTCGCGAGTACCCGGACACCGCCTTCGCCTGCGTGGACTTCGCCGTCCCCGTGGACCCCGAGGGGCGACCGGTGCCGCCCCCGCCCAACGTGGCCGGCCTCAAGTTTCGCGAGCAGGAGGGTGCCTTTCTCGTGGGCGCCGCAGCCGCACTGGTGTCCCGGACCGGGCGGGTCGGGTTCGTGGGGGGCATGGACATCCCGCTCATCCGGAAGTTCGAGGCCGGCTACCGCGCGGGGGTGCGGCAGGTGTGCCCCGCCTGCACGGTGATCGTGAACTACGCGGGGGTCACGGGCGCGGCCTTCAAGGACCCGGGCAAGGGGAAGGAGCTGGCCCTCGCCCAGTACGGCAACGGCGTGGACGTCATCTTCCACGCCTCCGGATCCACCGGGCTCGGCGTCTTCGAGGCGGCCCGCCTGACGGGTGGGCTCGCCATCGGCGTGGACGCCGACCAGTCCTCGGAGGCGCCCGGGCACGTGCTCACCAGCATGGTCAAGGGCGTGGACGTGGCGGTGTACCGCATGGTGCAGGAGGTCGTGGAGCAACGGTTCGAGGGGGGGATCCGCACGCTCGGGCTCGCCGAGGGCGGTGTCGGATACGTCCATGGGAACGCCCAAGGCGATCTGCTTCCCGACGGCGTGGTGGCCCGCGTGGAGGATCTCCGCGAGCGCATCGTCCGGGGCGAGATCCTCGTGCCCGAGCGGCCGGGGGTCCCGTGACGGCACTTACCACCGCACCCGGGATCCCCACCGTCGAGATGCGGGGCGTCGTCCGACGCTTCGGACCGGTACTGGCCGTCGACCGCGTCGACTTCCGGGCCCACGCGGGCGAAGTCCACGCGCTCGTGGGCGAGAACGGGGCTGGCAAGTCCACGCTCATGCGCGTCCTCGCCGGGGTCCTGGCACCCGACGCCGGCTCGATCCGGGTCCGGGGGGACCCGGTCGGCCGCCTCGACGTCCCGGCCGCGATCCGGCTCGGGATCGGCATGGTCCACCAGCACTTCATGCTGGTCGAGCCGCTCACGGTGTCCGAGAACCTGGTGCTGGGACGGGAGCCCCGGCGCCGGGGCCTCCTCGACCGGGGAGCCGCCCGGCGCGCGGTCGAGGCCCTCACGGCGACGTACGGCCTGTACGTGGACCCGGACGCGAGGGTGGAGGACCTCTCGGTGGGGGAGCGCCAGCGTGTCGAGATCCTCAAGGTGCTCCACCGGGGGGCCGACATCCTCGTGCTCGACGAGCCCACGGCCGTGCTCACGCCCGGGGAGTCCCGGGCGCTCCTCGCGCTCCTCCGTCGGTTCGCCGAGTCCGGCCGGACCGTGGTGCTCATCACCCATCGGCTCGACGAGGTGCTGGCGGTGGCGGACCGCATCACGGTCATGCGCCAGGGCAGGGTGGTGGGGGAGATGGCCGCGGCCGGGACGAGTGCACGCGACCTCGCCCACCGCATGGTGGGCCGGGAGGTCGCGTTGGCCGCGCTCGGCATGCGCGAAGCCCCTGCACCGGACGCCGGGCGCTCCTTTGGAGGAGCCCCCGCCCTGGAGGTCCGGGACCTGGTGGTGAACCGTGGGGGCACCCGCGCGGTGGATGGCGTCTCCCTGGCCGTCGCAGCGGGCGAGATCCTCGGGGTGGCGGGCGTCATGGGCAACGGCCAGTCCGAGCTGCTCGAGGCCGTGGCCGGCCTGCGGCGCGTGGCGTCGGGCGCCGTGGTCCTGGACGGCCAGGACGTCACGCACCGGTCCGTGGCCGCGCACACGGCCGCGGGCCTCGCCCACGTGCCCGAGGATCGGGGGGACAGGGGAATCGTGGGCGAACTCTCCCTCGAGGAGAACCTCCTGCTCGGCCGGCACCGTGCCTTCGGCGGCTGCCTGGGGCTCGATCGCGGCCGGATCCGCGCCCATGCCCAGGATCTCCTCGGCCGGTACGACGTCCGGCCGCCGGAACCGGGCCTCGCCGCGCGAGCGCTCTCGGGCGGGAACGCCCAGAAGCTCGTCGTGGCCCGGGAGTTCTCCGGGACGCCGCGCGTGCTGCTCGCCGGGCAGCCCACGCGCGGGGTGGACGTGGGCGCCGTGGAGGCCATCCACGCGCGCCTCCGCGAGGCGCGTGCCGGCGGCGTGGCCGTGCTGCTCGTGTCCGCGGACATCGCGGAGATCCTCGCGCTGGCAGACCGGGTCCTGGTGATGGACCGCGGCCGCGTGGCCGGGACGTTTCCGGTGGCCGAAGCCACACCCGAGCGCCTGGGCGAGTGCATGGCCGGGGTGGCGCCGTGACGGCCTGGAGGCGGGCGCCCCCGCCCGAGGCTGAAGCGGCCATCCTCGCCCCCGTGCTCGCACTCCTCCTGGCCTTCCTCGCGGGCGACCTCCTGGTGCTCGCCTGCGGTCAGGCGCCCCTCCGGGTATTCGGCACCCTTCTCGACGGCACCTGGGGCAACGCCTACGGGCTCGGCCAGGTCCTGTTCAAGGCCACGCCGCTCATACTCACCGGACTCGCGGTCGCCGTGCCGTACCGCGCCGGGCTCCTCAACATCGGCGCCGAGGGTCAGGCGGTCCTGGGCGCGCTCGCCACCGCGCTCGCGGGGATGGCGCTGCCCGAGGGCACGCCCACCTGGATCGGCGTGCCCCTCGCGGCTGCGGCCGGATGCCTCGCGGGTGCGGCCTGGGGAGCCCTCCCCGGCGCGCTCAGGGCCCGATTCGGAGCGCACGAGGTGATCACCTCGATCATGCTCAACTTCGTGGCGCTGGCGCTCGCCAACTGGCTGGTGGCCACCTGGCTGGCCGTGCCCGAGACGCTCCACACGCCCCCGGTGGTCGAGGGTGCCCGCGTCGCCCGGCTCGCTCGATGGATCCCGGCGTTCCACGGCAGCGCGCTCAACCTGGCCTTCCCCGCCGCCCTCGGGCTCTCCCTCGCCGCGTGGTGGCTGCTGTTCCGTACGCGGGCCGGGTACGCCCTCCGGGTCACCGGCTTCTCCCCCCGCGCGGCGGCGTACGGCGGCCTCCGGCCCGGGCGGGTCGCCACCTGGGCCATGGCGCTCGGCGGCGGCTATGCAGGGTTGGTGGGGACGAACTTCGTCCAGGGCTACAAGGGCTGGTATGAAGACGGATTCTCCGGAGGCGTAGGCTTCGTCGGCATCGCCGTGGCCCTCCTCGGTCGCAGCCATCCGGCCGGCGTGGTGCTGGCCGCCCTGCTGTTCGGCACGCTCTCGCAGGGCGGGCTCGCGATCAACGCACTGGTCCCGAAGGAGATCGTGGAGGTTCTCCAGGCCGTGGTGATCCTGGGCGTGGTGGCTTCCGCGCCCGAGGTCCGGCGGATCCTGGGGCGCAGCCGCCGGGCCCCGGTGGGGGAGGGGACGTGAGCACGGTCCTCTCCCTGGCCTTTCTCGTGCAGATCCTGCGGATCTCGGTGCCCTACGCGTTCGCCGCGCTGGGCGGCACCGCCTCCGAACGGGGGGGAGTGCCCAACATCGGGCTCGAGGGCATCCTCCTCGGGGGCGCATTCGGGTTCGTGCTCGGCGCCCACCTCACCGGCGACCCGTGGGCGGGTGTCGCGTCCGGCGTCGTGGCGGGCGTGCTGGTGGCCTCCGTGCTGGGTGTCGCGGTGATCCGCTTCGGCGCCGACGCCATCGTCGCAGGGGTGGCCATCAACATGCTGGCTCTGGGGGCCACGAAATTCCTCCTCAAGCGGGTGTGGGACTCGGCGTCCAACTCGGGCCGCGTCGAGGCGCCGGCGGCGCTCCTCGACGGCGGCGGCGCCGCCGGTGCGGTGCTCGGCCTCGTCTCGCACCCGCTCGTGCTCCTGGCCGCCGTGCTCGCGGCCGGGAGCCACGTCGTCCTGTGGCACACCCGGTTCGGCCTGAGGCTTCAGTCCTGCGGAGAGCACCCCAAAGCAGCGGCCATGGCCGGGGTGGCCGTCCGACGGATCAGGCTGGCGGGCGTGCTTCTGTCCGGGGCGCTCGCCGGGCTCGGGGGGGTCTGGCTGGCGGCCGAGCAGCACCAGTTCTCGGACAACATGAGCGGTGGACGCGGCTACATCGCGCTCGCCGCGGTCGTCTTCGGCCGCTGGACCCCCCTGGGCGCCACCGCCGCCTGCCTGGCCTTCGGATCGGCCGAGGCCCTCCAGATCACGCTCCAGGGCCAGGGCACCGGCATTCCGACGCAGATCCTGCAGATGCTGCCCTATCTCCTCACGATCGCCGCCCTCATGGGCTTCCGGGGCCGGGTCCGGCCCCCCGCGGCGCTCGGTCGGCCGTACGAGGGCTGATCCGCACCCGGGGTCGCCCGGCCCCCGCGCGGGCCGGAACGACCCCGTGCTATCCTGCGACCGACGCGAGAAGGAGGGTCCCCCATGCGCGCCATCCTGCCACTCCTGCCGCTCCTGCTCGCAGGCCCGGCTTGCGACGTCGTCGAGGACGACACCGCCCCCATCGAGGTCGACGCCGACACCGATGCCGACACGGATTCGGACACCGACGCCGACACCGATGCCGACACCGACACCGATGCCGACACGGACTCGGATACCGACGCCGACACCGACGCCGACACCGACACCGACGCCGACGCCGACGCCGACGCCGACACCGACACGGACGTCGATACCGACACCGACGCCGACGTCAACGTCGAGGGCGAGATCGTCTACAACCCCTGCGGGGTCGACCCGCCGAGGGTGGGCATCTGGAGCCTCGTGCCCAAGAGCAAGGCGTGCAACCTCGCCTGGGACACGGGCGGCTCGTCCTGGCGCGACGCCCACGAGACCGACCTCCCGGTCGAGGACCACGAGTTCCAGGGCTGGGTGGATCCGGGCTCCTGGGCCGCCACCGCGCTGCAGGGGCACTGCTACGGATGCACCCCGTTCTCGGTGGGCGGCGACACGGTGTCGTGGGTCGAGATCACCATGTACGACTACACCAGCGTGGACGCGCCCTATCTCTACCTCTACCCGGAGGCGCCCCAGCGCGTGCACGTGGAGCTGTTCGATCCCGGCGTGGTGACCGCCAGCGATCCGCCCTACCCGGACGAGGGGTGGGACGTGGTGGCCCTGCCCGACGGCACCCTCCTCACCGACGACGGCCCCCGTCCCTACCTGTTCTACGAACTGGCGGTCGAGACCGATCGCTTCCAGTACGACGAGGGCTGGTGCGTCCCCGGGCACCTCGCCCAGGCCACCATCGAGGGGGCGATGGAGGACCTCGGGTTCCTGCCGCCCGAGATCGCCGACTTCTCGGAGTTCTGGGATCCGCGGTTCCCCACGGTGGACTGGATGACCGTCTACCCGCAGACACGCGGGCTCTACCGTTTGCCCATCCGGCCCCGCCCGGATCACCTGCTGCGCGGCATCTTCGTGCTCGAACCCGGCTGCCGGCCGGTCGCGCCGCCCGACCTCCCGCCGGTGGCGCGGCAGGGCTACCACGCGGCCGAGTGGGGACTCCTCCTGCTCGACGGCCTCGAGCGGCCTGAGGTGGCGGTCACCGCCCTGTGACGCTCGGGGGCGGATGCCCCCCGTGCCCGTGGCGGCCGCCCGTGGTGCGCGGCGCCGCGTCGAGGGCCAGAGGCGCGAGCCTGGCGGGGCCCAGGTCCCAGATGCAGAGGGCGCCGTCCCGCCAGGGTGGCCCCAGCCGCGCGATCGCGAGCTGATCCACCGGGCCGATCCCGGCCTCCTCCTCCCGCGGGAGCACCACGTACCGGAAGCCGGCGGCGCGGAGGCGGTCGAGCCGACCGGACCCCGCGTTCGCCGCCTCGGTCACGAGCATCGAGAGCTCGGCTTCGCGCGAGGGGACGTCGCGGGCGAGTGAGGACGTGGGGCGGCCGTGAAACACGGCCCGCAGCATCCCCCCCTGACCCAGCATCCCGTTGGTCGGGCCCTGGAGGGGGAGCTCGAGGACCGCCCCGTCGGCACCGGTCATCTCGCGGAGATCCGCGAGGCCGGGCACCTCCTCGCAGGGGCGCGGCCACATCGTTCCCGTGGCGCGGATCCCGTCGGCAACGTGCAGCGCGAGGAGCCCCCACGCCACGGGCGCCGAGCGGCGCCGGCCCGCCAGGAGGGCACCCGCCAGGAGGACCAGGCCGGCCTCGGCCACCACCGCGTACCGGAAGTAGAGCCCGCCCATCCGGGTGGGGTACCCTGCCGCCTCCAGGAGCCAGACCGGGAGTGCGATGCGGGAGCCGCCGATGCGGACGAGCTGGTCTCCCCACGCCAGGTACGGGCCGAGCGCGAGCAGGCCCCCCCCGACGAGGAGGGCCGCCCCCTCGACCAGGCCCCTACGGGTCGCGCCGGGGGGACGCCGCTGGACCGCCAGTACCGCCGTGGCCACCAGGAGGACGAGACCCAGGTAGGCGACGTGGTGGGACTCCCGGGGCTGCCGGGGGACGGGGTCGGTCCCGAGGAGAAGGGCGTCGGGTCGCGCCACCGGTGGGGGGAACGGCAGCGTGTCCTGGATCGTCGCCCGCCGGGCGGGTCGGAACGCCCCCAGCCCACCCGCGGCCCCGAGGGGCTCGTAGTAGATGCGGGAGGGGAGCATGCCCACCGCGATCACGGCGAGGACGAGTGCGGGCCGGAGCATGCGCACGACCATCCGGCGGGCCCGCCCCGGGCCGGGGGACCGGACCGGGGCGTCCAGCCGGGGGCGCCAGACCCGCCACACGGCCCAGCCTCCAGCGATCAGGGGCAGGGCGAGCGCGTAGTAGGGGCTCGTGAAGGGGGCGACGAAGCTCACCAGAAGGAGGATCGGCAGGGCACGCGCGCGGGCGTCCGAGAGCTCGAGGGCCATCAGGAACGCGGGGATCACCCAGAGCTGGGTGTTGGAGATCTCCTGCATACCGAAGGTGGACAGCGCCGTGGGGCAGAGCGCGTAGATCAGGCCCAGGGCGGCCGCCGTCCACCGGTCGGCCCCGGTACGCCGTCGGATCCAGAGCCCGGCGAGCACGCCGGATGCCGGGAGGGAGAGGAGCTGGACGGCGTTGGCCGCGCCGAGCGGACCCAGGAAGGGGCGCAACGGCACGGCGGCGAGGGCCGGCAGCCAACCGATGATCCGGACCACGCGCGTGTGGGGGTACCCGATCTCCCAGGTGGTCACCGGCAGCTCGCCCCGGCCGAGGGTCCGCGCCAGCCAGTCGAAGACCCAGACGTGGCTGTCCCCGAACGGGGTCAGCGGGTGCCAGGTGCCCAGGTGGAGGGCCAGCGGCCACGAGAGGCCCGCCACCACGAGCAGACCCGCGACGAGTGCGACCGCCGCCGGGGCGAGCGCCCGGTAGGGCGGGACCGGGGAGGGAACGGACATGCGGGCTCGGGCCGGAAGGGAGCGGGTTCCCCCTGATACCCGATGTCAAGAACCTGTCAAGGCTCCGATCGGGAAGGGGAACGTATGCGGAAAAAAGACACCTTGGCGACCCGCACCCGCTCGGCTTACGGGCGGCAGCCCCCCCCATACGGAGGGCGCCCCCGTTCGCGGTTGCGATCGGGGAGGCGAGGCCCCCGGGCCTCCCTCCGGAGCCCTCCGGAGAGCAGACCCATGGACGGCTCGCAGATCCTGCTCCTCGTCGTCTTCGCACCCGTCGTCGGCGCCTTCGCCCTGCCGCTGATCGGACGTACCTCCCCCCAGGCGCGGAACGCCGTCGCGCTGGCCCTGGTGCTGGTGTCGCTGTTGGGCTCCGCGATGCTCGCGCCGACCGTGTTCCGGGGCACGGAGGTGGTGTTCCGGCACGACCTCGCCCTCGGCATCAACCTGCTGCTCGTGGCGGACCGCCTCGCCGTCTTCATGGCGCTCGTGTCCTCGCTGGTCGGCACGGTGATCGTGTTCTACTCCTGGTCCTACATCCGGCACTACGGGCACCAGGAGGAGTACTTCCTCATGGTGGTCCTGTTCCTCGGGGCCATGATGGGCCTCGTCTACGCCCAGAACCTGATCGTCCTCTACGTGTTCTGGGAGATCACCGCGATCGCGTGCTGGCGCCTCATCGGGTTCTACCGCGAGCAGACGATCGTGCTGCGGGCCGACAAGGCGTTCCTGGTCACCGTGTTCGGCGCGCTGGTGATGCTGATCGGGTTCGTCCTGCTCCAGGGCGAGGGCGGCTCGTTCGACCTCCCCGACCTGCGGCGCGCCTATGCCGGCCGGCCCATCCCGGACCTCGCGGTGGGTCTCATCCTGGTGGGCATCCTGGCCAAGTCCGCCACCCTCCCCCTGCATACCTGGCTCCCGGACGCCGGCGTGGCGCCCTCGCCGGTCACGGCCCTCCTGCACGCGGCGGTGCTGGTCAAGATCGGCGTCTACGTGTTCGCCCGCCTGTTCGGCAACACGTTCGAGGTGTCCGAGGTCTGGCACGTCGTGGTGCCCTGGGTGGCCGCCGCGAGCGCGCTCGCGAGCGCCGGCGCGGCCCTGATCGAGACGGACATCAAGCGGATCATCGCCTACTCCACCGTGAGCCAGATCGGCTTCATCTTCCTGGGCCTCTCGGTGGGGAACGAGCTCGGCATGGCGGGCGGGCTCCTCTACATCCTCATGCACGGCCTGTCGAAGGGCGGTCTCTTCCTCTGCGCGGGCATCGTGGAGCAGACCACCCACGAGAAGGACATCCGCCGCCTCGGCGGGCTCGCACGCACCATGCCGGTCACGGCCGTGGCGTTCCTGGTCTGTGCGTTCTCCGTGATGGGCATCCCCCCGTTCGGCGGGTTCTTCGCCAAGTACATGGTCATCGGCGGAGCCGTGCAGTCCGGGCAGGTGGGGCTCACGCTCGTGTTCCTGGTGGGAGCCGCCCTCACGATCCTCTACCTCCTGCGCGTCTTCACGATGGTGTTCCTCGGGACGCCCCACGGGGCGACGCCCCGGGAGGCCTCGCGCTCCATGGTGGGCTCCGTGGCCCTGCTGGCCGCCCTCTCCCTGCTCGGTGGGGTGTGGGTGAGCCCTTCGGCCTGGCTGGTGCAGTCCACCGTCGTCAACCTCCTCGTGGCGGCGAGGTGACCCATGCCGGCGAACCCCTGGTTGGTCCTCTCGCTGGTGGCGCTCCCCGCGCTGGGTGCGCTGGTCGCGCTCCTCCTCGCCCGCAACGCCGCCCGGGCCTGGGTGGCCGTGCTCGTGTCCGCCGTGCAGGTGGGCCTCACGGTGTCGCTCTTCCGGGCGGTGCACGCCGCCGGCGACGCCCTGACCTGGGCCGCCCCCTCCTGGGCCTACTGGGGCTTCGAGGCGGCCTTCCGGATCGACCACTTCGCGGGCTTCGTGCTCGCGGGCGCCGCGGGATTCTCGGTCCTGATCTCGCTCTACGGCGTGGCCTTCTTCGCGGGCCGCGACGACACCCGCTCCTTCTGGGCTGGCCTGCTCGCCACCCTGGCCCTCGCGAGCGGCGCCATGATGGCCGACAACCTGATCCTCCTCCTGTTCTTCTGGGAGGGTCTGCTCGGCACCCTGTTCTGGATGATCTGGGCGGGGGGTCCCGAGTCGTGGAAGACCGCCGTAAAGGCACTGATCCTGGTCGGGGTCTCCGACCTCTGCCTCATGGGGGGCATCGCGCTGGTGGCCGCCTCCCCCGGTGGCGCCAGCCTGAGCGTGTCGGCCATCGGCGCCTCCGGGGGGCTCGCGCTCGATGCCACCGGCGGCCTCGCGTTCGTCCTGCTCATGATCGGGGCCACCTCCAAGGCGGGCTCGCTCCCGTTCCACACCTGGATCCCCGACGCCGCCGTGGACGCGCCGCTGCCGTTCATGGCTTTCCTCCCGGCCGCCATCGAGAAGCTGCTCGGCATCTACTTCCTGGCGCGCATCACGCTCGACCTCTTCGCGCTGCGCCCCGACACCTGGGCCAGCCATGTCCTCATGGTGCTCGGGGCGGCCACCATCCTCATCGCGGTGGCCATGGCGCTCGTCCAGAAGGACTACAAGCGGCTCCTCTCCTACCACGCCATCTCCCAGGTCGGATACATGATCCTCGGCGTGGGAACGGCCCTCCCGGCGGGAATCGTGGGGGGCCTGTTCCACATGATCAACCACGCCATGTACAAGAGCTGCCTCTTCCTCACGGGTGGCAGCGTGGAGCGGCAGGCGGGCACCACCGACCTGACCCGGCTCGGGGGGATCGGGCGGGCGATGCCGATCACCTTCGGCTCCTTCATCGTGGCGGCGTGTGCCATCTCCGGCGTGCCCCCGTTCAACGGGTTCTTCTCCAAGGAGCTCGTCTACGACGGGGCCCTGGAGCGGCACTGGCTCTACTACGCGGCGGCGCTCCTGGGCTCCGTGCTCACGGCCGCCTCCTTTCTCAAGCTCGGCCATGCGGCCTTCCTCGGGAAGCCGGTCGCGGGCGCCGCGAAGCCGAGGGAGGCCCCCTGGCCCATGCTGGTGCCCATGCTCGTGCTGGTCGCCGGCTGCATCCTCTTCGGCGTCTACAACCCCCTCCCGCTGCATGGGCTCATCCAGCCGATCCTCGGCGAGGCCCGCCTCGAGGGGCACGACTACGCGGGGCTCCCCCACAGCGCGCTTCTCGTCGTGCTCACCTGCGTGGCGCTCGCCGTCGCGGTCGCCAACCACCTGTGGGGCGCGAAGCGGTCGGGTTCCGGCCTCCACGCCGTGGACCACATCCACCACGCGCCCGGGCTCGCCGCGGTGTACGGAATGGCCGAGCGTCGTGCCTTCGACCCCTACGACCAGGGCCTCGTCGTGGTGCGCGGGTTCTCCCTCGTCGCCTGGTGGTTCGACCGCGGCATCGACTGGGTCTACGACGTGGTGTCGGTCCGGGTGGCCCGGTCCTTGGGTCAGGCCCTCCGGTCCGCCCACACCGGATCCTACGCGGTGTACGTGGTGTGGTCCCTCGCCGGCGTGATCGCGATCGCGCTGCTCGTCGCCCTCTCGTAGAGGAGGACCCTCCTTGGCCTCGCTCTTCGTCTTCGTCCCCCTCCTGGGCCTCCTCCTCCTCCACCTGCCGTTCGCCCGGCGCGCCCTCGCCGGCGCCGCCCCATGGGTGGTGGCCGCGATCCTCGCCGTCCAGGCGATCGTCGCCCTGCTGCCTCCCGGCCCGGCCCTCGACCCCAGGGCCGATCCCTGGTTCCTGCCGGTGGACATCACCTACGACGGCCTGACCCGCGTGCTCCTGCTCTCCATCGGGTTCGTGGGCCTGGCGGCCCTCTCGGTGGCCTCGGCCACCATCCGGGCCCCGCGGGCCCGGCTCGACTTCGAGAGCCTGCTGCTCGCGTCCGTGGCGGGCATGAACGGCGTGGTGCTCGTCCAGGACCTCTTCTCCCTCTGGGTCTTCGTCGAGGCCGTGGGCGTGGCCTCGTTCGTGCTGGTGGCGAGCCGCCGGGAGGTGGGCGGCCTCGAGGGCGCCTTCAAGTACCTGCTCCTCTCCGCGGTGGCGTCGGCCCTCATGCTGGCGGGCGTGGCCATGCTCCTCATGGCCGCCGGCAACACCACGTTCGCGGCGGTGGGCGCTGCCGTACGGACCGGCGACCTCTTCCCCGTGGGCCTGGCGGCGGTCCTGTTCCTGACCGGCCTGTTCGTGAAGGGGGGGGTGGTGCCCTTCCACGGGTGGCTCCCCGACGCCTACACCGAGGCGCCCCCGGCCGTCACGGTCCTGCTCGCCGGCATCGTGACCAAGGTGGGTGGCGTCTACACGCTCGTGCGGTTGGCCACCGAGGTCTTCCAGCCCATGCCCTGGCTCGACACCCTCCTCCTCTCCCTGGGCACGGTCTCCATCTTCGTGGGAGCGCTGGCCGCCCTGCCGCAGAAGGACATGAAGCGGATGCTGGCCTGGTCCTCGGTGAGCCAGGTCGGGTACATCGTGCTGGCCCTCGGGGCCATGACCCCGCTCGGGATCGCCGGGGCGGTGTTCCACCTCTTCAACCACGCCGTCTTCAAGACCCAGCTCTTCGTGAACGCGGCCGCGGTGGAGGCCGCCACCGGCACACGGGACATGGACCGCATGGGCGGCCTGTCCGTCCGCATGCCGTGGACGGGCGGCACGTCCGTGGTGGCCTTCCTGTCCACCGCGGGCATCCCACCCCTCGCCGGCTTCTGGAGCAAGCTCGTCATCCTGATCGCGCTCTGGCAGGCGGGCCACGAGGGCTGGGCCGCCGCCGCCATCCTGGGGAGCCTCATCACCCTGGCCTACTTCCTGTCCCTCCAGCGGCGCGTCTTCTTCGGCCAGTTGGCCCCCGGCATGGAGGACGTCCGCGAGGCCGGACGCGGCCTGGTCGCGCCCGCGATCGTGCTGGCCGGCATCACCATCTGCATCGGCATCTTCTTCTTCTTCGTGCTCGACACCTTCATCCTCCCCGTGCGGAGCATCCTCGGGTGAGCCGCCCGGCCCCGGAGGAGGATTCCCCGTGACCCTCGAACTCGTCCTGCTCGTGCTGCTGGTCGTGGCCGCGGTCTGGACCGTGCTCGCCCGCGGCCTCATCGGTGCGGCCATCGGCCTCGCCGTCACCTCGGTCGTCCTCTCGGTGCTGCTGTACCGGATGCACGCGCCCTGGGCCGCCGTGTTCGAGCTCTCGGTGTGCGCAGGGCTCATCACGGTCGTCTTCGTGAGCGCGATGGCGCTCACCCAGGCGCAGAGCCCCGCGGAACTGGTCCTGGCCACGCACCGCCGCTGGCGGCGGTACGTGGCGCTCCCCGTCCTGCTGGTGGTTGTGGCCGCCGCGCTCGCCTGGATCGGCATCCCCGACATCCCGCCGTCGCGTCCCATGGGGGAGGTCTCCGTGGGCGAGACCCTCTGGAGGCTGCGTCCCACGGACATCCTCGGCCAGGTGCTGATCCTGGTCACGGGTGTGCTCGGCGTGGTCGTCCTCTTCAAGGAGCGAGGCAACGATGCCCGGTGACGTCTCCTCCATGGTCCCCTACTGGATCGCCGTCGTCCTCCTCGCGGTCACCGGCCTGTACCTGGTGCTGGCCACCCGCAACCTCCTGCGTCTCGTGATCGGCCTCGAGATCCTGACCAAGGGCGTCACGCTCCTGCTCATCCTCGCCGGGGAGATCACCGGGCGGGGGGCGCTCGCGCAGTCGTTCGCCATCACGCTCATCGTCGTGGAGGTGGTGATCGTGGTCGTGGCCGCGGGCATCGCGCTCTCGGTCTTCCGCCACCAGGGCACGCTCGACACCTCCGCCGTCCGCAGGCTCAAGGGGTAGCCCATGGACCTCCACCTCCTCGTCCTCTCCCCGCCGGTGGCCTTCCTGATCCTCCTGGGGCTGGGACTCGCCGGCACGGCGCTGGCGGCAGGCCTCGCAGCGAAGCCCTCCACGAACGCGCCCGGCAAGTTCCGCTCCTACGCCTGCGGGGAGGACGTCCCCCAGGCCCGCGTCCAGCCCGACTACTCCATGTTCTTTCCGTTCGCCTTCGCCTTCACGATCCTCCACGTGACGGCGCTCGTGGTGGCCGTGGGTCCCAGGTTCGAGGGCGCGACCCTCGGTCTCGGGCTGGTCTACCTGGCGGCCGCGGGCATCGGGCTCTCCATCCTCGTGCGGAGGCAGGCATGAGCCTCTACTCCAAGGTGATGACCTGGGCGCGCGTGAAGTCGCCCTGGATCATCCACTTCAACACCGGCGCGTGCAACGCTTGCGACATCGAGATCGTCGCGGCCCTCACCCCCCGCTTCGACGTGGAGCGGTTCGGCATCGTCCTCAAGGGCACGCCGCGCCACGCCGACGTGCTCGTCTGCTCCGGCCCGGTGAGCCGCCAGATCGAGGACCGCCTGAAGCGCATCCACGAGCAGATGCCCGAGCCCAAGTTCGTGGTGGCCGTGGGTACCTGCGCGTGCTCGGGCGGTGTGTTCCAGGGGTGCTACAACGTCAAGGGGGGCATCGACCGCACGATCCCCGTCTCGGCGTACATCCCCGGCTGCCCGGCCCGGCCCGAGGCCATCATCGACGGGGTCGTGAAACTCCTGGGAAGCCTCGCGGCTCCGGAGAAGCCCGCCGCGGACCCCGCGGGCGTCGCCCCCCAACCGTGAACGGAGACCCGGCATGTCGCGCGAAGACACCCTCAAGGACGACCTCCTCGCCACGTTTCCCGCCCTCGCCGACCGCGTCTCGGTGGCCCGGACCCGGCGACTCTGGGTGGAGGTGACGCGCGAGGAGTTCCCGGCGGTGCTGGACCACCTCAAGGACCGGCACGGCTTCGACTACTGCTGCACCATCACCGGGATCGACCTCGGCGAGGAACTGGCGTTCGTGTACCACCTCGCCGACTGGCACGGCGTGGTGGTCAACCTCCGGCAGCGGGCTCCCCGCTCCGATCCGAGCATCCGCTCCATCACGCCCCGGTTCCCGGGCGTCATCTTCTACGAACGCGAGCTGGTGGACCTGTTCGGTGCGAAGGTGGAGGGTCTCCCCCCGGGTGACCGCTACCCGCTGCGCGACGACTGGCCCGAGGGCCAGTACCCCCTGCGCAAGGACTGGAAGCCCGAGATGCTCGAGCAGGCGGGGAAGGAGTAGACCATGGCCAACGTGACCATCCCCGTGGGTCCCCAGCACCCGGCGCTGAAGGAGCCCGAGTGCTTCAAGGTCACGCTCGACGGCGAGAAGATCGTCGGCGTGGAGGTCCGCCTCGGCTACAACCACCGGGGCATCGAGAAGGCATGCGAGGAGCGCACCTACGTCCAGGCCCAGTACCTGCTCGAGCGCGTCTGCGGCATCTGCTCCCACTCCCACTCCACCTGCTTCCTGATGGCGGCCGAGGAGGCCGGGAAGATCGAGGTGCCCCGCCGAGCGCAGTGGATCCGTACGCTCATCGGGGAGCTGGAGCGCATCCACAGCCACCTGCTCTGGCTGGGCGTGGCCGGTCACGAGCTCGGCTTCGACACCCTGCTCATGTACACGTGGCGCGACCGCGAGCTGGTCATGGACCTCCTCGCCTCGATCACGGGCAACCGCGTCAACTACAACATGAACGTGCTGGGCGGGGCCCGCCGGGACATCACCGACGCCCAACGCCAGGAGATCCGGAAGACCCTGCCGATCTTCCGGGAGCGCACCGCGTACTACGCGAGGGTGGCCCAGGAGGAGTCCACGCTCATCGCCCGGCTGTCGAAGGTGGGGTTCCTCTCGAAGGAGGACGCCATCCGCCTGAACGCTTCCGGCCCCACCGCGCGTGGATCGGGCGTCGACCGCGACGTCCGTCGAGACGATCCCCACCTCGCGTACCCCGAGCTCCAGTTCAAGGTCGTCACCGACGATCACAACGACGTCTACGGCCGCACGCTGGTCCGGATCGGCGAGCTCATGCAGACGTACGACATCATCGAGCAGGTGATCGACGGGCTCCCCGAGGGGCCCATCGGCCCCGCCCGGCCCATCCGAAAGGTGTCCGCGGGCGAGGCGGTGACCCGGTACGAGGCGCCGCGAGGGGAGGACATCCACTACGTCCGCTCCAACGGCACCGACAAGCCGGAGCGGGTCAAGGTCCGCGCCCCCACTCTCGCCAACCTGCCCTCGGTGGCCCGCATGCTGGAGGGCGGCTTCCTGGCCGACGTGCCCATCGTGGTGGCCGCCATCGATCCCTGCTTCTCCTGCACCGACCGGGGCATCCAGGTCATCCGACCCGGCGGTGCGGACGTGATGGACACCGACGCCCTCCGGGCCCACGCCCTCGAGTTCCACCGGAGACGCGGCCTCGACCTCTCCGGGATCGCGAGGAGGTAGCATGGCCGTCCTCACCGCCCTGTTCCTGGTCCTGGTCTTCCCGGGACTGGCCTTCCTCTCCACGTTCGGCCTCGTGGCCGAGTACGTGGATCGGAAGCTCTACGCCCGGTTCCAGAACCGGATCGGTCCGCCGTGGTTCCAGCCCCTGGCCGACTTCGTCAAGCTCCTGGGCAAGGAGACCATCATCCCCGCCGAGGCCGACGCGCGGGTGTTCAAGGCCATCCCGGCCGTCGCCATGGCAGCGGTGGTCACCGCCATGCTCTACATCCCGGTGTGGAACCACCGGTCGCTGCTCGGGTTCCAGGGCGACCTCATCGTCGTCGTCTACCTGCTCACCATCCCCACGCTGACGTTCTTCCTCGCCGGTTGGGCGTCCACCTCGCTGTACGCCGCCATGGGCGCGGTCCGCTCCCTGACCCAGCTCTTCGCCTACGAGGTGCCGCTGTACATGGCGCTGCTCGCCCCCGCCCTGCTCGCGGGCACGTGGTCGCTCGAGGAGATGGCGCGCTGGTACACCGAGCATCCCGCCTGGATGCTGACGAACGTGCTCGGCTTCCTCGTGGCCGTGGTGGCGCTTCAGGGCAAGCTCGAGAAGGTGCCTTTCGACATCCCGGAGGCCGAGACCGAGATCGTGGGGGGCACGTTCACCGAGTACTCCGGGCGCCTGCTGGCCGTGTTCCGGATGGCGATCGACATGGAGCTGGTCGTGGGTGCGGCGCTCCTCACCGCCGTCTTCCTGCCGTTCGGCCTGGGCCTCCATCCCGTCGTCGTCTTCGTGCTCTTCCTCGCGAAGGTCCTGTTCCTGGTGGCCCTGGCCGCCCTGCTGCGCGCGCTCTTCGCCCGCCTTCGCATCGAGCAGATGGTGGACTTCTGCTGGCGCATCCTGATGCCCGCGGCGCTCCTCCAGCTGCTCGTCAACGTCGTCCTGTCGGGGTTCGCGCCATGAGCCACCGTCCCGGCCGCATGATCGGCGAGGTGCTCCGGACCAGCGTCCGGGCCCCCGCCACCGTCCGCTATCCGTTCGTCAAGGTCGAGATGCCCGAGAAGTTCCGGGGCCGCATCCAGTTCGTGGCCGACCGCTGCATCGGCTGCCGGATGTGCATGCGGGACTGCCCGTCCAACGCCATCCACATCACCAAGGAAGGCGAGAAGCGCTTCTCCTGCAGGATCTACCTCGACCGCTGCATCTACTGCGCCCAGTGCGTGGACACCTGCCCCAAGGACGCGCTCTACGCGACCACGGACTTCGAGCTGGCCGCCCTCACGCACGAAGCGCTCGAGAGGGACTACGATGCCCCACCCGCTCCTGCCGAGCCCGCTCCGAGAGACCCTGGCCAGGGCGCTTGACGGCGCCGCGTCGGTCGTCGTGGTGGGGGTCGGGTCCGACCTGCGCGGTGACGACGCCGCCGGCCTGCTGGTCGCACGCCGGCTCGCGGCCACGCTGGCCCGTTGGCCCGCCCGCGTCCCCGTGACCGTGCTCGACGGGGGGACGGCCCCCGAGAACCTCACCGGGGTGGTCCGTGCGCTCGCTCCCTCCCACGTGGTGATCGTAGACGCGGCCTGGCTCGGCGAGGCACCCGGTACCGTGGCCCTCGTCCCCCCGCCGATGGCGGGCGGGACGCTGTCCTGCACGCACGCCCTGCCGGTGGCGCTCATGGCCATGTACCTCTGTGCCGACGTCGGGGTGAGCGTGCTCATCGTGGGTGTGCAGCCCCGGGACATCTCCTTCGGCGTGCCGCTCTCCGCCGAGGTCGTGACCGCGGCCTCGGTGGCCGCCTCCGCCATCCGCGGAGCGCTCGCCGCCTGACCACGCAGAGGTGCGCGTGACCCCCGAGTTCATCATGCAGATGGCCGGTGCGGAGGTGGTGCTCGACAACCAGCGCCGTCTCCTACATCCGGTGTGGCTCTCCTTCTACGCCGATGCCAAGATCGGCGTCATCGGGCACAACGGCGCAGGCAAGTCCACGGTGCTGCGACTCATGGCGGGCCTCCAGGAGCCCACCGGCGGGATCGTCCAGCGCCGGACGGGGAGCACGGTGGGCCTGCTCCCCCAGGAGCCTCGCCTGGATCCGACCCTCGACGTGCGCGGCAACATCGAGGTCGCGGTCCGGCCCCTGCGGGCCCTCGTCGAGGCGTTCGAGGCCATCGGCGCGCGGTTCGCCGAGCCCATGGACGACGACGAGACGAACCGGCTGCTCGACGCGCAGGCGCAGCTCCAGGACCGGATCGACGCCGCCGACGCCTGGGACCTGGACCGCCGCGTGGAGATCGCCATGGATGCGCTCCGCGTCCCGCCCGGCGACCAGCCCATCGACACGCTGTCCGGCGGGGAGCGGCGCCGCGTGGCCCTGTGCCGCCTGCTGCTCGAGCGACCGGACCTGCTCCTCCTCGACGAGCCCACCAACCACCTCGACGCCGAGAGCGTGGCCTGGCTCGAGCGCCACCTCCAGGAGTACCCGGGCTGCGTCATCGCGGTCACCCACGACCGCTACTTCCTCGACAACGTGGCGGGCTGGATCCTGGAGCTCGACCACGGCCACGCGTATCCCCACGAGGGCAACTACTCGGGGTGGCTGGAGCGGAAGCAGGAGCGGCTGCGCCAGGAGGAGCGGGCCGAGGGCCGCCGGCAGCAGGCCATGGCGCGGGAGCTCGAGTGGATCCGGGCCTCCCCG
>JBFYZZ010000247.1:0-3502 GCA_041309225.1 Deltaproteobacteria bacterium | reverse complement strand
GGGGGATCGTTCACAGGGAGCGCCTTCCACGCCGGCGCGTCACCGGGAGCGCCGAGGCCCGTGCCGATCCACGTTCAGCGCAGGTCAGGGCACGATCGTCGTCCGGATGAGGCGGTCGAGGGCTACAGACCTCCGCCATAGAGCAGGTAGGCGGCTCCGGCACCATTTCCCCCCGTGTTCTCACCGACGGCTCCGACGAGGACGTCATCGAAGCCATCGCCGTCCACGTCCCCCGCCGATACCGAGAATCCAGCGGTGCCCCAGGCATTTTCTCCCACGAGCTTCACGTCGGCCAGGGACAGGTCCACGCTTCCGGCGACCGGTCCGAGCACGAGGTACGCCGCGCCGGAATCAACGTCGCCCGCGTCATGCCAGGGAGCCCCCACGAGGACATCGTCCCGGCCGTCGCCGTCCACGTCACCGGCTGCGAGTGAATGCCCGGCCTCCCCCGCCACCAGCTTGGCCTCGGCGGCCGAGAGGTCCACCTCACCCGAGACAGGCCCGAGCAGCAGGTACGTCGCACCGGTTGCCTCGCCACCCGTATCCTCGTAGGGCGCCCCGACGAGAGTGTCGTCCACGCCGTCGCCGTCGATGTCTCCAGTGGCGAGCGACCAGCCAGCCCAGTCGCCCGCATTCTCTCCCACGAGCTTGGCGTCGGCCAGGGACAGGTCTACGCTTCCGGCAACCGGTCCGAGCACGAGGTACGCCGCGCCGGCATCATCGCCGCCCGCGTCATGCCTGGGACCCCCCACGAGGACATCGTCCCAACCGTCGCCGTTCACGTCACCTGTGGCGAGCGAACGTCCCGCCTGGTCACCCTCTTCCTCGCCCACCAGCCTGGCCTCGGCGGCCGAGAGATCCACCTCGCCCGAGACAGGCCCGAGCACGAGGTACGCCGCGCCGGCGTTCGTGCCACCCGCGGACTCGATGGGAGCCCCGACGAGGACGTCGTCGAAGCCGTCGTCGTTCACGCCCCCCGAGGCGACCGAGTAGCCTGCGAGGTCACCCGCGTTCTCTCCCACGAGCTTCGCGTCGGCCAGGGACAGGTCCACGTTGCCGGTCACAGGCCCGAGCACGAGGTACGCCGCGTCCTCCCCGTCAGCCCCGACGAGGATGTCGTCGAAGCCATCTCCGTTCACGTCCCCCGCGGCGATCGAGGTGCCCGCGTGGTCCCAACTGTCCTCTCCTCTGATCTTGTGGTCGGCTCGGGACAGGTCCACGCTTCCGGTCACGGGCCCGAGCACGAGGTACGCCGCGCCGGCGTATTTCCCACCTGCGAACGAGTAAGAGGCTCCGACGAGGATGTCATCGAAGCCATCGCCGTCCACGTCCCCCGCGGCGACCGAGACGCCTGCGCCGTCCCCGGCATCCTCTCCCACGAGCTTCGCGTCGGCCAGGGACAGGTCCACGGTATCTGCGTCGGCATCGGTATCGGCATCGGTATCGGCATCGGCATCGGCATCGGTATCGGCATCGGCGTCGGTGTCGGCGTCGGCGTCGGCGTCGGTGTCGGTGTCGGTGTCGGTGTCGGGCCCGCCGCTGTCGTCGGCGGACTCTCGGGGGGGGCACGCCGAGAGGGCGAAGAGCATGAGTACGAGGCTTTTCAATGGACCTCCGCGGGTACCGCAATCGGGGGGCCGCCAACGGGTCGGACCGTTTGTATCCAACATGATCTCGGCACGATGTCGAGGGCACCCTCCCTGGCTCGGAGTCCAGGCGCCGGCACCGATCCCCGTCCGTTCGGGCCGGTGCTGGCTGGAGGGGGTGAGATGGGTGTCACACCCTCCGTCTTCGCCTGGCCAGCGCCATCGCGGCCAGGGCGCTCGCGAGGCCGGCGACACCGCTGGCCCCGCCGCTGGTGCAGCCGCAAGCCCGGGTGCACTCCTCTGGCCTCGTCCATTTCGCGTCGGCCTCTGCGAGGTCTTCGATGCAGGCTCCCCCGTCGTTCCAGCACTCCTCGGCGACATCGGCGTAGTCCTCAAGGAGCCACTCCATCTTCGCTCTTCCGGAGACCCCGTTGAACCTGGCCTCCAGCACGGCAGAGCGGCTGCCCACCCGCTGGGAGGGCTTCTCGCAAACGTCGTCGATCAAGGCGTAGTCGGGGCCGGGGAGCAGGAATGCGTCCTCTGTTTCCGGGAAATCCACATAGATTCCAGGGAACACGGCGAGGGCGGTGCGGTGGGGCCGCCACTCCACCGGGACGCCGAAGATCAGGTTGCCGTCGATGTCCCGGGCGATGGCGCGGGCGATGACCGGGTACCGGTGGGATGGGTCATCGCCCTCGGCCCCGTACAGGGGGAGGACGTCCAGGGAGGCGACGTCGTCCTCGGTCACGGCCAGGAAGGTCTGGGTGGCGGTCCAGGCGTCGTCTCCCAGCGAGAAGGTGACCTGCGCCTCGGTGCCTGCCGAGAGGGTCACCAGGAGGCTGGTGGGGTCGGGCCCGGAGGAGGTCTCGACGTCACCGGAGAGGACCTCCACTTGGAGCGTCGCACCGGCCCGCTCGAAGGCGACCCAGTACCCGGTGGCGGGATCCTTCAACCCCACGTAGAGGAGCACCTCCTGGCCGGCCAGGATCCGGAAGGGTGAGGATCCCGGTGCAAAGGCGTCCTCGGGATAGGCGTCTCCGGACTCGGTGACCAGCCACTCTCGGGCGTCTTCGTCGAACCACTGCTGGACCTGGACGGTCACCCCGGCCCGGTCGGCCACCTGGAACACCACCGAGTCGGGGATGGGCTCGTAGTCGTCCTGGACTCGATCGCAGCCTCGCCAGGTCCAGGACCAGGTGGTCTCGCCGGGGCCGTCCAGGCGGAGGCAGTTGCGGGTGCCGTCGTCCGCCATGGGCAGGTACTCGCCCTGGATCACGGCGTGGTCGTAGCAGTTCCAGAGGACGGGCTCCCCGGTGTCGTCCCCGGTGTCGTCGGTGGGAACGGGGCAGAGGACGGATCCGGAGAGGACGGCGTCGCCCTCGTTGTGGAATTCCCAGCCTCCCATGGTGAGCTGGTCCTGGTTGAAGCTCCAGGCTCCGGACACGGACTCGAAGTCGCTGCAACCTGCGGCCAGGAGCGTGGGGGTGAGCAGTACGATCGGGCCCCATCGTTGCCTCATGGGCTCCTCCGTTCTCTCGGAACGAATCGTACCACAGGGAGGTCACCCCCAGGGCGTCCGCTCACCCTACTTCCCCGCGTGGACGCACCCGTTGCGGACAGGACGGACCAAGGTCCCATGCTCGGAGTCCAGGCACCGGCACCGATCCCCCCCCGTTCGTGCCGGCGTCGGCACCGATCCCCCCCCCTCGCGTGCCACCCGACCCTCCGTCCGGCCCCGGATCCGCCCCCCCGACCGCCCGATCTGTCCCATTTCAGGGGGGATCGCCGTCTCCCCGGCACGGGAGAGGGGGGATCGTTCGAGGGGCCGGCACACGGAGGGGGGGATCGTTCACAGGGAGCGCCTTCCACGCCGGCGCGTCACCGGGAGCGCCGAGGCCCGTGCCGATCCACGTTCA
>JBFYZZ010000246.1:0-4169 GCA_041309225.1 Deltaproteobacteria bacterium | reverse complement strand
CTGCTCGTGGCCGCCGCGTGGCGCCTCCTGGCGCCGCAGGTGGAGCGGTGCGCCTGGGGATCCGCCTCCGAGGCCCTGGCCCGGGCCGATGCCGCCCTCGTGGAGCACCGCGCGGATCCGGGCGCGGCCACGCGTCCCCTGGACCGCGCCGAGCGCTGGTACCGGGAGGCCGCCCGGCGCCGCCCGGCCGAGCGTCTCGCCCTCCAGAAGATCGCGCGCATCCTCGAGGTCCGGGGACGCCGGGGCGAAGCGCTCGACGCCTTCATGGCCGCCGCCGCGGTCCACCCGTCCCTGCCGTGGCCGTGGCGGGACCTGGCCCGACTCTACCGGCGACAGGGCGAGAACGCCGTCGCGGAGATCGCCTGGTCCCGGATGCTCGCGTGTGCGTTCCCCCCGGATCGGGAACTCGAAGACGCCGCGGTCCTGGAGGCGTTGCTCGGCCCCGGGGATCCCGCCGAGACCGCACGCCGGATCCTGCCCGACCGCCCGGGCCGCGTCCGTGCCGGGGCGCGGGTGCTGGCCGACATGGGTGACGCGGACAAGGCGGAGCAGCTCCTGAGGGAGGTCATGGACCGCGACGCGTGGGGCCGCTTCCACCTCGCGGACTTCCTGCTCGATCAGGGCCGACCGGCCGAGGCGCTGCCGCTGGCCGCGGATTCCGAGAGCCGTTGCTGGCCCACCACCATCACCGCGGGCGCGTACCTCGCGCTGGAGCGGTGGGACGAGGCCCTGTCCGCCTACGACGCAGCCATCGGCCGGTGCCCCCCCGACGACCGAGCCCTCCGGATCGGGCTCGCCCGGGCCCGCGTCGGCCAGGGCGACCCGCGCGGTGCGCGGGCGCTCGAACTGCTCGCGTCCGAGCGCCCCGAGGACGGCCGCACGCGACGCCTGGCCATCGAGGCCTGGCGCCGGCTCGGGCGTCCCGACCGGGCGCGGGACCAGCTCCGAGCCCTGGCCGAGGCGGGCCTCGCCAGCCCGGCCGAGCTCAAGGAGTTGGGCAGAGCGGCGATCGCCGCCCCGCCCGCCCCACCGGGACCCTGAGCCGTGCCCCGCGCCCCCACCCGCCACCAGCTGTTCTCGCGCCTCACGGTGGCGCCCGGCGGCTACGTGCGCTGGTTCGTGTTCCTGGGCGCGGTCGGCGGCCTCGCCGCCCTCGTGGGCGGCATGCAGGACAAGGTCCACCTGCTGGTCGTCCTGTTCTCGATGATCCTCGGGTTCTTCGCCCTCGTCCAGCCGGTGGTGGCCCTGTTCGCGGTGTTCGTGGCGCGAGGCGTGTTCGACCTGCTCTGGTGGATCCCGGGCACCCTCTTCGGCCTCAACATGTTGCAGGTCTTCTCGGGTGCGGTGGCCGGCCTCACGGCGACGTTCTTCCTCCTCGAGATCAGGCGGTTCGAGAAGCACCCCTGCTTCCGCCCGTTCCTCGTCTACGTGGGCCTGATGACCTTCGCTTTCGTGCGCAACTTCTGGAGCGGGCAGCGGTTCGTGCTCGGGACCGCCGACCTGTTCGTCCAGTACACCAGCCCCTTCCTCCTCCTCTTCCTCTCCTCCGACCTGTTCCGCGAGCGCGGGCTGCGCCAACGCCTCCTCGCCGTCACCACCCTCGTCGGCGCGATCCCCATCACCACGTCCCTGTACCAGTTCGTCCAGGGACAGATGGGGTCGTACTACCTCCACGGCTACTACCGC
Source organism: Deltaproteobacteria bacterium (assembly GCA_041309225.1). Lineage (GTDB taxonomy): Bacteria > Myxococcota_A > UBA796 > UBA796 > JAFGLY01 > JAFGLY01. The sequence goes on along the minus strand of JBFYZZ010000246.1, from coordinate 2,483 downwards.
CTGCTCGGAGGCTACAAGAACCTCCACAACCACGCGATCATGATGCTCATCTTCGCGGCCCTGCTGGTCTTCTGGACCTCGTACCCCCGGCTGCCCCTCGCGCTCCGGGCCGGGGCCCTGGCGCTCGCGGTGGGTGCCTTCTTCGCCCTCTACCAGACATTCATCCGTACCGGCCTATTGGGCCTGGCCGTGTTCCTGATCGCCTTCCTGGTCACGCTGCGCCGGTGGCCGGTGCTCGCGCTGGCCCTGGTGAGCGGGGTTCTGTTCGTGTTCCTGGATCCCGTCATCCGGGAGCGGTTCGTGGATTTCGAACTCCTGCTCGAGTGGCGCAACCCCCTCGTCGACCGCAACGACCTGGGGAGCGGGCGTTGGGGGATCTGGTCCGTGTCCATGGCGGGGTACCTGAACCGACCCTTCCAGGACGTCCTGCTCGGGCTCGGGCTGGGCGGCCACTGGACCCTGGTGGATCGCTGGGTCAAGGGCAACCAGATGTTCATCCCCGCCCTCGATCCCCACAACGACTACCTCCTGCTGCTCTATCAGGTGGGGCCCGCCGGAGTGATCGCCTACGTCGTGATGGTCTGGCGGGTGATCCGCGAGTGTCGAGCCCTGATCAGGGAGGCCGACGGTCCGTGGGCCCGCATGCTGGGCGCCCTCGTGCTGGCCTTCGCGGTCGTGGTGCTCGTCACGAACGGCCTGTCCAACTCGTTCGTCCACCGCACCTCGCCCGCCTGGTACTTCTGGGGGTTCGCGGGGCTCGCGTTCGCCGAGCGGGCGGACCTCGCAAGGCGCCGGGCCTCCGTCCCACGGGAGGCCCCGGGGGAGGCAGGGTCGAGCCTGCCGGTGGCCGGTGCCCCCCGGGGGATGTAGGAGGACGCAGGAGGTCGCGTGCGCGTCTGCATGATCGGTCCCGGCCTCGACGTGACGGGGGGGATGACCGCGGTGCACCGCACGTGGCTCCGGGCTCGCGCCCTCGAGGGGGTGGACGTGGACTACTTCGAGACCATGGGCACGGGCGGCCGCCTCAGGAAGATCCGGCGCATGGCCGCCGGCGAGGCGCGGTTCCTGACCCGTCTCGCCACGGGCTACCGGCCCGACCTCTTCCACATCCACGTCGCCGATCAACGGTCCTTCTACCGCAAAGCCGTCTGGTACGAGCAGGCGCGGCTCACCCACCGGCCCGTGGTGGTCCACCTCCACGGCGCAGAGATCGAGCGCTTCCACGACGCTTCCCGCGCGAACGCCGCAGTGGTCTCCTGGCTCTTCCGCCGGGCCACGCTCGTCCTTGTCCTGAGCGGCCGCTCCGAGGCCCTGGCCCGGGCGTGGACCGGGGACCGGGCCCGCGTCCGGGTGCTCTACAACCCCGTCGTCGTCGAGGCGTTCGACCCCCCCGCCCCGCGGCCGCCGGATCGGCCGGCCACGATCCTGTTCATGGGGGCCATCGGGGACCGCAAGGGCGCCTTCGACCTGCTCGCCTGCGCTCCCGGCCTGCTCGCCCTGCACCCGGGCACCCGGTTCGTGTTCGGGGGGGACGGGGAGGTGGAGCGCCTGCTCGCCGAGGCCGGCCACCTCGGCGTCGCCCACGCGATCGAGGCTCCGGGCTGGCTCCAGGGGGATCGGAAGACCGCCGCCTTCCAGGACGCCGACGTCTTCTGCCTCCCCAGCCACCACGAGAACCTCCCGGTGGCCATCCTCGAGGCCATGGCGGCCCGGCTCCCCGTGGTGGCCACGCCCGTAGCGGGCATCCCCGAGGAGGTGGACGACGGTACGACCGGGCTCCTGGTGCCGCCCGGCGACCGGGCGGCGCTGGAGGCCGCCCTGGCCCGCCTCCTGGACGACCGCCCGCTCGCCGCGCGCATGGGGGCCGCAGGCCGCGCCCGGGCCGAGGCGGTCTTCGACAACGAGGTCGTCGTGACGAGGCTCAAGGAGCTGTGGAACGAGGCCAGGGAGATCCACGACCGCGGGGGCTCCGATGCCTGACGATCTCCGGGACGCCGCCCGCGCCGAGCTCGAGGCACGCGTGCGCGCCGAGTTGGAGGACGAGCACCGGCGCCGCCTGGAGGAGTTCGAGCGCCGGCGCAGCCAGGCCCGTGACCGGGGGGCGGAGCACCGGGAGCACGCGCGCGAGGAGGAGCTGACCGCCGCGAAGGCGGAGATCCGACGCCGGTTCTACGAGGAGAAGGGCTACGTGCGGTACACCGACTCCCGAGGTCAGGAGACATGGCTGCCCCCCGAGGAGTACGCATGGCGCATGCGGGTCCGCCGGTCCCGCTCCAAGCACCACCAGGAGTACCGGCCCCCCACCTTCCTCACGGGTCGCCGGCGGACCGTCGTCCTCTACACCATCCTCGTGGTGACGGCCGTCGTGGTCGGACTCCTGGTGGCCCTTCGCGGATGACGTCCCCCTTCCGGCTCGCCCTCCTGGTGGCCGGCGCGGCGGGGGTCGCGGGGCCGGCGGCGGCCGACCCGCTGGCCGCGGTGCC